>JAPLME010000005.1 GCA_026387175.1 Candidatus Omnitrophota bacterium
AACTTCACGATATCTCGTCTCGCTATGACCGACCAGGGAAGCCCCGATCCCGATCTCTTTAAGATGGGGGAGGTTTGTCTGGTCCGTATAAGCGCCGATGTTAAGGGAGAAGCCCTGGGCGAAGATATCGAATGGGGAGGTTACGGGATCTCGTAATAACATACTATTTTGATAATCCTTTTCACTGCCGCCTTTTAACGGATCCATAAGATAAGCACTGTTCGGAGAATTAAAGGTGCCAGAAAAGAGCTCGTCAGTCACAGGCTTCGATTCGAATGAATTGCGGATAATCGCGCAAACATATTCTGGCGCAGTTCTATTGTTATTAATGAAAATGCTTCCACTGAGAACGTCTAAAGCTTTTTTCAAGGACGATGATCGCCAGAAACGTGTTTCCTCGTGCAATGTGTAAGACATGAGGTCTTTTTCATACAGAAATTCGGTAAATGTCAAAAGCGCATGCCATTTATTGGGATCCTCAGATTTAAGGCGCACGATTTCCTGGAAAACTTTTCTTGCTACTTCCAGGGGCACCTGGATATCTTGCCCTTTCCACTGGTTTCTTAAAATGCACATTTCAGCCCCATTATTAGAGGAAGATGCACCAGCCGCGTAGTCGCGCGTTAAAAGGTTTTTGTCGAGATTGGCTTTAGTTAGATTCCTTAAACGAGGAAATTGCGTTAATAGCTTATCACCTAGTTCCAAATAATCCTGCGCATATGCCTTGTCCAGGTCATTTACTATTTCTCCTTCCGGAGTTATTTCATACGGAAGTCCATATGCCACACCGATTTCATGAACTATTGTGTCTAGCGATATCGATATAATGGCGAGGATTTGACCAAAACAAATATCACTATGTGTGCCATCAAGTAAAATAGAGTCCCTTTCCAGCCGTTCAAACTTAATCTTGTCCAAAAAGAAATATACGGCATTTTCACTTGTATGGCTTTTTACCGTTATAGGCTGACCATTTTCGTAGATAACCGGATAATCAACACCCTGAGGCACTTTTATAAAAACAATATTTTTCCCATCAAAAGCTGTGGAAAGGCTTATGTTAAATATGCCCAGAAATTTTTCCAAATCATCTTGCAACAAGGGTAAAAAATTTTCGAAATACAACTTAGATTTTATTCTACTCGGGAATCTCTGGTCAAGATCGAGTTTTTCCGCGCGTCCTTTCATTTCGGCGAAATCACCCGCTACTATACGCTCTCTTATAAATTTATCGATTACCCGTTCATTCTTTTCCACATATCTATTAACTGCTATGGTATCCTCCGGGTTTATTTCAGGCGTTCCATTTTTGAACTCGGCGGCGCTTTTATATTGCTCCTTTGTATATATATTTATAGGGACGCCGCCATCCTTGTCTTTCTGTAAAGGGAACGTAGCATAATAGGTCCTTAAACCGTATTTATCCTTTAGCCTGACCATAACACAAGGCCCGGCATTTGTACGCTTTACCTCATGACAGAAGAATTGTATATCAGCCGGCTGAAATATAGTATTCTCTTTAAAATACCGCTTTCCCAGTGTTTTGAAAGCAGATATATCTATAATTTGTCTGTTACGAAATAATTGCATGAGCAGATTTTCAAGCGCAAGCTTTATTCTTCCCTCATCCTTAGGCTGTATTCCTACGATGTCACTTAATCCTGAAGGCGTAGCGAGCTTATCCGTATTAGGGCCGTGATTTAATGTCTGACTGAATGCAAGGTCCGATGCTACGGCATTGAGCAGAAAGCATGCTGAGACTATCATCGATATTACTTTATTCACTCTTACCATACATCCTCCGTTTTTATAGTGCTAAGAATTCAATGTGCTAACTGTTAAGACTGTAAACATTGTACTATATAAGGAAGGACTGTCAAGAGATATAAACTAGCTTTTTTATACATAACAGTATT
Source organism: Candidatus Omnitrophota bacterium (assembly GCA_026387175.1). Lineage (NCBI taxonomy): Bacteria > Pseudomonadati > Candidatus Omnitrophota > Candidatus Omnitrophota bacterium. The sequence goes on from JAPLME010000005.1 coordinate 1,917, forward strand.
TACCAGTAGAGTTTTGAAAAATAGGGACAGTCCCATTCAACGCTTAGTAAACACGTTGGGACAGTCCCTATTTTTTTACAGTCCTCATTTTCGGAGTAATTTTAAAAATAATAGTTGACAAAAGCAGCAGCTATGGTATAATCACTACTAAGTCAATCATATATATCGTCTTTAGAAAGGATCCCGACGGTGAAGATAACATACAAAGGTGATTACGCATTGAAGGCGCTATTCCAACTCGCCTTAAATTACGGCGATCCAGAGGAAGGCGTGCTGTCAATTACCGAAATAGCGAAGCTGGGTGATATGCCGACAAATTTCCTCGAGCAGATACTCCTATCGCTAAGGCGCGGAGGATTCGTTAAATCCAGGCGCGGAGTTAAAGGCGGGTTTCTCTTGGCAAAAGACCCCAAAGATATAACTATCGGCGAGGTCATAAGGTTCTTTGAGGGCCCGATCGAGCCTATCGCATGTGTGGAGAAAGGCGCCTATACCAGATGTAAAGATATAAAGAGCTGTATATTCCGCGACCTCTGGAAGGAAGTGGGGGACGCTATATCGGTGGTGGTGGACACGGTAACGTTCGAAGAGCTCGTATTAAGGTATAAAAATAGAAGCCTGGGGGAACAGTCGGTTTATGAATATTCAATATAAGAGGTGAAGCCATGGCAAAAAAGATCGCTAAAGACATATCCGAGTTAATAGGGGATACTCCGATGGTCAGGTTAGGGCGCCTTGTCACTCCCGGCATGGCGGAGGTGCTGGTCAAGCTCGAGCAATTCAACCCGGGCGGAAGCATAAAGGACAGGATATGCCTTTCAATGATAGAGGCCGCTGAAAAGAAGGGCTTATTGAAGAAGGGCTCGACTATAATCGAGCCGACGAGCGGCAACACCGGCATCGGGCTTGCTATGATCTCCGCGGCGAAGGGATACAGATGCGTGCTTACGATGCCCGAAACTATGAGCATCGAGCGCAGGCAGATATTAAAAGCCTATGGAGCGGATATAGTCCTTACAGAAGGCGCTAAAGGCATGAGGGGTGCGGTGGAGAAGGCGGAGGAGCTGTCGAAGAAAGCGCCGAATAGTTTCATGCCGCAGCAGTTCAAGAATCCGGCAAATCCGGAAGCGCACAGGAAGACCACAGCAAAAGAGATCCTTGAGGCCACAGGCGGCAACCTCGACGCGTTTGTCGCCGGAGTCGGAACGGGCGGCACTCTGACAGGAGTAGGAGAAGTCCTGAAGAAGCATAATCCAAAGATAAAGATAATAGCGGTCGAACCCAAGAATAGCCCGGTCCTGTCGGGTGGAAAGCCGGGGGTGCACAAAATACAGGGCATAGGAGCGGGATTCGTGCCCGAAGTATTGAATATTAAAATTATAGACGAAATAGTGCAAGTGGAAGATTACGATGCTTTCAATACATCGAGGGCGCTGGCAAGAGATGAGGGCATATTTGCCGGCGTTTCGAGCGGCGCGGCGTTATGGGCGGCGCTTAAGGTCTCCCGCGAGCTGGGTAAAGGCAAGACAGTGGTAACGATATTGCCTGATACGGGAGAGAGATATCTTTCGATGGAAGACGGTTTTAAGGTCTAGCGCAGTATTTTAGAGAGGAGTGGTGTAAAAGATGGCTAAGACGATAAAAGAGATCAACGAGAAAATAAAGCGCGGTGAGGTGGTGGTCGTGACCGCCGACGAGGTCATCGATCTCGTCGAGAAGAAGGGCCTTAAAGAGACGGCGCGTAAAGTCGATGTCGTGACGACAGGGACTTTCGGGCCGATGTGCTCATCGGGAGCGTATCTGAATATAGGCCACTCGAAACCGAAGATAAAACTAGGCGGCGGCCATGTCACATTGAATAACGTGCCCGCATATACGGGTTTCGCGGCGGTGGATATTTATATCGGCGCTACCGCTATGCCTGATGATGACCCGAGGAACAAAGTCTACCCGGGAGAATTCAAATACGGCGGCGGCCACGTTATCGAGGAGCTGGTCGCGGGGAAAGACGTTATCCTGGAAGGCACGGCGTATGGCACCGACTGCTATCCGCGTAAGCATATCAAGACATACATTAATATCAAAGACATTAATGAGTCGGTCTTATTAAACCCCAGAAATTGTTATCAGAATTATAACTGCGCCGTTAACCTTTCATCTTCGAAGAATATCTATACCTATATGGGTATGCTCAAAGCGAATATAGGAAACGCGAACTATTGTTCGGCGGGACAGCTGTCGCCGCTATTAAAGGATCCGCACTATAAGACCATAGGGTTGGGGACCAGGATATTTCTCGGTGGAGGCGTGGGCTACGTATACTGGCACGGCACGCAGCACAATCCCGGAGTAAAACGCAAGGAGAACGAAGTCCCTCAAGCGCCTGCCGGGACGCTTGCCGTGATGGGCGACCTGAAGCAGATGAGCGCGTCATGGCTGCGCGGCATATCGTTCCAGGGGTACGGCTCAAGCCTCAGCGTAGGCCTCGGGATCCCGATCCCCATCCTCGACGAGGAAATATTGAAATACGCCGCGGTAAAAGATGAGGATATATGGGCGCAGATAGTGGATTACAGCGAAGATTATCCACAAGGCAGGGCGAGCTCGCTCGGAGAAGTGAATTATAAACAGCTTAAGAGCGGGAAGATCACCGTACAGGGCAAGGAGGTCCCGACCTCCTCGCTCTCAAGTTACGCCAAGGCTCTTGAGATAGCCGAGGAACTCAAGAAGTGGATCAGTGACAAGCAATTTTTCCTGACCGAGCCTGTCCAGACGCTTCCGGGTGCTTCGTCCGGATATGCGTTCAAAGGGCTGAAAGAACGGCCGGTAAAAGAAGAGGAGTAATTTAAATATATGGAGCATTTCATACATATATTTCTTCATTATCTGGCCGAGGTGCTTCCGGCGCTGGCTGTAGGATTTTTTATAAGCGGTATAGTGCACGAGCTTATTCCGGAAGACGCCGTCCTGAAATATTTAGGATCCGGAGGGATAATGCCCATCCTTGCCTCAACCCTGATTGGCACGCTTCTTCCCGTATGTTGCTGGGGTAGTTTGCCCATAGCGGTGAGTTTTTATAAGAAGGGCGCAAGGCTCGGGCCGGTATTGGCGTTCCTGGTCGCTACGCCTGCCACGTCCATCAGCGCGCTCTTTGTCTCATATAGTGTGCTGGGGCTCAAGTTCACCGTATACATATTTTTTGCCGTGATAATAATGGGTGTATTGATGGGGCTCGTAGGCAATACGATCAGGCATGCTCCCCGGCGGGCGGCCGGACCAATAAAATGTCCGCACTGCGAGATAGATCCGGCCCATGCGCACCTGCACAAGAAAAAGACTTTTGCTCAGAAGTTTATCTCAGCCCTTAAATATGCTTATATTGAACTGCCAAAAGAGATCGGCGTGGAGCTTTTTATCGGAATAGTCCTGGCGGCGTTCGTCGCGACATTCATGCCTCTCGGTAGACTGATAAAGGAATTCTTAAGCGGATGGTTCGGCTACGTATTTGCCATAGTGTTTGGCATACTTATGTATATATGTTCTACGGCAACGGTTCCGCTGGTCGATAGCCTTATTCGGCAAGGCATGAACTCAGGCGCCGGTATGACGCTTTTACTCATAGGGCCCGTCACGAGCTATGGCACAATTCTCGTTCTGCGGAAAGAGTACGGGATGAAGGTCCTCTCCATATTCTTAGGGGTTTTAATAGTTACCTCGCTTTTACTCGGTGTTGGGTTCCAGGCCCTGAAAGGATTTTAGTAACCGGCATCTGTTGCGGCTTAACGATATAGTGGTATAATATCGTAATTATATATGGCCGATATCAGAGATATCGGCACTTAGCCTACAATATGGCTGAATAAACTAGGGAGGAAGAGCATGAAGATAAAGAAGACTGTTATTGTATTTTTCATTTCCATCGTGGTTGCCGCGGCTGTTTTAGGTTTAACGGGCCGTGCCATACACGCGCAGAGTTCCGATTCATCCGATTCCGTGGTGGCCGCGAAACTGGATAAGGTGCTCGTCAACCAGAAATCGATAATGGAAGACCTCGCCGCGATGAAGGAAGAGCTGAGGATAATAAAGGTAAGAATAACCCAGGCGCAATAAAGCCCGTCTTCCGTAGAAAGCGGAGATAATAATTATGGCCGGAGAACATGTGGCTTATATAGGAGCGTTTACGGCGGGATTCTTAACGTTCCTGTCGCCTTGCATCTTACCGCTCATACCGTCTTTCATAGCGTACATCGCGGGAGTATCATATAATGACCTTAAGGACGCCCAGAGAGATATCCGCGCGAAGACGATTTCGCACACTATTCTGTTTATAATCGGGTTCTCGGTCGTATTTGTATTGATGGGGCTCACCGCGACAGCCATCGGTAAGACACTCTTCGCGTATCAAAAGTATATACGTATAGGCGGCGGCGCCCTGATAACACTCTTCGGCCTTATGTTGACGGGCGTCCTGAAGATCGATTTTTTGGAAAAAAGCTTTCACCTGCAACTGCATGTCAAGAAGGCGACTTATTTGGGCTCTTTCCTGGTAGGGGTGACTTTCGCGGCGGCGTGGACGCCGTGCGCCGGAGCGCTGTTCGGCTCGATACTGGTCATAGCCGGAACTAAGGGTAATCTGGCGGAGGGGGTGAAGCTCCTTACGTTATATTCAATGGGAATAGGCGTCCCGTTTTTGATCACGGCAATAGCGATGCAGACATTTCTGGTATATTTTAACCGTTTCAAAAGCGCCATGGTATATATCAATAAGGCCGCGGGCGCTATCCTTGTGTTGGTGGGGGCGCTGATAATCACCGATTCGTTAAATGTGGTTACACAAAAGGTCGTGAATATTTTCGCGAAATAAAATGAGGAGAGAGGTTATGAGAAAGAATATATTTGCCAAAGCATTCATTCTGCTGGTGCCGGTATTTCTGTTATGCGCTTGCGCTAAGGGATATGGTGAAGCGCCCTCAGTCGCGCCCGATATCAGTCTGCGTGATATGAACGGCAATACGGTGAAGCTGTCCGATTTTAAGGGAAAGGTGATAATACTCGACTTCTTCGCTACGTGGTGCCCTCCATGCAGACAGGAGATCCCCGATTTTATAGCGCTTCAAAAGCAACATGCCGAGCAAGGGTTTGTTATGATTGGTGTTTCGCTTACACCACAGGAAGATGTCAAACCGTTTGCCGAAAAACTCGGAATGAATTACACTATCCTAATCGGAGATGATAAGGCAAATGCCGCATACGGCCCGATCAGATCGATCCCGACGACATTTATTATTGATAAAAAATTTAATATAGTGAAAAAATATATAGGTTACAGGCCTAAAGATACGTTCGAGAACGATATCGGGGAGCTTTTGAGCAAGTAGACAAGTAGAAAGGAAAAGATCATGAAAGAAAGAATAGAGAAAGCGCTGGCAAAGGTAAGGCGCGCGCTGCAGCAGGATGGCGGTGATATCGAACTTGTAGCGATCGAGGACGGTGTGGTCAAAGTCCGCCTGAAAGGCGCCTGCGCCGGATGTCCGATGAGCCAGATGACTCTCGCGAATTTCGTCGAGAGAGAACTGAAGGGCGCTGTCCCGGAGATCAAGAGAGTCGAGCCGGTGCTGTAGAATAAAAGGATAAAAGGGCGGAATAAGATGAAGATATTACGGCCGCTGGTGGTCCTGGATCTGGAGACGACCGGCACATGGGTCGAAAAAGACAGGATCGTCGAGATAGGGATGATAAAGATGATGCCCGACGGGACAAGGGCTGACTACATAAAACGCGTCAATCCCGGCATGCCCATACCGCCGAATGTCGTACGGATCATCAATATCACGGACGATGACGTTAAGGACAAACCGCGTTTTAAGGATATCGCGAAAGAGGCGCTCTCCTTTATAGGGGATTCCGACCTCGCGGGCTTTAATATCCTGCGGTTTGACCTGCCTTTATTGGAACGCGAATTTTACGATGCCGGCTTAAGTTTTTACTGGCGCGACCGGAATATATTTGACGCCCAGAAGATATACCATATACATGAAAGGCGGGACCTGATGGCCGCCTATCTCCTCTATTGCGGCAAAGAACTCGAAAACGCGCATTCAGCTCTAAACGATGCCGAGGCGGCTATGGATATACTGGATGCCGAGATAAAGAGATACGGCGCCGAAGAGAAAGGCATAGAGTCCTTAAGGGATTTCGACTATGAACGCGGAAGCGAATATTTCGATAGAGAGCGGAAGTTTTCCTGGTGGAACGGCGAGCTGTATCCTACGTTCGGTAAGCATGGCAGGAAGAAACATATAAGGGATATCGCGAAAGAAGACCGGGAGTATTTAGAGTGGATACTCACCAAAGACTTTAGCGGTGATATCAAGGCCATGATAAAGGCCGCCCTTGACGGCCGTTTCCCGCAGGCCCCGAAAGGGACATAGAGATGATAATTACCAGGCAGAAAGAGTTTAAAGAGATACTGAAATTTCTCGAAGGGCAGACGAGGATTTTTATCATCGGGTGCGGGGAATGCTCTACGACCTGCAAGACGGGTGGAGAAGACGATGTAAGGAAGATCAGGGAGGCGCTGGAGAAGGCAGGTAAGGTTGTTACCGGCTACTGCGTCCCCTCGGCGCCATGCGTTGCCGCGAAAGTCAAACTCGAGCTTGCCAAAAGCCGTAAGATGATAGAATCGTCGGATGCTATACTTGTCCTCGCCTGCGGGCTTGGCATCCAGTCCGTCAAAGATAATCTACGGACCGGCAAGCCCATTCACGTCGGATGCGATACCTTATTCATGGGCCAGATCGATTCAAGCAATGCTTTCCTCGAGAGATGCGCTGCCTGCGGAGATTGCGTGCTCGAGCTCACGGGCCTTATATGTCCGGTGACGCGGTGCCCTAAAGGGCTATTAAACGGCCCATGCGGCGGGCAGGATAAAGGAAAGTGTGAAATTGACAAGGATAAAGATTGCGCCTGGATCCTTATATATAACGAACTGAAAAAACAGGATAAGCTTCATCTGTTTAAGCAGGTCAGGCCCCCTAAGGACCATTCGAAATCTCTAAGGCCGCGCAGCCTTTCATTGTAAAAAAGAGATATTTTATGAACGGGATATTTAAGATAGCGGCCGTTGTGATGATTTTGTCGTTTTCCGTGTGCCTTGCCGCTTCTACGGAGGAAGACTGGCAGCGCCTGACGGACGAGGCACTCGACCTTTATTACTATGGTAATTATAAAGAAGCCGTTGGTGTGGCCAGGGAAGCTCTTAAGACAGGCGAGGAGCTATTCGGGCCCGATGACCTTAAAGTGGCCGGATCGGTAGATAACCTCGCTACCTACATGGCCGCCGCGGGAAATACTAAGGAAGCTGACCGGCTCTATCAAAGGGCGTTATCGATACTCCGGGAGAAGCTTCCACCCAACGATCAATATCTGGCTATCTTTATGGATTATCTGGCTATATTTTATGATAAGATCGGTAAGAACGGATACGCGAAAGAATTGCGTGAACGGGCGAAAGCAATAAGGCTTAAAAAATCCGCCGGATAGATGGAGGAATAATATGAAAAGAGTATATCTGGATAATAACGCTACTACCAGGATGCGTGAAGAGGTCCTGGAGGCGATGCTTCCGTTCTGCAAAGAGATCTACGGTAATGCCTCGAGCATCCACCAGTTCGGACGCGCGGCGCGCCTGGCGGTGGACAAGGCAAGAGGAGAGGTGGCAGTGCTTTTAGGCGCGTCGAGCCCGGAGGAGATCATATTTACCTCCGGCGGGACAGAATCGGATAACTTTGCTATTAAGGGCGTCGCGCGCGCGTTACGTAATAAAGGCAATCATATAATAACGTCCTCGATCGAGCATAGCGCCGTGCTTAACGCTTCGAGAGCTTTAGAAAAAGACGGATGTAAAGTAACGTATTTACCTGTTGACGGACATGGGCTCGTCAATCCGGATGATGTAAAGAGAGCCATAACCGATAAGACGGTACTCATCTCCATAATGTACGCCAATAATGAGGTCGGGACCATAGAACCGGTGAGCGAGATAGGCGCTATCGCGAAAGAGCGCGGGGTATATTTTCATACCGACGCCGTCCAGGCTGTCAGCAAAGAGGCGTTCGAAGTGAAGAGTATGCCGGTCGACCTGCTCTCGATGTCGGCTCATAAGATCTACGGGCCAAAAGGCGTCGGAGCGATATATATAAGAAAAGGTACGAAGATAGAAGCTATAATGCACGGCGGCCACCATGAGATGAATAAGAGGGCGGGCACTGAGAATGTGCCCGGGATCGTCGGACTTGGTAAGGCGGCGGAGCTTGCTAAAAAAGAGGTTCGAGAAGAGTCCGAAAGGCTGCGGGAGCTGAGAGATTATCTGTACAAAGGTATAATAGCGCGGATACCGCATACAAGGCTTAACGGATATCCCGAAAAAAGATTGCCGAATACGGCGAATATCGGGTTTAAATATCTGGAGGGTGAATCGATAATGTTAAACCTCGATATGGAGGGCGTAGCGGTCTCGACGGGCTCCGCATGCACATCAGGTACGCTCGAACCTTCCCATGTGCTGACCGCCATGGGCATCGATCCGGCGGACGCGCAGGGGTCTATAAGATTTTCACTCGGCAGAGACAATACGAAAGAAGATATGGATTACGTTCTCGCGGTGCTGCCCCCGATCATACAGAGGCTGAGGGAGATGTCACCGCTATATGAGAAAGGAAAATGATATGGAAGGCCAATATTCGGAAAAAGTGATGGAACATTTCAGAAATCCCCGCAACGTGGGCGAGATAGCGGATGCCGACGGTATCGGCAATGTGGGAAATCCTGTTTGTGGAGACATAATGAGGCTTTATATAAAAGTCGACCCGATTAATGAAGTTATCACCGATGCCAAGTTCAAGACATTCGGATGCGGCGCCGCGATAGCCACATCCAGCATGGTTACGGAACTTGTGAAAGGAAAGACCATCCAGGAGGCCCTTAAAGTATCGAACCATGCGGTAGCGGAGGCCCTGGGAGGGCTGCCGAAGATAAAGATGCATTGCTCCGTTCTGGCCGAGCAGGCGCTTACGGGGGCCATAAACGATTATCTTAAGAAACATGGCAAGCCCATGATAGAGAAGAAATTTAAGAGCGAGCATGAAGCATAAAATACGGCGCCATATTATAGAAAAACTAAAGTCTCATTCGGCACTTGAAAAATCGAAAAAAAGTGCTATAATAAAAGATAAGTTATTTAATGAGAAGGAGTTCAAAAAAGCAAAGCTGGTGATGTTTTACGTCTCGTTGAAGGATGAAGTGGATACACTTTCCATGATAGATGAGGCGGTAAAGATGGGAAAGAGAGTCTGCGTACCTGTGATACTGAAAGAAGAAAAACGCTTAATTGCAGGCGAAATTAAGGATAGGGAAAAAGATTTGGAAAGACAGCACTTTGGAATCTACCAACCGATCGTTGGACACGTCAGAGAGGTTCCTTTAGAAGATATAGATTTGGTCGTGGTGCCGGGCATAGCATTTGACAAAAATAATGTCAGGCTGGGCCGCGGGCACGGTTATTACGACCGATTTCTGTGCGGCCTTCCCAAAGAGACCAGGACCATAGGCATCGCCTTCGACTTTCAGGTCCTGGAGTACCTACCCAAAGACTCTCACGACGTTCCCGTCTGGAAAACAATCACAGCATAACACCGTAAAAGAGCGGAAAGCGCGTTAAGGGTGTGAAAGAAATATTCATGCCCGGTATACGCGTCTTTGTGCCTTTGGCGGTTTCTACATAGGGAGGTAACAGCCATGCAGCATCAAGAGGCAACTATAATCTACATAGGCCTTGCGGGAATCTCCGGGGCAGTCTTTTTCGGACTGGGCTATTTTATCCGCAAGTTTTACGCGAAGGGCAAAATTAAACACGCCGAGGACAGGGCGAAGAGAATGATGGAGGAGGCGAAGGCCGAGGCCGGCAAGTTAAAGCACGAGGCCGAGCTTCAGGCTAAGGACGTTCTTCTCAGGCTCAGGACGGAATTTGAGAAGGAGACCAAAGATCGCAGGCAGGAGCTGATCATATTAGAGAAGAGGCTCATCCAGAAAGAGGAGAACCTGGACCGCAAGGTCGACATACTCGATCGCAAGGATAAGGATAACGAAAGAAGGGAACATTCTTTAGTCGAAAAAGAGAAGCTGCTCGCCTCGAAAGATAAAGAGATGGAGAGGTTGCTGCAGGAAGAGAAAGAGAAGCTTCAGAACATATCGGGCATGACCAGGGAAGAGGCAAGGCAGCTGCTGCTGAAGAAGCTTGAAGATGATGTGAAGCAGGAGGCTGCCATATTCATAAAGAAGAGCGAGGAAGAGGCCAAGGAGAAAGCGGATAAGGAGGCCAGGAAGATCATCGGGCTCGCCATACAGCGCTGTGCGGCGGATCATACGGTAGAGACGACGGTCAGTGTGGTGCATCTGCCAAGCGATGAGATGAAGGGCAGGATCATAGGCCGCGAGGGGCGCAATATCCGCGCGCTTGAGATAGCGACCGGCATCGATGTCATCATAGACGATACGCCAGAGGCTGTTATATTATCCGGGTTCGATCCGATAAAACGCGAGATAGCGAAACTTTCGCTCGAACGCCTTCTGCAGGACGGGCGCATTCATCCTGGCAGGATCGAAGAGATAGTCGAAAAGGTCAAGAAAGAGATGGAGAACACGATGCGCGAGGAGGGCGAGAAGGCGCTCTTCGACACAGGACTGCACGGCGTCCATCCGGAGATAATAAAACTGCTTGGCCGCCTTAAATACAGGACCAGCTATGGCCAGAATGTATTACAGCATTCCAAAGAGGTTGCGCATCTTATGGGCGTAATGGCGAGCGAATTGAAACTGGACTTCACGCTGGCGAAGCGGATCGGGTTATTGCACGATATAGGAAAAGCCATAAGCCATGAGGTCGAGGGCACACACTCAAAGCTCGGGGCTGATCTCGCGCGAAAGTACGGAGAGTCGGAAAATATCTGCCATGCGATCGAGGCCCATCATCAGGATATCGAGCCAAAGACGCTTCTGGCGGTGCTTGTGCAGGCAGCCGACGCGATAAGCGCGACGAGGCCGGGCGCCCGCAGGGAGACGCTGGAGACTTACGTCAAGAGGCTCGAGAAGCTGGAGGCGATCGCGGATTCGTTTAAGGGAGTCGCCAAGGCATATGCCATACAGGCCGGGCGCGAGATACGGGTAATGGTCCAGCCCGATAAGATAACGGATGCACAGGCGGCAGTCATGGCGCGCGATATCACTAAGAAGATCGAAGAGGGCCTCGAATACCCGGGGCAGATCAAGGTGACGGTGGTGCGCGAGACCCGGGCAGTCGAGTACGCGAAATAGAGGAGACATAATGAATATACTTTTCATCGGCGATATAGTCGGCTCGCCCGGCAGGCGCGCCGTCGAGGAGCTGGTCCCAAAGATCAGGAAGCGTGAAAGCATAGATTTCGTAATAGCGAACGGCGAGAATATGGCCGCCGGCAGCGGGGTGACGCCCGCCCTGGCCGATGAGTTATTCGGTTACGGTGTCGATGTCATAACCTCAGGCGATCACATCTGGAAACGAAAAGAGATGGTGGATGAGCTGGGATCCGATAAGAGGATCCTCCGTCCGGCGAATTATCCGGCGGGCGCGCCGGGGTTCGGTTACGGCGTTTTCGAGTCAGGCTCAGGCCCGGAGATCGGGGTTATTAACCTGGTCGGGCGCGTCTTTATGGCCGCCGTGGAATGCCCGTTCAGGACGGCTAAAGAGATAATAGGCAAGATCAAAGACAGGGCCAGGATAATAATAATCGACATGCATGCCGAAGCGACCAGCGAGAAGATAGCCCTCGGCTACTATCTGGACGGTGAGGCGAGCGCGGTCCTGGGCACCCACACACATGTCCAGACGGCCGACGAGAAGATACTTTCAGGCGGGACCGCTTTCATTTCCGACGTGGGGATGACGGGGCCGTTCGATGGCGTCATAGGCCGCAAGAGAGAACAGATTATCAGGCGTTTCCTCACACAATTACCCACAAAGTTCGAGATGGCCGAGGGCGATATACAGCTCCACGGCGTTATTCTTGATATAGACGATAAGACCGGCAAGGCGAGTTCGATAAAGCGGGTTCAGGAAAAGCTAGCAACCTAACGCTGGGGCCATCCTGCAAGGGGACACCCCGCGGGATTCTGGCTTATAGGGTGTCCCCTTGCAGGATGGCCCCGTTAGCGGTGGATGGATGGCCCCGTTAGCGGTGGATGGCCCCGTTAGCGGTGAAGAGACATTGGGACGAGATGATGAACGAGACTAAAGAGAAGCAGATATACTCGGTAACGGAACTCACGAAATATATACGGCAGATAATCGAGAACTCTTTCCCGGCGGTCTGGGTCGAGGGCGAAATATCGAATTTTCTGCGGCATTCATCCGGCCATATGTACTTCAGTCTGAAGGATGCGGGCTCGGTAGTGCAGTGCGCGATGTTCAAGCGGTCGAATGAGAGGCTCAAATTTAATCTGAAAGACGGGATGAAGGTCATCTGCTTCGGAAAGATCAGCGTCTATGAGCCGCGCGGCAGTTATCAGTTGATAGTGGAGGAGATAGAGCCGAAGGGCATCGGCGCGCTGCAGCTGCAGTTCCAGCAGTTGAAGGATAAGCTTTATAAAGAAGGACTGTTCGACCAAGCGCATAAAGTACCCATCCCTCATCTGCCGACAAGGATCGGCATCGTCACAAGTCCCACAGGCGCCGCGATACGCGATATATTGAATATAGCTTTGCGGAGATTCTCAAACGTCGAGATAATAATCTATCCTGTCAGGGTGCAGGGAGAGTCAGCTAAGGACGAGATCGCCGCGGCAATAATAGATTTTAACAGACTAAATAACATCGATGTGATGATCGTGGGCCGGGGCGGCGGATCGCTGGAGGACCTCTGGGCCTTTAATGAAGAAGTTGTGGCGCGGGCCATATACGATTCCGAGATCCCCGTGATAAGCGCCGTGGGCCATGAGATAGATTACACGATCGCGGATTTCGTAGCCGACCTGCGGGCGCCGACACCGTCGGCCGCGGCGGAACTCGTCATCCCGAAAAAAGAGGACCTCGTAAACAGCGTTAAAATTAATATAGAGAGGCTTGGAAACGCGCTTGCGAATATACTCGATACGATGGCTCAAAAACTTGCCCGGCTTAAGGGAAGTTACGCGCTCACGCAGCCGCTTAAGATGGTCGAGCAATATGAGCAGATGATAGACGACCTGCGCAAGGATATGGCGATCCGCGTCAGCCATTTAGTAAAGCTGCGAGGGGAGAATTTCAATTTACTTGCGCAGAAACTGGAGGTCTTAAGCCCATTGGCCATATTAAATCGCGGGTACAGCATATCATCGCGCCTCCCCGGAAGGAAGATCATAAAAAACGCGGGCGATGTCAATATAGGGGATAAGGTCGAAACCAGGCTGGGCAAAGGCACGTTTATAAGTAAAATCGAGGAGATAAACAGATATGGCAACTGAGATGAAATTTGAGGAGGCGTTAAAGAGGCTGGAAAGAATAGTGCAGGAGCTGGAGGACGGGGACCTTCCGCTCGACGAAGCTTGCGAGAAATACGAGGAAGGGATACGGTTGTCGAGGATCTGCGCTAAAAAATTAGAGACGGCTAAAAAGAAGGTCGAGATATTACTGAAAAATAAGGACGGTTCGGTAGAGCTTAAAGAGTTCGATGAACGCGAGGCCCAAGAAGAAAAATCGCAAGCCCCCGGCAAGAAGAAGAAATCGAAGTCAGGCTCGGAAGAAGAGCTTTTATAAAATTATAATGATGAACCTCGAAACTTATCTGAAACAGTCAAAGAACCTGATCGATAAAGCGCTCGATAAATACCTGCCTTCCGCCAAATGCGAGCCCAGGATCATTCACAGGGCGATGAGATACAGTGTGTTCTCCGGCGGCAAGCGTATCCGGCCGATAATCGTGCTGGAAGCGTGCAAGACATGCGCGCCCCGGGCCCGGAACCTCCGGCGGGACTGTTTAAACGAAGCGCTTGTGATCGGATGCGCCGTGGAGATGGCGCACACCTATTCGTTAATCCATGACGATCTGCCGTCGATGGACGACGATGACCGCAGGCGAGGGCTCCCGACAAGCCACAAAGTATTCGGCGAGGCAAACGCGATACTTGCCGGTGACGCGCTCCTGACGCTGGCGTTCAATATTCTTTCGAAACATCTGAGTCCGGAGACGAGCGTCAAAGCCGTAAGAGAGCTGTCCGAGGCCATCGGCACTTCCGGCATGGTCGGCGGCCAGGTGATCGACATGGCCTATAAAGGAAAAACCGTAAGCGCCGCAGCGCGGAGGCGTATAAATAAACTGAAGACCGCCAGGTTATTTGAGGCATCCGCCAGGCTGGGCGCCATAGCGGGCCGTGTACCGGATAAAAAAGTCAAAGCCATGGCTCTTTTCGGAGAGTTGGCAGGCACGGCATTCCAGATCGTAGACGACATCATGGACGACGAAGATTCTCTTAAATTGTCCGGTAAGCATGACGCCGCTTCCCGCGCGGCGGATGTCACGGGTAAGGCGAAGAACGCTTTGAAGATATTCGGTAATAATGCGGTCAGGCTTCAGGAGATAGCGGATTCTATGCTTAAGAGGCGGCTTTAATATGGGAAGATTGCTGGAAAACATAAAAGGGCCCGGTGACCTGCGTAAATTAAATCTCGCCGAGCTTATGTACCTCGCCAAGGAAATAAGAGCCGTTATTTTAGAGACGGTCTCAAAGACCGGCGGACATCTTGCCTCGAGCCTGGGGGCGGTCGAACTTACGATAGCGGCGCACTACGTTTTCGATACGCCCAATGATAAGATCGTATGGGATGTCGGACACCAGACTTACGCGCACAAGCTTATCACCGGAAGATTTGATAAATTCTCAGGGTTGCGGCAGATGGGGGGCTTAAGCGGTTTTCCGAATAAAGACGAGAGCCCGGAGCATGATATATTTACCTGCGGCCATGCCTCCACGTCTATATCGACCGCGCTCGGCCTCGTAACGGCGCGTGATCTCGAGGGGTCTAGCAATAAGGTGATCGCCGTCATAGGAGACGCGTCGCTGGCAGGCGGCATGGCATTCGAGGCGCTTAATCACGTCGGGCACACTCAGAAGGATATGATAGTCATTCTTAACGATAATGAGCGCTCGATCTCGCAAAGCGTGGGGGCGCTAAGTAAATATTTAAACAGGATCATAACGGCTCCCGCGTACAACAAGATAAGAATAGATGTCGAGAAGCTCCTTAAGCGCATACCTCGTTTCGGATTCAGGGCGTACCGCGCCGCCAGAAAGCTGGAAGAGGGCCTGAAGAACCTGCTCATCCCCGGCATGCTATTCGAAGAGATGGGGTTCAGGTATTTCGGTCCGATAGACGGCCATGATCTATCACTGCTCATCCGGACGCTGAAGAGCCTGAAAGACCTGAAGGAGCCATTACTGATACATCTGGTGACGAAGAAGGGCAAGGGCTATAAATTCGCCGAAGAGCGCCCCGCGTCTTTCCACGGCACAGGAGCGTTCGATATCGCGACCGGCGAGAAACTGGCGGTGAATGGCCCCGATACCTTCACCGACGCGTTCTCGGATAAAATATCGGAACTCGGCGGAAAAGATTTAAAAATAGTCGGCGTCACCGCCGCTATGTTAGACGGCACCGGTTTTAATAAGTATTCCCGGGACTATCCCGGCCGCTTCTTCGATGTGGGCATAGCGGAGGAGCACGCGGTGGGTTTTAGCGCAGGCCTTGCCCGCGGCGGGTTTAAACCGGTCGTCGCGGTATATTCTACATTTTTACAGAGGGGATACGACCAGATAATACACGACATCTGTCTGCAGGACCTGCCTGTCACCTTCTGTCTCGACAGGGCCGGGCTCGCAGGAGAGGACGGGCCGACACATCACGGCGTATTTGACATAGCCTATTTAAGGCATATACCGAACCTTACGTTCATGGCTCCGGCGACGCCGGCAGAACTGAAAGCCATGCTCGAGTTCGCGGTTTCCCTGGATGCGCCCGCGGCGATCCGCTATCCGAAGGGCGGCAGCCGTCTCGATAGGGCGCCGTCCCTTCCGATCGAGCGGGGAAGGGCGGAGATCCTGAAGGATGGCAGGGATATCGTGATAATTTCAATAGGCGTCATGGCGGAGACCGCGCTTGAAATAGCGCAGATCCTCGCTAAAAACAAGATAAACGCGATGGTGATAAACAGCAGATTTATCAAGCCGCTAGATGAGAGGCTATTAACAGACGTATTTAATAGAATAAAAAAAGCGGTCACCATAGAAGACGGCGTGCTTGACGGCGGATTCGGCTCCGCAGTGCTGGAATTCATAGAGCGCGATCATATAAACGGCGTTAAACTCAAAAGATTCGGCCTGCCGGACAAATTTATCGAACACGGCAAAAGAAGCGAGCTATTTGCAAAGTATAACTTGACACCTGACGCTATTTGCGATGTAATTATAAAAGAGGTAATGTAGATTTTATGGCCAAAATAAAGATAAATAGAGCGAAATGCAAGGGGTGCTACCTCTGCGTGGTCAATTGCCCGAATAACCTGATAAAGATAGGGAAAGAGCTCAATATCAAAGGTGTGAAGGCGGTATATTTCTCCGGAGGTAAATGCACCGGATGCGGCATGTGCGCCGTCATCTGTCCGGATGGGGGCATAGAGGTTTATAAATAGATATGAGTAAAAATAAAGTGCTGATGTGCGGGAACGAAGCTTGCGGAGAGGGCGCGGTCATTGCCGGATGCAAATTCTATGCGGGATACCCCATAACGCCGCAAAATGAACTCATAAGTTATATGGCAAAACGGCTGAACGAGACTGGCGGAGCGTTTGTTCAGGCGGAGAGCGAGCTTGCCGCGATAAGCATGGTATTCGGCGCAAGCGCCGCGGGAGAGCGGGCGATGACGTCTTCGTCGAGCCCCGGGATCAGCCTGAAACAGGAAGGGATCTCGTATCTGGCGGCATGTGAGCTCCCATGCGTTATAGTGAATATGCAGAGAGGGGGGCCCGGTCTCGGCAATATCGCTCCGTCCCAAGGAGATTATTTTCAGTCGGTGAAAGGCGGCGGCCACGGAGATTATAAACTGATAGTGCTCGCGCCAATGTCCGTCCAGGAGCTTCTGGACCTGACATTTCTTGCTTTCGATCTTGCTGATAAATACAGAAATCCTGCGCTTATACTTGGCGACGGCCTTTTAGGGCAAATGATGGAGCCCCTTACCATACCATCGGATATGCAGCCGAAACATTATGATAAGCCGTGGGCGCTTACGGGATGCAGGGACAGGGCGCCCCGCATAATAAGATCTCTTTTACTTGGGGAAGGCGCCTTGGAAGAACATAACAGGCATATGCAGGAAAAATTCAGGACCATCAAGGAAACGGAAACGCGCAGCCAGAGCTTTCATACCAAAGATGCCGATATCATACTTGTCGCTTATGGCTCTGTGGCTAGGATAGCCAAGGCGGCGATGGAGGCCGCCCGCGCTAAAGGCTTAAAGGTGGGTTTGATAAGACCGATAACGCTTTGGCCGTTTCCGGATAAGACAATAGAAGACTCATGCGCGGCAACAAAGAAATTTCTTGTGGTAGAGATGAGCGCGGGCCAGATGGTCGAGGATGTGAGGCTTGCCGTTAACGGCAAGGCCAAAGTTGAATTTTACGGCAGGATGGGCGGCGGCATACCCTGCGAAGAAGAGATATTGGAGCGCGTAGAGGCGCTATTGTGAGCTTATGAAGAAAGTAAAAAAAGAAGAGGCTCTTAAGAGAGTCATGCCGAATCCGGCCAGCCTTAGGATGGTCGACAATCATTACTGCGCCGGCTGCGGTCATGGGATAATCCATCGCTTAGTCTGCGAGGCGATAGACGAATACGGTATCCGCGAGCGCGTCATAGCCGTAGCGCCGGTAGGATGCGCGGTTATAGCTTACGACTACTGGGACTTCGACGTCACTGAGGCCGCGCACGGGAGAACACCCGCGGTCGCTACAGGCATAAAAAGGGTCCGGCCGGGCAACATAGTATTCACCTATCAGGGGGATGGGGACCTTGCCGCTATAGGCACCGCCGAAATAGTTCACGCCGCGAACCGCGGTGAGAATATAACGGTCATATTCGTAAATAACGGAGTCTATGGAATGACCGGAGGGCAGATGGCGCCTACGACGCTTGCCGGCCAGAAGACATCTACGACGATATACGGGCGAAGCCTGCGACGCGAAGGCTATCCGCTAAAGATCCTCGAGATGCTTGCGGTCCTGCCCGGAGTAAAGTATGCGGAGAGAGTGGCGGTGAATTCGTCCCATGAAGTATTGCGGGCAAAGCGCGCTATTTCCAAGGCGTTCAAGATGCAGATAGACGGCAAAGGTTTCTCGATAGTCGAGGTCCTGTCGATGTGCCCGACATATTGGGGGATGACCCCTATACAGGCTGCCGACAGGATAAAGAATGAGGTAGCCACATTCTATCCTCTCGGGGTGATCAAGAGTTGTTAATAATAAGGCCAACATGAAGAAGACGAGCAATTATACCGAGGAGATACTCTCGGCCGGGTTTGGCGGGCAGGGGATAATGTTCATGGGAAAGCTTTTCGCCGAGGCTGCGCTTATGGCCGGGCGTCATGTCACATGGATGCCGTCGTACGGCGCCGAAGTAAGAGGCGGCACGGCATATTCGATGACAAAGATCTCCAATAAAGAGATAGCCAGCCCTATAATTACGAGCCCCAATATGCTGATAGTTATGAATAAGCCCTCCCTGTTGAAATATGAAGGTAAATTAAAAGAAGGCGGCGTTCTTGTTTCAAATAAATCTCTGATCGACGGGCCCCCCAGGAGAAAGGGCATTAAAATAGTTCATATTCCGATGACCGATATCGCGAGCTCTCTCGGCAACACTAAATGCGCGAATATGGTAGCGGCGGGCGCGCTCGTCAAGCGTTCCAAGATGATAACCTTGCGCAATGTGCTCTCGGCGCTGAAAGAAGCGCTGAGAGGAAAAGAGGAGCTATTCTTACTCAACAAAAAGGCCCTCGAAAAAGGGTACAGGTTTTAAATGGTGAGAGTCAGGTTCGCTCCCAGCCCCACCGGATATCTGCACATAGGAAGCGCCAGGACAGCTCTATTTAACTGGGTTTACGCGCACCGCTACGGCGGAAAATTCCTGCTGCGCGTCGAAGACACTGACCTGACGCGTTCCGAAGACCGTTTTCTCGACGAGATAATGACGGACCTGAAGTGGCTCGGCATCAATTGGGACGAGGAGCCTATACGCCAGTCGAAGCGCTTCGATCTCTATCGCGCTTCCGCCGAAGAGCTGGTCAAGTCGGGGAAGGCGTACCGCGAGGGAGAGGCCTATATATTTAAGATGCCCGCCGGGCGCGTGATCGAGATCGACGACATGATACACGGCAAGGTTAGTTTCAATACCAACGATATCAAAGATCAGGTCATGATAAAGTCGGACGGCTCGCCCGCGTATAATTTTTGCTGCGTGGTAGACGACGCGCATCTTAAGATAACGCACATAATAAGAGGCGACGACCACCTTTCCAATACGCCGAAGCAGATCCTTTTTTACGAAGCGCTCGGGCTTAAAACCCCGGAATTCGGCCATATGCCGCTTATCATGGGCGCCGACGGCGCTAAGCTTTCGAAGAGGCACGGAGGCGTTTCGGTAGAGGAGTACAAGAGAGAGGGGTATCTGCCGGAAGCGCTTGTCAATTACCTTCTGCTTCTCGGATGGTCGCCCGGCAGCGACCGCGAGATCCTGGGGCTCGACGAAGCGGTGAAGCTTTTCGATATAAAGAACATGACGGGAGTCCAGGCAAAATTTGATCTGCAGAAATTGAGATGGATGAACGGCGAGTATCTCGCAAAACAGAAGAGCGGCGACCTCCTTCCTCTCATAAAGAAACAATTGGCGGATTTGAATAAAGGGATTAGCCCTTCGGACGACATGCTTTTGAAGCTGATAGATCAGTATAAGACAAGAATCAAAACTTTATCGGAATTTGTTCCAGCCACAGACCATTTTTTCAGCGACGATTATTCAATCGACGAAAAAGCTCGCGAGAAGTATCTTAAGCCTGCCGGAAGTAAGAGCATTTTATTGGAGTTTGCCGATTCGCTCGATAAAGTCGGCGATTTTTCTCATGCCAGGCTCGAAGAGGCATGCCGCTCGATGGCAGAGGCGAAGAAGGTAAAAGCCGGAGAGATCATCCATCCCACCCGAGTTGCCATAAGCGGTAAGACCGCGGGCGCCGGCCTATTCGAGATGATGGAGATACTGGGTAAGCCCAAAGTGATAGAACGCATGCGCCGAGCCGGATCCTGAACGTCTTATGGAAAAACCTATCGCTAAAAATTTCATACGGGAAATAATAGACGCTCACCTGCGCGAGGGAAGGTTCGGCGCGAAGGTCCACACGCGTTTCCCGCCGGAGCCCAACGGTTATCTGCACATAGGTCATGCCAAGTCGATCTGCCTTAACTTCGGGATCGCGCGCGACTATAATGGCCTCTGTAATCTCCGGATGGACGATACGAACCCGGAAAAGGAAGAATCGGAATACGTTAACGCCATCATCGAGGATGTAAGATGGCTCGGGTTCGATTGGCAGGACCGGCTATTTTACGCCTCGGACTATTTCGAGCGGATCTACGAATGCGCTCTCCAGCTTATACGCTCAGGCAAGGCTTATGTGGACGATCTCACAGCGGACCAGATCCGGCAATACCGGGGCACGCTGACGCAGGCCGGAAGGAACTCGCCCTATCGGGATCGGGCGCCCGAGGAGAACCTCGATATATTCAAGCGCATGAGAGGCGGCGAGTATGCCGACGGAGCGAAAGTCCTGCGGGCCAAGATCGATATGGCGAGCGGACATATCGTGATGCGCGACCCGGTCCTGTACCGGATAAAACGGGAGCACCATCACCGGACGCTCGATAAGTGGTGCATATATCCGATGTATGATTTCGCGCACTGCATCAGCGATTCGATCGAAGGGATAACACATTCGATATGCACGCTTGAATTCGAAAATAACAGGCCGTTATACGATTGGATACTCGACTCGCTGAAAGCATATCATCCGCAGCAGGTAGAGTTCGCGCGCCTTAATTTGAGCAATACCGTTTTAAGCAAGAGAAAGCTATTGCAGCTCGTGAAGGAAAACTATGTCAGCGGGTGGGACGATCCGCGCATGCCGACTTTATCGGGACTTCGCCGCAGGGGGTACACCCCGCTCTCCATACGGAATTTCTGCGATTCCATAGGCGTGGCGAAGATGGACTCGATCGTTGACATAGCGGTCCTGGAAAACTCCGTTCGTGAGGAATTGAATAAAACCTGCCAGCGCCGGATGGCCGTGCTGCGGCCGTTGAAAGTGGTCATCACGAATTATCCCGAAGGCAAGACCGAGGAGCTCGACGCGGTCAATAACCCGGAAGACGCTTCGTCCGGGATGAGAAAAGTGCCTTTCAGCCGCGAACTGTATATCGAAAGAGACGATTTTCGCGAGACGCCGCCCCCTAAATTCTACAGGCTATCGCCGGGCAAAGAGGTGCGCCTCAGGTACGCGTATTTTGTGACTTGCACCGAAATAGTCAAGGACCCTAAGACGGGCGAGGTTATGGAGGTCCGTTGCACTTATGATCCTGCTACGCGCGGAGGAGACTCTCCTGATGGGCGAAAAGTCAAGGCGACGATCCACTGGGTGAACGCCCCGACAGCTATTGAGGCAGAGGTGCGGCTCTACGACTTATTATTCACGAAAAGAAACCCGGATGAGGGGCCATCCTGCGCGGGGACACCCTGTAGCGATCAATACAAAACCAATCTTAACCCCGGATCGCTTGAGATACTGCCGGCCTGTAAGCTAGAACCATCGCTGGGCAAGGCTGAGAACGGTAGCAGATACCAATTCGAGCGGCTCGGTTATTTTTATCTTGATCCGATCTTCGCGAAGGATGGTAAGATCGTATTCAACAGGACCGTTTCACTGAAAGATAGCTGGGCGAAAATAGAGAAGAAGTCCGCCTAAAAAGCTTTGAAAAACGGGCGGTTCGAGTATAATATTTACATGAGGTTGACGGGTAGTGTAACGGTAGCACAGCAGACTCTGGATCTGCTTGTCTAGGTTCAAATCCTAGCCCGTCAGCCAATTCAGTCTCAGTCAGTATGCGGCAAAGCTAGGATTTGGAGCCAAATTTCGCCGACCGAAGGGAGGAAGAGGCCTCCGGCCGCAAGAAAATTGGCTGGTCAGAAGGCCGCCACAGGCGGCCGGATGACCAAATCCTAGCCCGTCAGCCATTTATGCTTGCTTTTGGATGAATATCCGTTATAATATGAACCTCTCTTTCAGACGGAGTTTATGATAATCTACGAAGATATATTGAGGGAATTCCAAAAGCAAAAAGTAAAGTATGTGCTTGTCGGAGGCATAGCCGTGAACCTTCTCGGTTCTTTACGAAGCACTGCTGATATGGACATCCTTGTCGAGATGACCGATGCAAACCTTGCAAAGGTTGTTAGAATATTAAAGAAGAAAGGCTATCATGTAAAACAGTCGGTCGATCCCATGGGCATCGCGGATAGCAAGAAGCGGGAAGATTGGATCAAAAATAAATATATGAAGGCTTTTAATTTTTATAAGGAAAATGAGTTTAAAGAGGTAGATATCATTATAGAGTCTCCGGTAAGCTTCGAAGAAGCAAAAAATGATATAGTGCATGTACGAAGCGGTGATATTACGATACCCGTGGTTTCGATCGATAATCTTATTAAAATGAAGAAGAGCGCAGGCCGTTCCATTGACAAACTGGATATGGAAGAACTTAAAAAAATAAAAAAACTAAAGAGGGCCGGATGATCTTCCAATGGGAGAGCGAAGAAGACCGTCTTCTCAGGTTCATGAAGATCCACCCTACGAAAAAGCTGGAATGGCTTCTTCAGATGAACGAGTTTGTGTATAAATTTTCATCTAAGCGGCAAAAAAAGCTGCGCCGGAAATTAAGGGCAGCGCAATAAACGAATTCGCGGAGATGGTGGAACTGGCAGACACGCATGTTTGAGGGGCATGTGCCGCAAGGCTTGGGGGTTCAAATCCCCCTCTCCGCACCAGTTATTTGACGGTAGTAAGGATTGTGGGATTTGAAGCCAATTTTCGCTGACGAATAGGAAGAAAAGGGCTATGCCCGACAGAAAATTGGCTGGTCAGAAGGCCGCCACAGGCGGCCGGATGACCAAATCCCCCTCTCCGCACCATTTAGTTTAAGGTGGCCTCATCGTCTAGCCCGGCCTAGGACGTTAGGTTCTCAGCCTAAAGACTGGGGTTCAAATCCCCATGGGGCTACCACTAAAATGTTCGGCTTTCGGGCCAAAAAGTGTTGTGTTGATAACCTGATATTTGCGCGGAGAGGTCGCCTAGTGGCCTAGGGCGGCGGTTTGCTAAACCGCTATATGGGTAATACCGTATCGAGAGTTCAAATCTCTCCCTCTCCGCCATTTTTTTCTCTTGAAAAATGGTTTTGTTAGTCTATAAAAAAGCATGTTATTTACCCTTGTCACATGCGGTATATATGATATACTTTTACTGTAGATAGGACAAATACTACTTGTTTGAATATATTCAGACAAGTATATTTTTTCACCCGTTAGTTTATAGATTTAATAAGATTAAACCGGAGCTATCAGATGATAACCATCGGATCTAATGGTAGCCTAAAAAAGAAAAAGCCATTTAAGGCGCTAATATGCATAGTTACCTTAGCGGCTTTTTTATTTAATACGGTATCTTATGATGCGGCCTGGGCTGTCGGAACGCCCTCAGAGCTTTCCGATAACGGCTCTAATAAAGCCGGCGGCCAGGGTTTTACCAAGGATATTAATGTAACGAATTTTACTCTGCCGAAAGACCTTGGTTCTGTGACGAATTCATACGCGGCGGCTAACCCGGACAAAGTGGTAATCCATATCCAGGATGCGCACTGCAACTATGCCGCTCAGCACCAGATCTCAAAGATAATAGAATATGTCAATAAAGAATACGGGGTAGTCTCCGTTAACCTTGAAGGCGGCGCTAAAGGCTATGACCTCTCCGCCTTTTCCGGCATTTCAGATAAATCCATCAAAAATAAAGTAGCCGATTACTTCGTAAAAGAGGGCCTTGTAAACGGCGCCGAATACTTCGCTATCAATAATCCCGGAAAAACCAATCTCTGGGGCGTTGAAGATGTGAAACTATATATCGACGGCCTCGCCGTTTACAGAAACTCGCTTGTTCATAAAGAAGAGATAGATAAATACCTGAAATCCTTAAATCACATCATATCGAACCTGAAAGCCAAGATATACTCGACAGAGCTTCTCGACTTCGATATGAAATACGGCGCTAATAAATCCAATAATATGGAGTTTAAGGAATATCTTTCGTATCTGCTCGGCGCGGCCAAGGCCAATGGTATCGACACCAAGAGACTGGCCAACATTTATCTCCTTGACCAGGTATTCGCCAAAGAAGCGAATATCGATTTTAAGAAAGCAAACAAGGAACGGGACGATCTTATCGATGGCCTCCAAAAAAAGCTTTCCAAAAATGCCGTCGAAGAGCTTATCGCGAAAACAGTGGAGTTTAAGCAGGAGCGCATAGCGCAGAAGAGCTTCTACACCTATCTTACGGCCAGGGCGGAAAAGGCAGGCGTCGATATGGCCGCTTTCCCCGAGCTTCAGAAATATATAGCTTATATCTCGATCTACGGCGCTATGGATGAGGCAAAAGTCATGGAGGAGAAAGAAGCGCTGGAAGATACCATAAAAGGAGTGCTCTGCCGGAACGATAAAGAAAAAGAGCTCTCGCGCCTTTCGAAGAATTTGGCACTGCTTAAGAATATTTTCGACATCTCTCTGGCGAAAGACGATTATCGTTACTATCTGGTTAACAAAGATTCTTTCAACGTCTCTCGCTACGCCGCGTTTATCGATAAAGAAGCGCTGCTTTACAAGATAACGGCGTTACTCGATAAGGATGCTTCAAGCCTCGATCGTTATCGCGAGGATATCTCGCAATTCTACGAATATTCCATTAAACGTGATGAGGCATTTCTTAAGAATATGAAATATTCCGCCAACGGCTACAGCAAGAGCATCGCTATCCTCGTGACCGGAGGTTTCCACAACGAGAACCTGGCCGAGATGTTCAGGAAAGAGGGCATAGCCTATGTCTCGATCACGCCTAATTTTAAGAATGCTGATGGGTATGAATGTCCGTATTTTAAAATATTGTCCGGCAAGGAGAGCGACTTAGTCGCCTCTCTGGATGAAGCGCTCGGGACGATGCAGATCGCCAGCCCCTTTAATGAACTTGGTAAGCTTGTTGACCCGGAAGGGGCCGAGCTTGACAGGATACTTCCCGCGATGATCGCTTATTATGATCAAAACGGCGCTTTCGCCATTCTTACCACCGCCGGCAACTACCTCATCATTGACAAGATTGATAATAAATATCATTTCTCGCGTCCTGATACCGCCAACGGCAAGAAAATTGTGAACGAAGGTATGCCAATCGATACGCATAAAACAGAAGAGATTCTCCGCATGCTCAGTAGGGTAGGGGTCGCTGTAAGCAAGGAAGAAGCCCCACAAGCGCCCACAGCCGCGCCTACTCATGAAATGATCGCCGAAAACTCGGTATATGTAGCTCTATGCCTGCTCTTTACGACCGTTATTAATGCGGCGGCGGCAAAAGAAGATAAACATTTTGATTTGTTGGCCAGAAGCTTTGGCATATCCGAAACCCAGGCGCGAGACGCGGTAAATGTTTTGAATAGTATGGAGCATACGGAAATACTTAAAGCAGTGGTTCGCGATATTGTATATAATATGCGAAGCCCGCAGGCGAACCAGCCCGAATTTTTCTTCCAGAATGTGCTTTTACCGTATATTGCCATTGTGAGCAGAGGATTTTTGTTAAGTGATCAACTGGAGGAAGAGTTGAGCGTAAAGTTCTGTGAAGTATTCGGCACAGGACGGTATAACCCGTTAGCTGAGTTTGTGCGGTCCTTTAGAAAATCTCTTCAAGGCTCTCCATTAGAGGTAAAATATTTTAACAATCTTAATGCAGTATTGAAGACACGCGGTTTTAGGGTAGAAGTAATGAAAGATTATAGCACAGGCTATAAGATAGCTGCTAAGGTAACGGTAGACTCCGGCGAGGTTGGCAGCGTCCTCATTCTTTCGCGCTTTGGAGTGGCGTTGCTGAATAACACTAAAGGCGCATCGTTTATAAATGAAAAGGATGTGACAATAACCTTAGACCATATAAACAATGATACGAAAAATATAGAGAAAACATTGCGGGAAGGCAGAGCGCCCATATCGTATCTTCCAACCATTAACGGCATATTTAATAAGGCAGGCATATGGATAAAGACTGCAGAAGGAAGCCGTGTTTTATTAACAACTTCAAAGGCTAATAGCATCCTGGGGGATCTTTATCAGAAGCAGTTTAGAGGTATGGTGAATAAAGAGATAATGGCAGGTATAGCACATAATATCGCTATTCATGAAGCTAAGCATCAATGGGAGGAAGTAAATCCGAATATGAGCAAGTTATCTATCGATCGTGAAATCTCGGCTTATCTAGCAGAGGCAATTTATGGTGCCCTGCCGGTGGAGGGCCTTATTGCATTAATAGGCGAGCTGGAATTCCGCTACCTTAATATAGAAGACATAAGTGTTAAAAATGCTATGCGCTTGCTGTTACAAGAGATTTGGGATTTGGCTTATCGGTTTGATCAAGGCGTTATAGATGAGGGCGGGCTGAGAAAAGAGTTGATTAATATATATAATGGGTACGAGTGTGTTGAGACACGCTTACCGTTA
The DNA here is from genome assembly GCA_026387175.1 of Candidatus Omnitrophota bacterium. Taxonomy (NCBI): domain Bacteria; kingdom Pseudomonadati; phylum Candidatus Omnitrophota; species Candidatus Omnitrophota bacterium. The sequence goes on from JAPLME010000005.1 coordinate 28,881, forward strand.
CCAGTATTGACTGGTTTTGAGACAGAAGTCTTACCGAAACTTAGTCTGCAAAAGGTCGGGGAAAGCCTTGACGTTGCGCTTGGCACTATTTCGCCGACAACTCCGTCTCAGGCGGTAGCGATTACAGCCATAGGCGAGGCAAGTCAGACCCAACCGTCAGTGCTTACCGATATCATTCCGCTTCTGGAAGCGCAAAAGATAGATCGCATAGCGCTTGTGAATGAGATGAAACAAAAAGCTTCCGCGCCGGAAGCCATCCAGGCGATATTAATGGATCTGGAAAAATTAAAAGAGACAGGAAAGATCGACGAATATCAAATGGGTGAATTGGAGATGGCGCTTCGGACGGCAATGCTGGTCAAGGGGCTTAGTGATATCGAAAAGAATGGGCACCTGAACATTGTGGTGCAGATTGCCGGAATCGGCGAGTCGAGCAAGGCCAGAAGGCCCCTTCAGGATATTAAGAATAAACTCGAGAATTATCCATATAATCTTTATGCGCGATCGATTCTTGAGGAAGGAGTTGACAGCGAAGATGGGCTCAAAGCGTTAATTGACCGTATAATAGTTTCCTTAAAGGATCCAGCGAATAAAAATCCTCGCGCGCTCTTGCTATTACCGGAAGACCTTTATGAAGGATGTTTCGCTGACGCAGAAAATTACCTTAAAACAAAAGAAATCTATATCGATAGGCTTGACGCGCCGATAAAGATACAGAGGATCAAACAGGAGGGCAGCCCTGACTTTATTACACAATTCGGGCTCGGTTTCGAGATCCTTGAATATGTGCGTAAGGGGGAAGGCGCCGAACCGAGTCAGGGACTCCTAAACCTCATTGCGGCTATGGTAGAAGGCGCCGCGGATCCCAGGGCCGTTCTGAATGAGCTTTTCAAAGGTATCCTCAAGATCCGTAAGATTGACTGGAAAAACGTAACCGACCAGCGCAAGGCCTGGGAGGCTGTCGCTACAGCTCTGTAAACTACATGCACTACCATGCACGGGGCCATCCCCATGCACGGGGCCATCCTGAAAAGGGACACCCTGTAGCTACTCGGAAAAATATTTTAAAATAATTTGCAACAATTTAGCCTCTTTTAGCGTCTTTATATAGGGGGATATAAAGGCACGAAAGGAGGCATTTTTATGGCCAGACAGGGTAGATTGTTAGTGGATGGAGGCATATATCACATAACAAGCAGGGGGCATAATAGGTACAAGCTTTTTCATTCGTTAGATGATTACACGATTTATAAAAAATTGATAAAGGACTATAAAAAGAAATTCATTTTCGATGTATTTCATTATTGCCCCATGCCAAATCATACACATATTTTATTACGGGTGAATAAAGGCGATGAATTACCTAGTATTATGCAGGGAATAAACCAATCTTATGCCAATCATTATAAGAAATGCTATAAACTTATAGGCAACCTATTCCAGGGGAGATATAAAAGTGTTTTTGTGGATAATGATGAATATTTGTTGGAATGCGGCAGATATATTGAAAGAAACCCTTTAAGGGCGGGTATAGTAACCGATCTATTGGACTATCATTTTTCTAGCTATAATTTCTATGCCAATGGTAGGAAAGATGACATAATCACTCCTAATCCTTGTTATCTTGAATTATCAAATGATCCGAAGGAGCGCATGAAATTATACAGAGAATACATTTTGAAAAAGCGGCCTTATGAGACCATAATAGATAAGGGATTGAAAATTTGAGATTACAGGGTGTCCCTTTTCAGGATGGCCCCCGAGATTTGGGGGTGTCCCTTTTCAGGATGGCCCCCGAGAGGGTGGCCCCCGAGAGGGGGAAGGGTTACTGGCCTATATCCATGCGGACCATCTGTGGATTGCCGGAACCGTCTATATAATATTCGATCGTTACGGGATCGCCTATATTTATATCTAATATATCCACCATGTCGGTACCTTTATAAAAGTCCATTCCCTCCGGAACTTTGAAGGTTGTCACATTATAATGGATCAAATCCTCGCCCTGCCACTCGACCGCAAAGGTGGAATCAAATGTATCTACCGCTGTTATAGTCCCTTCCATTCTCCTTATTTGCCGGCCGACAGCGCTGTCATCGCAATATGACTCTCCGCAGGCCTGCATCATGATCGCAATAACGAAAATGCCCAGTAGCGTCTTAATAAAATTCATAAATTATCCCTCTTTTTACATTAAGAGTATCACCTTTTCCGCAATATGCAAGTTTCTTAGCGAAAAATTTGACAAACCCAAATATGTCAGGTATACTTTCCATGCTTACCATATTTACCCTATTTTCCATGCTTAGCATACTTAAAGTGTGTTTTAAATAATCAAAAGGAGAGATGATGCCGCTGAAAAATACTAAAAATTACTACTTGGCTCAAACTGTAGCGGACAAATTCGGGATTTCCAAGAAGACGCTTCTGGGATGGGAGAAGGACGGCAAGATATCCAAGCCCCCCAAAGACTGGCGCGGCTGGAGGATGTATAGCAACGGCCATATGGATGAAATAAGGAAGGTAATCGAGGAAAAAAGGAAAAAATTAAGTTAGCATGAGCTATTATAAAATATTGGGATTAGATAAAGAGCCGTTCTCGACCAGCCCTGACCCTAAATTCTTCTACGAGTCGAAAGAACATAAATCCGTCCTTTACAGGCTCAGGGTCGCCATCGAGCTGAGGAGGGGTTTGAGCGTTGTCCTGGGCGACGTGGGCACAGGCAAGACGACGCTTAGCCGCAGATTGTCCCAGTTGCTCGGACTGGACCCGACCCTCATCATGACGATGATACTTAACCCGGTCTACGAATCCGAATTACAGTTCCTCCGCGATCTGGCCGAAAGATTCCATATTAAAGCCGCTTACGCAACGCCCGCCGCGGAACCGACGGTCCTGGACTATCTGAAGGCCATAGAAAAATTCCTTTTCGATAAGGGCGTCGAAGGCAACAAGACCATAGTTATCCTGATAGACGAATCACAGAAGCTTAACCTCTCCTGCCTCGAGGTATTGCGTTCGCTCTTGAACTATGAGACCAATGAATTCAAGATATTACAGGTTATCCTCATGGGCCAGATGGAGCTTTTGCCGCGCATAAGCGGCATTAAGAACCTGTGGGACAGGATCTCTCTTAAATACGTGATAAATCCGCTCGAGGAGAATGAGGTAAGGGAGATGATAGAGTTCAGGCTTAAAGAGGCCGGGTATGTGTCGAGATATCCGTTATTCACCGATAATTCGATAAGGGCTATATTCAACTATACTCAAGGTTATCCGAGGAAGATCGCCATGCTCTGCCACGACGCGCTGGAGTATCTCGTCATGCATAAGAAGGAGATGATCGATAAAGAAGTCATCGAGGCCCTGATCCGTAACGATGTGCAACCGGTTGACGTGTAGAATATAATGGCTGAAAATATTTCTCCAGAGGAACGTCTCTTCAAAGTCATACAGCAGGGGAAAAATTCGGCACCCGAAGAGGGCAAGCCCGGCGGCAAAAAGTTCGGCGAATGGCTGCGCGGATTAAAGCGTTTTATATCGGCGGTAGGCGCCCCGCCATCAGGAGAGAAGAAGGGTTTTAACTGGAAGACAATAATTCCGGCGAATTTAAAATTACCCGAATTAGAGCCCGGAGTTATTAATAAGGTGTTGGCCGCGGCGCTCATCATAGTCGCGATCCTTGTCATATACGCGTTGACGAGCAAGCGCCAGGATACCACGATGATCACGGACGCTGTTTCAAAGATCCAGATCGCTTCGGTAGGAGGCAATGAGAAGATAGAGCCTCTTAAGAAAGCCGATTTTTATCTTGCGGAGATCCGCAAGAGGGATATATTCCATCCTATTCCGAAGGAAGCGGTGACGGAAACGAAACAGGGCGCATCGGGCAAGTTAAAAAAAGCGGCCGAAAGCCTGAAGCTCCAGGGGATCTCGTGGGGTCCCGCGCCGAAAGCCATGATACTATGGCAGAACGATAAAGAGGGCAACATGTATTTCCTTACGAAGGGCCAGACGATAGGCTCGACCGGCATTAAGATAAAGGAAATACGCAAGGATAAGGTAGTGATCGGTAATGACGAGGAAGAGATGGATCTCTTATGAGACAGAACGCGATAATTAAGCTATGCGTTTTTGGCGCGATTGCCGCGGTTATCTTTATCTCCAGCGCCTATTCCGAGGCAGATGCCCCTATTGCGGGAATAGTGGCGCGTAAGGCCATATCCGATTATGATTTTCCCGGGCTAAAGAAGAAGATATCGCTCGATATAAGGGCGATGGACGTGACGCAGTTCCTGAAGTTCCTTGCCACCGACGGAAACCTGAACATAATAGCGAGTAAAGCCGTTACCGGCCCTATAAGCCTCCTGATAAATGACGTGACCATAGGCGACGCGCTCGAGATAGCTCTTTCGATGAACGGCTTCGCTTATCAGATAAAGGGCAATATCATCACAATAATGACGACAGCCGAATTTAAGACAATGTTCGGAGTGGAATTCTACGACCAGCGCGAGACGGCCGCGTATCAACTGAAATACGCTTCCCCTAAAAATGTGGCTACGATCCTCGGCAATATCAAGAGCGAAATCGGCAAGATAATCTATGACGACAGCACGGGAACGCTGATCCTTATAGACACTCCGGCGAAGATAAAAGAGATGGGCGATATTATCGCTAAACAGGAACTGCCCACAGTTTCGAGAGTCCTGCCCACAGTGACAAGGGTATATGAATTTAAATATGCGAAGGTGGACGTTGTTAAAGACGAGATCTCAAAAGCCCTTACCCCGGACGTGGGGACGATACGTTCCGATTTGAGGACCAATACCATAGTGATCTCGGACCTGCCGTACCAGCTGGAGAAGCTGGATGTCCTGATCAAGGCATTCGACAGGAAGACGAGGGAGGTCTTCATCGAGGCCAAGATCGTCGAGGTTACCCTGAGCGACAAGTTCCAATGGGGCATTGACTGGTCCAGGATAATACAGATGGCCGGAAGCCTCAGCGCGATAGCTATCACTCCGCAGGTCTCGCTTCCTCTTAATCTGGCTGCCGGAGCAATAGGTAAGATGACCGTGGCTACGACTTCCACCAATAAGTTATCCATTATTCTTGAGACACTCGGCACGGTGGCCGAGACGAGGATACTTTCGAATCCGCACATAACCGTTGAGGAGGGGAAAGAGTCAAAGATAGAGGTCATAGAGAAACAGCCGTATGAAGAAGATACTACGACGACAGCCTCGGGAGGGACGACGACAGCCTCAAAGAGTTATCAATGGGTGAATATCGGCGTGACGCTGAGCGTTACGCCGCGTATAAACCCTGACGGCTTCATAAGTATGCTGATAAAACCGGAAGTGAGCTCCATATCGGCATGGTACGGTGGAGCGGCGCAGGCGGCAGGCGCTGTGCCTGTAGTTAAATCCGCCAATGCCCAGACGACGGTTACAATAAAAGACGGCGTCACGATAATAATTGCCGGCCTGGTGAAAGATAATAAGACTAAGACGGTGAATAAGATACCGTTTTTAGGCGATATACCGTGGGTGGGCCTTGCCTTTAAAAAGTCAACTGATGAGATAGTCCGGACGGAGACAGTAGTGTTTTTGACGCCGCGGATAGTGACGGGAGAGGATACGTTCCTCCTCGAAAAAGATATGCCAAAACCGTCCAGGGGCATCAGGAAGTAAGGAAAAAGAGCGGAGATGCGAAATGAAAAATAAATTGACGATATTATCGATAGGCATATTTACGATATTGTGTGTCACGCGCTCCTATAGCACTGAGGCCATAGCCGAAACCAGTATGTCGGATCTGCAGAATGCGGAGAAGGGCGTCCATCGTCTGGAGGGTAAACTGCAGAAGAGGGAGTATGATCTCAAGAAACGCGCGGAATATGAAAAGGTGCAGACGACCGAGATGAAGAAGTGCGATGAGTTGAAGAGCGAAATATGGAAGCTTAAAGACAGCGCCAAGGCATTGGATGTAAAACTCGCGAAGCTCGCCTCCGATAAGAAAAAAGCCGAAGAGGAGCTAGTCGGGCAGACTAAAATATACGAAGCCAGAGAAAAGGGCATAAAGACGACCGAGGACGAAATAAGCGCCGAAGATAAGCAGTTTAAGCGTTTAGCCGAGGCGGGTGAGAAGGAGAGCAGCGAGCGGAAGACGAGGATAGATAAGCTTAAAGAGGGCTTAAAGTCGCCGGAGGATAAGATAGAATCGCTCACAAACGAAAAGAATAAGATCGATGAAAATTTGAAGGCGAAGGACACTGAATATAAAGCCGAGACGGATAAATTGAAAGCGTTAAGGGCCAGGCTCGCGTCGGAGAAGAAAGAAGGCGCTTCTGTGAAGAAGGGCGCTTCCGCGAAAGAGGAGCCGCCTGTTAAGGATGAGTCAGAGGAAATAAAGAAGAAGATGGATGATCTGATGGTGGAGGCGCAGAAATTGGAATCCGCCAGACAAAAACTGTCGGACGAGCTCCTGACTGCCAATGAAGCAAAAAGATCGCAGGAAGAAGAGGTAAAAGCGCTGGAGAACGAGGATGTCTCAAAAGCGAAAGACCTTAAATCGCGGTCAGGGGACCTGGGGAAAAAGAAGAAAGCTACACAGGTAAAGGTGGAGAAGCTGAGGAAGAAAGCGATCTCGGCAAAATTTAAAGTGCAAGCAGACACCGCTGCTGTTAAAAAACTGGATGATGACATAAAACTTGCCACGCAGGAGAAGCACCGGATAGAGAAAGCTTTAAAGGAAAAGACGGATGAATTAAAGGTCAGGGTATCGGTGTTATTGGAGCATAACACCGAGGACAGTCTCGCGTATGAAAGCGATAAAGAGGCGCAAGCCAAGGCCGCGTCCAGAGGCGAGGAACTGAGCGCCAGGCTGGATAAGATATTCGAGGCCATGAAGGATGAGAATAACCGCCTGATGGTCGAGAATAAAGAGATGCAGGCCAGGCTGGGGCGCGCCGAAAATGCCGCGAGAGAGGCAAGGCGTAAAGCCGAAGCGGCCGCGAAAGCCCCGGAGGAGATGAAGGTAAAGTTGAACAAAGAGAGGCTGGATGCGCACTTTAACACCGCGGTCATGTATGAAAAGAACGGTTTATGGCACGATGCGGAGAGGGAATACCTTAAATGCCTGCGCATAGATCCTAAGGACGCGGGAGTGCATTACAACCTGGGAATACTTTATGACGATAAGTTGAACATGAACAATAAGGCGTTATATCATTATTATAAGTTCCTGTCTCTCCGCCCCATGGGAGAGACGGCCGAACGCGTGAGGGACTGGATAACCAAGATGGAGCTTGAAAACCGTCTGGGAAAAGAGCTGAGGTAGGATGCGCGTAAATGTAGTGCTCATATTTATTCTGTCGGTGCTGATACCCACGGCTCTTCTGGCCTACTTCGGCCTGCAGGCCGTCAGGAGCGAAAAGTCGATAGTCGAAACGAACATACGCCGCGTCTATGAGTCTATGGCGGATGTAGTGGAAGATGAGATAAGGGCCGCCCTTTATGGGTTATCCGAGTCATCTCTAAGGAATAAATCTAAAATAGAGCCGCTCATGGTGGACCAGGCCGCGATGTTTAATTATCAGGTGAAGATATTCGACACCGCCGGCAGGCCGCTCGGCGGGGATCCCTCCAGGGAACTCGGAGCTCCCGTTCTCAGAAAGAATATAAAAGGGATGCCCTACGTAATAGCGGTTTATGAAAAGTATCCCGCGGTCATAAAGGGCCTTGAAGAGAGGAAACACCGCCTCTCCTCATATATAGCGATAATTATATTTTCCGCGCTCTTTGTATTAGGCGGGAGCTTCTTCACTTTAAGCGTACTATCGAGAGAATGGCGCCTGACGGAGCTTAAGAGCGAATTCGTGTCGAGCCTGTCGCACGACCTGAGAAGGCCCCTCACCTCGATACGCATGTTCTCGGAGATGCTGAAGAACGATAGCGTTCCCAGCGAAGAAAAAAAGCGGGAATATTATAATATCATTTCCGGTGAAAGCGAGCAGCTCACTAACCTGGCCAATAACATACTTGACTTTTCCCGTATCGAGCGCGGCCGTAAGAGATATGAATTTAAGGATGAGGATATAACGAAGATAGTCAATTCGACAGTGGAGCGTTTTAAGTCCTATATGGTGCATGAGTCCTGCAATGTATTTTTGAATATTGATAAAGATATCCCTGTATTAAAGATAGACGCCGATTCGATATCCCAGGCGATCACGAATCTGCTGACAAACGCATTCAATTATTCACCGTTCGACAAGACGATAAAGATAAATGTAGCGAAGAAAGCCAATGAAGTGGCCATCGAGGTCATAGACAGCGGAGTGGGGATACCGCGGAAGGAACAGAAGAAGATCTTCCGCAGATTTTACCGTGTTAACCAGAAAGATATGAATGTGGAGGGCTCCGGGCTCGGCCTTACGCTCGTGAAATATGCCGCCGAAGCGCATCGCGGCAAGGTCACCGTGGAGAGCCGTGAGGGCCATGGGTCGAAGTTTTCGTTGCTGCTTCCGGTGAACGCGCATGTATAAGATACTGATAGTAGAGGATGATAAAAATATAATGACGGGCCTCGTAGACAATCTCGAGCTCGAAGGCTATAAGACGATCATTGCTCGCGACGGCAAGGAAGCGCTCAGACAGGCCAAAGAGAAGGGGCCGGACCTTATCCTATTGGACATCATGCTTCCGAGGCTGAACGGGTTTGAAGTCTGCAAGGAATTGAAGCTGCAGGGTATAAGGGCGCCCATCATAATTTTAAGCGCCAGGGCGCAGGAGGCGGATAAGGTGCTGGGGCTCGAGCTCGGGGCGGACGATTACATCACCAAGCCGTTTTCACCTCGCGAGCTTGTCGTGAGGGTCAAGGCGGTATTGCGCAGGATGGAGAACGCCGGTAAAGAGGAAGACGTCTACGAATTCGACGGGATAAAGATAGACTTTAAAAAATATATGATCTATAAGGGCCAGGAGGAGATAAGCCTCACAGCCGCCGAACATAAGATATTGAAACTGCTTGTATCGAACCGCGGAGAGCCTGTATCGAGGCACACTATGCTTGCGCAAATATGGACCTCCGAAGAGGTTACGACGCGGACCGTCGATACCCATATATGGAGCCTGAGAGAGAAGATAGAGAAGAACCCCGGCGCGCCGGAGCATATCATCACGGTCCACCGGGTCGGGTATAAGTTCGTGTAGAAAAGCTTGACAACTTCTTGACAACTTATTGGCGTTATTCTGACAACACGTTTTACGATGTAGTGTATACTTAAGTGTAGGATTTGATAGAAATGTAGTAGGGGAGGTTTAAACCTCCCCTACATAGAAGTACCGGTCGTGCTATTACAGGACACTACAATGGAAAAGATGAGACGTTTCCTGAGTATTGGAATTATACTTATTATGGCGATGGCGGCCATATTTGTCAGCGCGCCTGCCGAAGCCGCCAAGATTGCCGAAGCCGCCGAGACTTCCGACGCTCAGAATAAAGCTATATTTATCCGGCCGCTCATATGGCGCGCTGACTCAAGCGCAAGCTACTCATTTAAAGGCGCCGCATTAGAAAACGCGGATCTTGCGACCGATGGGTCAGTGAGGTCCTACGACACTTCCAACGGAACAGTCGAACTTCCCAATCCATATAAGACGGACGGCTCCGTAACCGGGCTATCGGCAAGCTGGTCATTTACGGGCAAAGTGACCCTCGAGGTAAGTATCACAGGCAGCTCGAAAGATTATGTCGAGGTAATAAACGGCGTTCCGGTTACTTATAAAGAGCCGTACGCCGGCTCCGGGATAAAATGGCGGGCGACCCTCGCTCCAAATAGCACGCTTACCGATCTTAAGATAACCTATTCAGACCTTTCCGGTGTCGTGGGCAGTTTCGGAGAGAGCCTGCTTTCCGGATTCGGCGCGAGAAAATGGATCTATGTAAAAGGCTCCGCGGCCGGAACCCTTTTTAATTATCAGATGCCTATAAGAGTGGGCGAATCACAAAAATCTGTCGGGACCTGCGACTTTAAATTAAGCGGAGGCATCCTGTCCGATTTTGCCGATATAAGGTTTACGGCGACCGATGGAGAGACCATATTGCCTCACTACCTGGAAAGCGTTACCGGCAAAGCGCCTAACCGCACAGCCGTTTTCTGGGTCAATATACCCGAAATCCCTAAGAACGGCCTTCCTATATATATGTATTACTCTAAGACAGGCGCTTCCGACCTGTCGAGCGGCGAGAAGGTCTTTGACTTCTTTGACGATTTCGGCGGCGCTCTCCTTAATGGCAAGAAATGGAAGACTGTGCTGTATGACAAGGCGGGCAGCGCCAGCGTCAAAGATTCCATCCTTTCACTTACAAGGGCGAAGATTACCTCCGCGGACTACAAATTCGCGAGCGGCCTTATAGAATATAAAGCCCGGGCATCAGCGAGCGGCTCTTCAGAAGGAATTATAAGGGCCACCTCGTCAGGTAATGATGACGTGATAGCTTATTCTTCAGTTTCCTCGAGCGCCTCAGCTCACAGTATCACCAAAGGTTCCGGCACAAAAGCGAATGACCCGAAGCCTATATCCCCGGATGCCTTCTACACTTACAAGATATACTGCGATGATAACGGGGACATAGCTTTCCGGAGATACGGCGAAGACGGCTCGGGAACCGCGCAGGCCGAGACGGAATATTTGGCAGGATCGAGCGAGGCTTCACCGATAGGCCTGTCATCCTCGATAATCGGCGAAACGATGAGCTGTGACTGGATACGGACGCGCAAAGCCGCCAACCCACCTCCGCAGGTTGATACGAGGACGGCTTCCATGGCCCCGGAGGCAACGAATCTGCCGGAATTTTACAATGTATCCATAGCGCCTGATGGAGGCCTCATCCCGAGCAGCGATAGTTCAGAAAGTTATTACATCTCACGGCTCATCAGCCCGGCTTTCGATGCCCGGATAATAAAGCCTTCCTGGGACGTCGATCTATCCGATGAGGAATCAGTTTCCATCAGCATCGCCGTTAAAAATGGCGGGAAGTTTTATTCTGACTGGAAGAACGGCGCTGCCCGCTACGCCTCTAAGAAGGAATTTGATAAGGGCAGCCAATTAAGGTGGAAGGCGGAATTCGGAAGCGAGGGCATAGAGCTTAAAAAATTCAGCCTGGAATACAGGCCCGGCACCATCCGTGTGGTGATGCCAAAAGGCGGAGAGACTCTTACTTCGGGCGCCAGCTACAGCATATTCTGGGAAGCCGCCGGTTATGATCCGAAATACCCTCTGGAGATATCGTATTCAAAGGATGACAGCGAGGATTTCGAGGTGATCGCCGCAAAGGTGGACAATTCCGGTGACTATGCCTGGAATGTGCCGGCCGGAGTATCCGGTAAGGCGGTGATGAAGGTCGCGGATTATAATGATAAGTCCATTTACGGCATATCAGAAGATTATTTCTCGATCGTGTCAGGAGTGACCGCAGAGACCAAGGTTCGGGCCGCGGAAGAGGTAGGGGTTATAGAGAGCGTGACGCCGGCGGAAGAGAAGCCGGCCGAAACTCCAAAGGCTGTAGAGAAGCCGCTTGCGGGTATGTACGATCTTCTTATTAAGGTAGGAGACAATCCGTCACCCGATGGGTATAAGGACGGCGATATAGTGATGGTAAAGCCGGCGGGATATTTATGGGGCGCCGAGGAGAGAGGAAAGTTTCTCATCGTGCGTACCTATCTTACCCCCCAGAGAGCTTTAGAATTAATGCAGCCCGACGAGATGGTTACGCTTACGGGTAAGTCAAATCGCAAGGTCACTAAAACGCTGAATAAGAGAAAATACCGTTTTAACCTGCAGGACAAGATCACTCTGCAGGAGAGGGCAAAAGCGGCGCAGGGACACCTGACCGGTAATGCCCTGGAAGTAAAGGACATAGCGGCGGAGACCGAGAAGAAGTAAGTGGGGCTTGAGATTGCAGGGTGTCCCTTTGCAGGATGGCCCCAAAGCGGGCCAAAGCGGATGAGATTGCAGGGTGTCCCCTTGCAGGATGGCCCCAGGAGCGGGTTGTTACAGAAGAAGGTGACGGACATGATTACTAGAAAATGGTTACTTACACTATTATTATTAAGCATATTTGCTATGACATTATCTACTGAGGCCATGGCGAATAATATCACCGTCTCTAACGTCTCCTTATATAAAGCATCGGGACAGCCGAACGGCACGATAGGCATAAAATTCGATCTTGCATGGGATAACTCTTTCAGCGCCGTAGATAATAACGGCAATGCCTTTTTCGATCGCGCCTGGATATTCGTGAAGTACTTTGACGCCGCAAATGCCAGCACCGACACAGCTTGGAGCCATGCCACCTTAATTTCAGGCGGGACAGTAAGCAATTATAACGCCCAGAGTGGGACCGGAATAAGCGCTGACCAAAAAGGCGCTTTCTGTAGGCCCGGGACCAACCAGATTGTGTACTGGGATTACACCACCGATGGAGTCTCTTCCTCGGCTTCTATCTCGGTCAAAGTTATGGCGATAGAGATGGTCTATGTGCCAACAGGCTCGTTCTATGTCGGTTCAGGCGGCACCGAAACAAACGCTTTCTATAACTATCCCAACACCACCAGCCCTTATAAGATAACCTCTGAAGATTCGATTACTGTGGGCACAACCACCGGAAATCTCTATTACCCGAATTCAAATACTTATGGCGGCGATCAGGCAGGCCCAGTACCCGTCGCTTTCCCCAAAGGTTATAACGGTTTCTACATGATGAAATACGAAGTTAACCAGGGCCAATACCGGGATTTCTTGAATACGCTCAGCCGCGCCCAGCAAAACCAAAGGGCCGGAGACGGAACAACCCTGGCTTCGGGCACAACATCCGTAACCAATATATATGTTATGCCAAATACCAGTATTGCCGCTAATATCGCTTCCGCTTCTAATTATCGTAATGGAATACGATGTGACGCCACTATTCCCGCGACTACCCCAATAACGTTTTACTGTGATTATAACAATAATGGTACGCCGAACGAAGCCACTGACGGCGAATGGATAGCCTGTAATTATGTAAGCTGGCCCGACTTATGCGCCTATGCCGATTGGGCAGGGCTTCGTCCCTTTACTGAGTTTGAATTTGAAAAAGCGTCCAGAGGACTAAATACTTCGATAGCCAATGAATGCACATGGGGCTCAACCGTTATTACTGCCGGCCCTACAGGCCCGACCAATCCCGGCGCTAATAATGAGACAGCCACTAACAATGCCAACTGTAGCTATAACGGTACTGTGTCCGGCCCTATGCGCGTAGGATTCGCTGCGACCAGCTCTTCAAGCCGTTATGCCTCGGGCGGCTCCTATTACGGAATAATGGAGCTTTCCGGGAACTTATGGGAACGATCGGTCACCGTAGGTAATAGTACCGGCCGGTTATTTATTGGTAGCCACGGAGATGGTAATTTAAGCACAACTAATACCGACTGGCCGGGAGCTAACGCGACCGGCTCGGGCTACCACGGCGGCTGTTGGAACAACGACAATTTCAACGCTGGTGTGTCGGCCCGTACCTACGCGGCGACCGCGAGTGCTGGTCGCACCCTCACTTTCGGCATCCGCTGTGCCAGGACGGCTCAGTAGTGACTGAGTGAGGTTGAGAAGTCAAGGGACAGGGTTCAGGGTGCAGGGTACAGGAGAGTGAGATTGAGGAGTGAGGGAAGAGGGTGAAGATTTTTTCTGAACCCTGGGCCCTGCCCCCTGAACCCTGATAGAGGATAAGACGATGAAAACTATGACGGGTAAGACAATTCGGGTGATCGTAGCTCTAACGATGGTGTTACAGCCGTTAATGAGCGAGAGCGCCTATGCCCAGTTCGCCGGTGGAAGCGGCGCCGGCTGGGGAACAGCCGTGACATCATCCAGCACGACGTTAAGCTCCGTAACTGCCGACACTAACGTCAAGCTCATTCGCGCGAGCCAGACGGTCACCTATGTCCAGCGATTATCCGGTGGCAATTCTCTTATCACTTTGAGCGCCGCTTTTCCCAATAATAACCTTAAAGTAGGGCAAAAGATAGTTGTAAACGTTACTACCAATACCAGCTTTAACGGCACCTTCACTATTACCTGGGTCGCTAGCGATTATTGCTCTTTCAAATATTATCAACCTCTGGGCACTGTAGCTTCAACAGCCGACACGGGCACAGTCGGCGGTCACTACTCTTCGCTTATCGGCTGGGAAGCGGCCGGCGGCAACACAACCGCCGAGTGTTATAATGACTGGGCGAGCGGCCTATCCGAAAACCTGACCATTTCCGGCAATAGCGCAACATCTACGAGTTACATGAAGATTACTGTTCCTTTGAGTGAGCGAAATACCGGCTCGACCGGCACGGGCTTCAAGTTGGCGGGGACTCTTACGGTCGGGGATAGCTATGCGGCCATTGAAGACATTGAGGTAACCGGCGTCGCCACAGTGTCGTCCGGCATGACCCTTAACACCAATGGCAATATATTGTTCACCGGCGGCCTCACGATCGAAGGTACGGCAACGCTTAACGCCGGAAACTCGAATATGGTATTTAGCTCAGGAGACATCAGCCTCTTCGGAATGCTTAACGCCCAGGGTTCGATGATAACGTTTAACGGTTCCACAGTAGCGCTCAGTAACAGCGTATTTACTCCCGGCCAGGCGACGATAGCGTTTTCCGGAACATCGAGCTGGACGCCGGGCACCGTAACATACAAAACCGTAGAATTCGGTTCAGGCACGACGACCATTACCGGGACAGCCACGGTCGCCAATAAAGTGGTTCTTGCCACCGGCTCCTCCGGCGCCGTTAACGGCGGCGCGATTACCTTAACGGGCGATTTAGTCTGCACATCCGGCACCGGCGGCACGACCGCGATCACGTTGAACAGCACCGCGCAGCCGCAGTCCATTTCCGGCGGAGGCGCCGCCACATTGCCCCAAACCATCAACATTAATAAGTCCGGCCAAACCACCACGGTTTCTGGCGCCATAGGCCTGCAGAATGTCAATATACAGGCTGGCACCGTCGAGTTCGCCGGCGGTTATAACTACACTATCGGCGCCGGCAAGACGATCGCCTTGAGCGACACTCCAAGCGCTATCCTTAAATTTACCGGCACCAGCGCGTCGAGAAAGGTTACGCTGAGGAGCTCATCGCCGGGGACCGCCTGGAACCTGACCAATCCGGCCAGCGCGGTAGTCACGCCGGTTCTTACGGATGTGCAGGATTCTGTTGCCTCCAGAGCGTCGGTAGACGCTACCAACGCGGGCAATATTAATAGCAGCAGAAATACCAACTGGCTCTTTGACGCAGCCGGCATTGTTTACTGGACCAATGGCTCAGGCGACGGCAAATGGTCCACAGCCGCTAACTGGTCCACAGGAGCTGTGCCAATCTCGACTGATTCAGTTATTTTCAATAATACCTCAACCACAAACTGCGCAGTCGACCAGACAGTTACTATTGCCAATCTCACTCTTAGCGCAGGATACTCCCCCGGCACTGTAACCTTAAGCCCAACAGCAGGGCAGGATCTAACCGTTACTAATACTATTGCCTTAAATGCCAACGGTGGAAAACTTACAGATAATGGCAGGAATGTGAATTTTGTAAATTCCACAATTGCTAACGATACACCCATTAACAATCTCTTTAGCACCGGAAACTGGAAACAGACAGCCAGTGGAACCATTTCCGGCCCTTCCGGCAATAGCATGTTTAACAGTCTTGAAATAGCCGCAGGAGTTATTTCAAACTTTAGCGCCGGCGGATGCTTTATTAAAAAAAGTCTTACACTCAGGAGCAATTCTTCAATAGTTGGTGCGGATATATTACTTTACGGCTCCGGCTTAATAAATGATTGTATTGTGATGGAGACAGGTTCAACAATTCCTTCTTCTTCAACGATTGAGATATATGCTGCAGGCGCCGATCTAACTCAAGGGGCTTTATCTATAGGTGGAAATCTAAGGTTAGATTACATTAATAATCATTCTGTCGCCATGACCGGAGATTGGAATATCGGTGGAAATTTGGAAATCTTTGGGTATTCTCCTTCAGGCTCAACTGCCACATTAGACACCAATAGCCATAACCTTACGGTAGGCGGTTATCTACAAGTAGGAAACAGTAATCCTTCATATGCCAATGGCATGCTTGGCAAAATCCTGTTTAAGGGCGGCACTCACACCATCAGCGGAAATATTTATGTTGGCGGTGGAAGCACGTCTTCAACTTGTAATACCCATGGTTACATTGACTTTGGCTCAAGCACAGTAAATGTGGTAGGAAATATTGACTTTAGGTGTGCCTCAGTTACTCCCGGAACCTCAACCGTAAACCTTACCGGCACAGGCACAACTAATATTTATTCAATAGTCGATTATACCTATAAAGACGCTACCTTAGATAACCCGGTATTAAATACCGCACCGCTCTATAAATTAACCTCAAGCGTAGCTGGCAAGACCATTAGCTTCGAGGCAGGGAAGACCGTAACAATAGCCAACAACCTGAGCCTTGCCGGAACCGGGACGGGCGCTAATCTCCTGACCTTAAACTCCACCACAGCAGGCACTGCAGCTAACCTAAATGTTTCAGGCACAGCTACCGGCATGAACTACTTGAGCGTTAAAGACTCCAATGCTTCGAGCGGAAAAGGCATCATAGCCATTAACTCTACCAATGTCAGTAATAACACTAACTGGATATTCGGCATGACCGGTTTTAATTATTGGACAAATACTTCGGGCGACGGCTTATGGTCTACAGCCGCCAACTGGTCCACAGGAGTTGTGCCGATTTCAGTTGACAATGTTGTATTTAACACCGTCTCAAGTTCAAACTGCAGTTTCGATACAGGGGTGACTAATACGACAGTCGGCAGCCTCACTTTAGGCGCCGGCTATATAGGCACCCTGACCTTAGCTAAAAGTATTACAATTGGCGGATTGCTTGTTGTAACTCAAGGGACATTTGATGCCGCTACCTACAATGTAACTGCGGCGGGCCTTCTTTCCACAGGAGCCTTAGCCCGCACACTGAATTTAGGCACAGGAAGCACCTGGACCATCTCAGGTAACTGGGGCTCTTCTGGCGGCAATATTACGGTTAACCCCGGCACCTCCACCGTTACTCTTACAGGAGACGGCACGGTTAAGGCCTGCCCCAGCGTCACCACTTTCTATAACCTCTCAGCGGCTGCGTCAGGCAAAACTACTACTATCGCCAGGGATCCTTCTAAGAATATATGGGTAGCAGGGGGACAAAGCACCAATACCCTTGCTTATTCTTCCGACGGCATTACTTGGACAGGCTTGGGCAAAAGCATATTTTCATATTGGGGTAACGCCGTTGCATGGAATGGTACTTGTTGGGTAGCAGGGGGCTATAGCGGTGGGACCGGCACGACTCTTGCCTATTCTTCCGATGGTATTAATTGGACTGGTTTAGGCGCAAGTCTGCTTAATAACTGGTGCAATTCTATTACCTGGAACGGCACCCGCTTCGTAGCGACAGGCAACGGCGCCAACACTCTTGCCTACTCCTCTGATGGTATTAACTGGAACGCAGTATCTAACTCATTAACTAACATATTTTCGACTCAAGGCATGTGCTCTGCCTGGAACGGCACACGCTTTGTAGCCGGAGGCGCCGGTACTAATACTTTGGCATACTCTTCCGACGGCATTACCTGGACAGGCTTAGGCACAAGCATATTCTCAAGCTATGGCTGTCGCGGTGTTGCCTGGAACGGCACCCGTTTCGTAGCAGTAGGAGATGGGCCTGATACAATTGCCTACTCTTCTAACGGGATTACCTGGACTCCGGCGTCTAACTCAATAAGCATATTCTCAACCCGTGGCCGCGGTATTGCCTGGAACGGTACTCGTTTCGTAGCAGTAGGAGAAGGCACCAACTCCATTGCCTACTCTTCCGACGGCATTACCTGGACAGGCTTAGGTATAAGCATAATTAATAGCTATGGCCAGTCTGTTGCCTGGAACGGTACTCGTTGGGTGGCAGGAGGCAATGGCTCAGGCAACCCCGGCATTGCCTACTCTTCTGACGGTATTACTTGGACTGCAGTAGCTGGCTCACAATCCATCGTGGAAATATTCTGTGGCATTGCTTTCAGTTCCGCCCCCAAACTCGTTCCGCCCATCCTGAGCGATGACATAAAGGTCTCAAATGCCCTCACATTAGGCGGCGGCACACTCACCCGTAATGGCACTGACGTGGTGGCCTTAACCTTAACGAGCGCCACTCCTACTGTAACATTAGGAGGCTCCACAATAAGTAATAACGCTATTATAAGGTATGCTCCTGTAGCCAGTACAGGCACTACTACTGTCACTATCCCAGGAGGAGCCTACTCAGGTGCCAGGGTAGAGGCCTATACCAAGCTTAATGGAAGCGTCACCCAGCCTCAAGGAGCTGTTACATATCAGTTGGGGGGGAGTATCACCTCATTAGCTAATCTAAACATCTACGCTGATGTAGGGCTACCTGCCACTACATTCAGCTTAGTAAACGGCGCTAATAACTATAACCTCACTTCTTCCAGCCTTACATTAGGTAAGGATGAAGTAACTAACGGCTCTGTCACATTTAACTCAGGTTCAGGCACAGTAGCTCTTGCCTCACTCACAAACCTCGTGCCTTCCACTAATAATAGCGGTTTACACACTCTTAACCTTAATACATCTACCTGGAACGTGGCAGGGGACTGGGATACATCAGGTAATAACATCATACTTAACCCAAATACCTCAACCGTTAACCTCACAGATAACGGCACACTTAAGACTAACCCTTCTACCACAAGCTTCTATAACCTGTCCTGCGCGGCATCAGGGAAGACCACTACAGTCGCCAGAGATCCTTCTAAGAATATGTGGGTGGCAGTGGGCAACGGCACTAACTCCATCGCCTACTCTTCAGACGGTATTGCCTGGGTAGGTTTAGGCTCAAGCATATTCTCAACTTATGGCTATGGCGTTTGCTGGAATGGCTCTAAGTTCGTGGCTGTAGGACAAGGCGCCAATTCCCTTGCTTACTCCTCCGACGGGATTACCTGGACAGGTTTGGGTTCAAGCATATTCTCAGCCTATGGCCGTGGCGTCTGTTGGAATGGCTCTAAGTTCGTGGCTGTAGGCGGCGGTACTAACTCCTTTGCCTATTCCTCTGATGGTATTATCTGGACAGGTTTGGGTAATAGCATATTCGGGAGTTCTGGTTTTGGCGTTGCCTGGAGCGGTATCCGCTTCGTAGCAGTAGGTTACGCTAACAACACCCTTGCCTACTCTTCTGATGGTATTACCTGGACAGGCTTAGGTACAGGCATATTCTCAACCCAGAGCTATGGCGTCTGTTGGAACGGCTCTAAGTTCGTGGCAGGAGGCTATGGCACCAACTCCCTTGCCTACTCTTCTGATGGTATTACCTGGACAGGCCAAGGCGATATCGCACTCAGCTACAAGGACCACGGTTTCGCCTGGAACGGCTCTAAATTCGTAGTAGTAGGCATAGGCAACACCCAAATTGGCTATTCAAATGATAACGGAGCTAGCTGGATAGGCTCAGGCGGAGGCATATTCTCATCCTCCGGCGCCGCCGCCGCCTGGAACGGCACCCGCTTCATAACCGTAGGCAACGGCACTAACTCTATTGCATACTCAACTGATGGCGTTACCTGGACAGGCCTGGGCACAAGTATATTCTCAGGCGGTGGCCTTGGCGTCTGCTCCATTCCCGCACCCAAACTCACTCCGCCTGTCTTAAGCGATGACATCCCGGTCTTAAATACCCTCACCTTAGGCGGCGGTACACTCACTCGTAACGGCACCGACCAGGTGGCCCTGACATTACGCAAAGACAATACTGGCACGCCTCTAATATTAGGCGGTTCCACGATCAGTAATAACGCTATTATCCGCTTTGCTCCCGTAGCTGACCCATCAGCCGCTAAGCATGTCACTATACCCGGAGGTGACTACGGCACCGCTCAGATAGAAGCCTATGTCCAGACCAATAGCGGTGTCGCCCAGCCTCAAGGGCTTATCGATTATCAGTTAGGGGGGAGCATTACAGGGGCCAGCAGCTTAAATGTCTACGCTGACTCAAACCTATCCACTACCTTTGGCTTAAATATCTATGACCTCTATAGCGTTACTCCGGGATACGTATATATAGGTAAAGACTGCGCCAGAGGCCCGGTTACCTTTAATTCAGGCACAGGCGCATTGACCCTGGCCGCTACACCCCTCTCAAGCATAGTAGCGGATAACGCGGGAAGCCACACGCTCAATATGAACTCTTCCACCTGGAATATCTCCGGCGACTGGCGTCCTGAAGGGCTAACCAGTGATACCTCCAGCTCACTCAGTGTAGTCCCCGGCACATCCACTCTTAATATCACCGGCACAGGCACTACAAATATCTACGGTTCAAAGACCGCCACTCCTTCGACGCCGCTTTATAACCTTTACACACCTACCGGCGGCTTAGCGAATAAGACCATTAAGGTCAACGCCGGAAGCACGCTCCAAATAGCAGGCACTTTGAAATTACAGGGGCAGAGTTCAGGCAGCCTTCTTTATTTCCAGAGCACTACTGCAGGTACACCAGCTAACCTTAACGTCACGGGCTCATCCGTTAACATGCAATATCTTAATGTTACAGACTCCAATGCTTCAGGTGGTAAGCCTATCCTTGCCTATTCTTCCACTATTGACACTTATAGCTTAAACCATAACTGGGTCAGCGGCACTCTTGGCAATGTTTACTGGACCAACGCGTCGGGCGATGGTAAATGGTCCACAGCCGCCAACTGGTCCACAGGCGCTGTGCCGGTTTCGACAGACTCAGTCGTGTTTAACGCCGCCTCAGTCGCAAACTGCTCAGTTGATGCCGGAGTGACTTCCAGCATAGCCCTAGCTAACCTCACCCTTGACAACGGCTACGCAGGCACGGTTACCTTAAGCTCCACCTCAGGGGTAGATTTAACAGTCACCAATTCCATTGCTATAAACACTAATGGCGGAAAACTTAACGACAATGGCAGGACAGTAAACTTTAAAAATGCTTCTATTGCCAATGAAGCTAACCGCCTGACTTCAAGCGGCAATTGGAAGATGACAGCCAGCGGAAATTTTGCAAGTGCTTACAATGTTCAATTCTACAGCCTTGAACTGGCAAGCGGAGTTACTGCGACTTTAACAGATACAGTATGCTTGAGACGCCTTATTCTTGGGAATAATTCTACACTTACAGGCAACTATACTTTAAGCATTGCTGGCGCTACAAGCAATAATTTCATTACTCAAGGTACGGGGGCAACCATTAATTCAACAATTGGAATATGGCTGTATGCGGATGTAAGCCAGGGTGCCCTGATCACAACTGGGCAGGTAATGATAGCAAATACCGTTAATCATACTTTAACGATGACGGATAACTGGAATATTGGGGGAAATCTACAGATTAGTGGTCAGAACTACGCTGGCGCAGCCGCCACCCTTGATACCAACGGCCACAACCTCACCGTAGGTAGTTACTTACAATTGGGATATAACGGTTCTTCCGGTAATCAGTATCTAGGTAAGATTCTTTTTAGAACCGGCACACATAGTATTAACGGCAATATATATGTTGGAGGTTCAAACACCCACGGCTACATCAGCATGGGCTCATCGCCGTCCGGCGCGGGCGGCGCATATTATGGCGATTTCACCGCTACTAATGCCTTTGCCTGGGTTTCGGGTGCCGACCTTTCTCTATATGTAGGCACAGACGGAGGCAATACCCCGTATTATATAGAATTCACTGACAATGCGGGCAAGAAGGCAAAAGGATATCTTGGGTCAGGAGGGACAGGGGAGGCGCTGGGGAGTGAAATATTAACAAATGGTACGGCATTAGTAGATTCAAATTCAGATGGACTTGCTGATAGTGTAGCTACGCTGTCCAATGGAGGCGGAAGCGGCACCTTTTCAATTGTTACGGGGAATGGCTTTCCAGGAAACGCCCAGAGAGAAAGTCAAACTTCTACAAGCGGAGGTTATGGTTTTCAAATACAGCCTACATCAGTCCCGGGTAGGTTACTAAAAACTTCTTTCAAATATAGAGCGAGTAATAGCATTAACTGGGAATTTGCTGATGGTGGTTATTATCCGTCGAACCCTCCGGCAAATACCGGAAATGCAGTTGATTGGTTTTTGTACAGAACAGAAAAATCTTGGAGGTTTGGTTTTTATAATTACGGCACTAGCGGTAGTTGGTTTGAAATTGGTAATATGTCCGTTAAGCAAGCCGTCGAGCCTGCAGGCCCCTCCTCTGGCGGCCTGCATATCGTCTCCGCGAATGGCGGCGCCACGCGCGCCTGGACTAACATAGACTCAGGGTTCAATTATAACAATATCTCATCTTACAAGATTTACTCTTCAGCCGATAATTCTTTAGCTCCCAATGCCTCAGCCACTGTCAATCTGGCAGGAGACCTTGATCTGCGTTACTGTTCTTTTGCTCCCGCAGGAACCATCAATTTTACCGGCGCAGGCACAAGTAAACTTTATGGCATACTCGATTACGCCTACAAAGACACAAGCATGGATACCATCGTTTTAAACAAAATACCGCTCTATAACCTCACCTCCACCGCCGTCGGTAAAACCATACAGGTAGAGGCAGGCAAGACCTTGCAGGTTGCAGGCAATATGACACTTCAGGGCGTCTCAGGCAACTTCATTAATTTCCAGAGCACGACTGCGGGAACCGCAGGTAATCTTACCATGCTGGGCAACGCTACCAGTATGCAATACCTGAATGTCAAAGACTCTAATGCCTCAAGCGGGAAAAGTGTCATAACTCTTGGCTCTACCAATGCCGGTAATAATACCAATTGGATATTTGGTGTTGCCGGCAATAACTACTGGCTCAATGCCTCAGGTGATGGTAAGTGGTCCACAGCTGGTAACTGGTCCACCGGCGCTGTTCCGATTTCAACCGACTCGGTTATCTTTAATACCGCCTCAGTCTCAAACTGCTCAGTTGACCAGGCGGCTACAGTTGCCAACTTCACCCTCGACACAGGATACACAGGCACAGTTACTTTAAGCGCAACTTCAGGGCAGAATCTAACTGTTTCAGGAACCATCACCCTTAACTCCGGCAAACTTATTGACAATGGAAGGACTGTTAATTTCGTAAACTTCAACATTGCCAATATAGCAGGGCTCCTTACCTCAACCGGCACCTGGGTTGAGACAAATAGCGGAACGTGTTCAAATCCTGCTTCCTACAGTAATTATATGTCAGTTCTTCAGATTGCAGACAACAAGACTTGCACGTTTACAAGTGATTGCCGTGTTAGTAATCAATTCATCCTTGGTTCTTCTTCCGCAATTATTGTAAATGGAGGCTTTTACATTAACCCATCAATGAATAATCCTATTGTGCAAGGAACAGGAGCAGCGATAACAGTGAATAATTTGCTTTTTGAGAATAGCGCTTTCACTCAGGGAGCTATGAATATAACAGGCGATATTAGCGTGAGGACCTCTATATCCCCCGTTATTATGACTGGCAATTGGAGCACAACAGGAAACCTGAATCTTAGCCCAACTACATTCGGAGACACTAACGGCACAACGGTTCTTGATACCAACGGTTATAACCTTACGGTAGGTGGGAATATAAAGCTGGGCTCTTCTAATGTATCCTATCCTGGAAAACTTTCAGGCAAAATCCTATTTAGAACCGGCACACACACTATATCCGGGAAAATCTACACTGATAATGCAAGCGGCACATCATACACCCACGGCTATATCAGCATGGGCTCATCGCCATCCGGCGCGGGCGGCGCATATTATGGCGATTTCACCGCTACTAATGCCTTTGCCTGGGTTTCGGGTGCCGACCTTTCAGCATACGCAGGTACTGATTCAGGCAGCACGTCATACTACGTTATATTCACCGATAGCGCAGGCAAAACTGCTAAGGGTTATATCGCAGGAAGCGGAAGCGGAGAGACATACGGAAGTGAACTCATTTCTAATACAACATTTGAGTCTGGGATTACAGGGTGGAGTGGTCAAGGGGCAAATATATCCTGGAATACCACTACTCCGATAACGGGAAGCGGTTCGCTTCAAACATCGAATACCGCTTATGGCGGTGGTGCGTGTCTTCCAGTTAACACAACTGTTGGTTCATTTTATCGCGCAACCGGCAGCGTCAGAAAGGATTCCGGAAGTACTCGTAATTTGCGCTTTGGTTTCGGGGGGCCAAGCCACAACTATTCACCGCAGCCTATTATAGTTCCTTCTGCGCCAGCCGGATATTCAGGAACTTTTACCACTTACGGAACCGTAATTACGAACTACAACACCTTGATTATAGTGAATGATGAATCTATTGATACAGTTTGCGATTGGGACGATTTATCTTGTAAGCAGCTTACCGAACCTCAGCCTTCCTTCTCCGGCGGCCTGCATATTGTCTCAGCCAATAATGGCACAACCCGCAGCTGGGCATCCGTAGATTCCGGATTTGATTACAATAATATCTCATCCTATAAAATTTATAACTCAACCACTAATACCTTAGCTCCTGATGCCTCAGCCACAATTAACCTGGCAGGAGACCTTGATCTGCGTTACTGTTCTTTTGCCCCTGCCGGCATTATCAATATCACCGGCACAGGCACAAGCAAGCTCTATGGCATACTTGATTATACCTATAAAGATACGAGTATTGACACTCCCGTTGTAAACAAGATACCTTTATATAACTTCACCTCAACCGTTGCGGGGAAGACCTTACAGGTTGAAGCGGGCAAGACCCTGCAAATCGCGGGCAATATGACGCTTCAGGGTGCATCAGGAAATCTTCTGAATTTTCAGAGCACCACTGCGGGAACTGCAGGTAACCTTACCGTACTAGGCGGCGCCACAAATATGCAATACTTAAGTGTCAAGGACTCCAATGCCTCGAGCGGGAAAGCGGTTGTAGCTTATAACTCTACCAATGTTAGCAATAATACCAACTGGATATTTGGCGTCACAGGTAATAACTATTGGCTCAATACCTCTGGCGATGGGAAATGGTCGACCGCCGCTAATTGGTCCACAGGCAGTGTGCCGGCTTCAATCGACAGTGTCTATTTTAACGCCGCCTCAACCTCAAACTGCAGTGTTGATTCGGGAGTGACCCAGACAATAACCATTGCCAATCTCACCCTTGACACCGGTTACACAGGCACAGTTACCTTGAGCGCAACTTCCGGAGTGGATTTAATAGTTAATAATTCCGTTACTATCAATACCAACGGCGGGAAACTGGTTGATAATGGCAGGGCAGTGAATTTTAAGAATGTTTCAATTCCAAATGAAGCAAACCGCCTTGTTTCCACCGGTAACTGGAAGATGACAGCCAGTGGGAGTCTTGCCAATCTTTACGGAGGGAATCCATTTAACAGCCTTGAGCTGGCAGCCGGAGTTAACGCAAGTCTTTCAAGCGGCGGCATGCATCTTACAAGATACCTTAATATGGGGAGTAATTCTACTTTTAGCAATGGTTCAATATGTATATTCTGCCCTACCGTAGATAATTTCCTCATTTATAGCGCAGGCGCGACGATTCCGGTTCTATGGATTTTCTTAGCTTCTAGTAGAAGCCAAGGATCTCTGCCGTCGGGTGGATGTGTAATTGTTTGCGGGCCGGATGGCGGCGGTAATTATACTTTAACTATGACCAGTGATTGGAGTATAGGCGGTTACCTTAAGATATATGGCGGCGGCGGACCTGGCTCAACTGTTACCTTAGATACTAATAGCCATAATCTTACTGTACCTGGTAATTTATGGTTGGGACAGAGTAATTCTAGTTACCCCAACTATTATCTGGGTAAAATCCTGTTCAGAAACGGTACCCATACTATAAATGGCAAGATTTATTGTGATGGCCAATACACCCACGGCTACATAAACATGGGCTCATCGCCATACGGCGCGGGCGGGACATACCTGGGCGATTTTACCACCGGCACCGCCTTTGCCTGGCTCTTTGGAGCGGACCTATCTACATACGCCGGCACTGACAGCGACAGCACGCCGTATTACATCATTTTAACCGACAGCGCAGGCAAGACCGCGAAGGGATATATCGCAGCAGGCGGGACAGGAGAGGCGCTCGGAACTGAATTAATCACAGCCAGCGATGATAGGACATTTGCGTCTGATACCGGATATTGGTCTCATAGCCCCGGGGTGGTATCGATAGCGGATGGAGTTTGTCACTTTTCCAATTCTATGAATAATGGTATAAGCCACGCTCAGTTTGCGGTAATGACTAAGAACAAACTTTATAAGTCGCTATTAACAATCTCTAATTATAGTCAAGGAGGAGCATATGCCGCTAGTTGGGCTGATGGCGCTGGCGTTTCACACACATTCCGGTCTAATGGAAATAAGAGTGGTTATTACGTAGGGGGATCTTATTTTGGTTTTATAGCTGCCGTTTCCGGGGCAACCACATTAGACATTGATGATATTTCATTGAAACAAGTCACCGAGCCTGCCGCTTCTTCTTCCGGCGGACTGCATATAGTATCCGCCAGTAACGGCGCCACCCGTAACTGGGCGAATATAGACTCGGGGTTTGATCCCAATAACATCTTATACTACAAAATCTACAACTCCGCCACCAATGCCTTGGCTCCCGACGCCTCAGCCACTGTCAATCTTGGCGGAGACCTGGACCTGCGTTACTGCTCACTCGCCCCTGCGGGGACTATAAATTTCACCGGCGCGGGCGCAAACGTTCTCTATGGTATCCTTGACTATGCTTATAATGACGCATCTGATCTTACGACCACCCTACCGTTCTATAACCTCACCTCAACCGTCGCAGGCAAGACCATACAGGTAGAAGCAGGCAAGACCTTAAAGGTCGCGGGCAATATGACGCTTCAGGGCGCCTCAGGCAACCTGCTTAATTTCCAGAGCACGACTGCGGGAACCGCAGGTAACCTTACCGTGTTAGGCGGCGCCACAAATATGCAATACTTAAGTGTCAAGGACTCCAATGCCTCAAGCGGGAAAGGTGTCGCAACGCTTAGTTCTACCAATGTCAGCAATAACACCAACTGGATATTCGGCGTCGCCGGAAACAGCTATTGGACCAATGCATCAGGCGATGGTAAATGGTCCACGGCCGCTAACTGGTCCACAGGCAGTGTACCTACTTCAACTAGCAATGTCTATTTTAACACCGCCTCAACCTCAAACTGCAGTGTTGACTCAGGAGTGACCCAGACAATAACCATTGCCAATCTCACCCTTGACACCGGTTACACAGGCACAGTTACCTTGAGCGCAACCTCAGGAGTAGATTTAACTGTTACCAACTCCGTCACCATCAACACTAACGGCGGAAAACTGGTTGATAACGGTAGGACGGTAAGCTTTACGAATGTCTCTATTGTTTATGAAGATTACCGCTTGACTTCTACCGGCAACTGGAAGATGACGGCCAGCGGAAATGTAACCAATGCTCACTGGAGAAATATATTTAAAAGCCTTGAATTAGCAAGCGGAGTTACTGCGACTATGACATCAGGTATGCAGCTTGCGAGGCGTCTTATCCTTGGGAATAATTCTACGCTTAGCAGTAGCAGCGGCGGCTCAGTATGTTTATATCCCGACGTAGATAATTTCATTACTCAGGGTACAGGAGCAACCATCACTTCGTTTCTATGGATTCAAATACAATCTAATAAATCACAGGGGACTCTGACTACAGCTGGGGATGTAAGTTTTTCTGAAACTGATAACTATACTTTAACTATGACCGGTAACTGGAATCTCGGTGGTTGTCTTTATATACAGGGTAGGGCGTTATCTGGCTCAACTGCTACCTTAGATACCAATGGCTATAACCTTACTGTAAGCACTTATTTGAGGGTAGGAAATTCCGACGTTTCATCTCCCAATAGTTATCTCGGCAAAATTCTGTTTAAAAACGGCACCCACACGATTGGCGGGAAGATTTACAGCGGCGGCCAATACACCCATGGCTGGATCAGCATGGGCGCAACCTCGTCAGGCGCAACTACACACAACTCATACCCCTACCTGGGCGACTTCAGCGCTACCGGAGCTTTTGCTTATCTTCCGGGAGTAGACCTTTCTCCCTATGTCGGTACCGACTCGGGCAGCACTCCTTACTATATAATCTTTACTGACAATGCGGGAAAAACGGCTAAGGGCTATCTGGCAGCAGGCGGCACAGGAGAGGCGTTGGGAAGTGATGCTGTAGTAAATGGAAATATGGAGTTGGATAGTAACTGGATCAATCAGTCAACTCCCACAACAAATGAAAGGAGCTCTACTTACAATCATACTTCCGGCGGCACATACAGCCGTCATGTCGTAGGAACCAGTAATAGCCAGGGTATCCAGGAAGTAATAGCTTCTGCCCTTACTATTGGAAAATTATATAATTACAATCTCTGGGTTTATCCGGTAACAGGTAATTATTTCGGGGGTTATTTATCAGGTAATAACGGTTGCTCTCTCATTATGCCCTCCGCGGCATTAAATAGCTGGAATAATTTCTCTGTTTACGGAACCTGCACCAATACCACTTTGGCCCCGCTTATCTATACCGGAATTGCCGGCCCCTCTGAGTTTTATGTGGATGATGTTTCGGTCAAGCAGGTTACCGAGCCTAAACTTGCTTATGACGGCGGCGTACATATTGTCTCTTCTGCCAATGGCGCCACCCGCGCCTGGACATCCGTAGATTCCGGATTTAATTATAGTCGTATCTCATCCTATAAAATCTACAACTCCGGCACCAATGCCTTAGCTCCCAATTATTCAGCCACTGTCAATCTGGGAGGCGACTTAGATTTGCGTTACTGCTCAATAAGTCCTGCAGTTGGTACGATTAACTTCACCGGCACGGGCACAACCACAAGCTCTCTCTATGCCGTCTCTAGCTATGCTTATATGGACATGGTCTTAGATAATCCTAATGTCTATTATACTATCCCGCTATATAATCTCACCGCGAATTATGCGACTGCCGGGTATGGCAAGACCCTGAAGGTAGAGGCGGGCAAGACCTTAAGCATCGCAGGTAACATGACGCTTCAGGGCGCCTCAGGTAGCCTGATGAATTTTCAGAGCACCACTGCAGGCACTGCCGGCAGTTTAAATGTGCTGGGAACCGCAACCAATATGCAATACCTGAACGTCAAAGACTCCGATGCATCGAGCGGCAAGAAAGTCGTTACCACCGGTTCATCCGACTCAGGCAACAACCTAAACTGGGTCTTCGGTACAGCAGGCACGGTTTATTGGACCAATGCTTCAGGCGACGGCCTCTGGTCTACAGCCGCTAACTGGTCCACCGGCGCGGTGCCTCAGGCGACCGACTCAGTTGTCTTTAATACCGCCTCAACCTCAAATTGCTCAGTAGACGCCGGAGTAACTTCCAGTATAACCCTGGCCAATCTCACCCTTGATACCGGCTACACAGGCACACTTACCTTAAGCGCAACCTCAGGGGTGGATTTAACCGTTACCAATTCAGTTATCATTAACACTAACGGCGGAATGTTCAATGATAATGGAAGGACCGTAAATTTCAAAAATGTTTCCATCGCCTACGATGCCAGCCATCTTACCTCAACCGGAAACTGGAAAATGACAGCCGATGGTAATATTTCAAATTCTTATAATGCCGCTGGTGTTTACACTTCGTTTAAAAACCTTGAGCTGGCATCCGGAGTTAAGGCAAATTTAACATACTTTGTTAATACAAAAGGCCTTATTATGAGAAATAATTCTCAAGCCAATTCTACCGGCGGCTATACTTTATACTTTCCTTCGGTTACAAATAATGACTTCATTAGCCAGGAAACAGGAGCAACCATTTCGGTGCCGATTTCAATAGGCCCAATTTCTACTAGTTTGAGTCAAAAGGCCTTAACCACAAATGGGAATGTAAGCGTTATTTATTTTGCCGGCACCCTAACCATGACCGATAACTGGAGTATTTTGGGGAACTTGACATTTTATGGTTCATCCAACGCTAGCCCTGCCATCTTAGACACTAATGGCCATAACCTTAGTGTGGGCAGTTATTTGAAATTAGGATGGAACAGGAATTCTTCATATGCTAATGACTACCTTGGTAAAGTCCTGTTTGGGACCGGCACCCACACTATCGGCGGTAACATTTATGTTGATGGTGGAAGCTCGCCCTCAACTTGCTATACTCACGGCTACCTTGACTTTGGCTCTGCTACGGTAAATGTAGGCGGGGACCTCGATTTCAGATGTGCCTCAGTTACTCCCGGGACTTCAAACGTAATTCTTACCGGTGCTACTGCTGCCAATATTTATAGCATTGTAGATTATACATATAAAGACGCTACATTAGATAACCCGGTATTAAATACCGCACCGCTCTATAAATTAACCTCAAGCGTAGCTGGTAAGACCGTTAGCTTCGAGGCAGGGAAGACCGTAACAATAGCCAATAACCTGAGCCTTGCGGGAACCGGCACGGGTAGTAATCTCCTGACTTTAAACTCCACCACAGCAGGCACTGCCGCTAACCTAAATGTCGCAAGCGGCGCTACAGTTACCGGCATGAACTACTTAAGTGTCAAAGACTCCGATGCCTCCAGCGGAAAGGGTGTTGTGGCGAATAACTCCACAAATGTAAGCAATAACACCAATTGGTTCTTTGGCGCAGCCGGTAGTAATTATTGGATCAATATTTCCGGTGATGGAAAATGGTCCACAGCCGCTAACTGGTCCACGGGCAGCGTGCCGACTACAGCCGATAATGTTATATTAAACTCTATATCAACCACAAACTGCAGTTTCGATACAGGGGTGACTAATACCACAGTAGCAAGCCTCACTCTGGATACAGGCTACACTGGTACTCTGACATTAGCTAAGGGTATTACAGTCACCGGAGCACTTACAGTAACCCAAGGAACATTTGATGTCGCTACATTTAATGTAAGTGCAGCGAGCTTCACCTCCACAGGAATATTGGCCCGCACATTGAACTTAGGTACAGGAACATGGACTATCTCAGGTAACTGGGACTCTTCGGGAGGCAACATTACGGTTAACCCCGGCACCTCCACCGTTACTCTTACAGGAGACGGCACAGTTAAGGCTTGTCCAAGTGTTACTACTTTTTATAATCTCTCAGCCGCCGCCTCAGGTAAGACTACTACCATTGCTCGCGATCCTTCTAAGAATACGTGGGTAGGCATAGGTTATGGCACCAATGCCCTCGCCTACTCTTCCGATGGCATTAACTGGACCGGATTAGGTACAAGCATATTTTCAAATGGTGGTATGGCTGCCGCTTGGAACGGCACCCGTTTTGTGGCTGTAGGGCAAGGCCAAGCTACAACCTCCATCGCATATTCTTTTGATGGCATCACCTGGAATGCAGTACCTAACTCGAGACAAATATTGGACTATGGCTGTGATGTCGCCTGGAACGGTACTCGTTGGGTAGCGGCAGGCGCAACAGGTAGCAGCATTAATGGATCTATTGCGTATTCTCCAGACGGCATTACCTGGACTGGTTTAGGGACAAACGTATTTCCAGATCGAGCTTGGGCAGTTTGCTGGAACGGCACCCGTTTTGTAGCAGGAGGAAATGGTGCCAATACTCTTGCCTACTCTCCCGATGGCCTTACCTGGACAGGTTTGGGGTCAAGCATATTTTCAACTCTTTGCCGTAAAATTGCCTGGAACGGTTCCAGGTTTGTCGCTGTGGGGCAAGGTACCAACACCCTTGCCTACTCCTCCGATGGGACGACCTGGGTGGGCTTAGGCTCAAGCACATTCTCAGCATCGTGTTCTGGTATCGTCTGGAACGGCACTCGCTTTGTAGCCGTAGGCTTAGGTACCAACTCCATTGCCTACTCCTCCGATGGCATTACCTGGACAGGCTTAGGCGCAAACATATTTATAAGCGGAGGTTATGGAGTTGCTTGGAACGGCACCCGTTTCATAGCAGGAGGCTACGGTACTAATTCTATCGGGTACTCCTCCGATGGCATTACCTGGACAGGAATTACCGCTAAAACCATATTCTCAACAGATGGTTATGCCGGCGCCTCTTGCTCAGCCCCCAAGCTTGTCCCACCCATCCTGAGCGATGACATAATGATCTCACATGCCCTCACCTTAGGCGGCGGCACACTCACTCGTAACTCTACCGACGTGGTAGCCTTAACCTTAACTAGCGCCACTCCTGCAGTAACATTGGGAGGCTCCACAATAAGTAATAACGCTATTATAAGATATGCTCCCGTAGCTAGCACAGGTACTACCACCATTACCATCCCCGGAGGCTCTTATTCAGGTGCTAAGATAGAAGCATACTCTAAGTTTAATAGCGGATTAGCCTCACCTCAATCTCAAGGAGCCCTCACATATCAGTTAGGGGGGAGCATCACCTCATTAGCCAATCTAAACATCTATGCTGATGTAGGCCTACCTGCCACCACATTCAGCTTAGTAAATGGCGGTAATAATTATAACCTCACCTCTTCATCTCTTACACTCGGTAAGGATGAGGTAACTAACGGCACTGTCACATTTAACTCAGGTTCCGGCACAGTAGCTCTACCGTCTCTTACAAACCTCGTTCCTTCCACTAATAATAGCGGTTTACAC
>JAPLME010000006.1 GCA_026387175.1 Candidatus Omnitrophota bacterium
GATTCCTCCCGGCCGACAGTGTTTTACGATCCGAAGACCTTCATCACACACGCGGCGTCGCATTGTCACCCTTTCGGGCATTGCAAAAGATCCTCGACTGCAGCCTCCCGTAGGAGTCTGGGCAGTGTCTCAGTCCCAATGCGGCTGACCAACCTCTCAGTCCAGCTACCCGTCAAAAGCCTTGGTGGGCCATTACCCCGCCAACTAGCTGATAGGACGCGAGATCATCTTCAAGCAAGAGGCCTTGCGGTCCCCCCTTTTGATCACAACAGGATGCCCTGTCGTGGTCTTATGCGGTTTTAGCCATGGTTTCCCAAGGTTATTCCCCACTCAAAGGTAAATTTCTCACGTGTTACTCGCCCTTTTGCCACTATACCTTGCGGTATCGTTCGACTTGCATGCCTAATCCACGCCGCCAGCGTTCACTCTGAGCCAGGATCAAACTCTCCAATTGTAAAACTAAAGAGAACAATCTTGGCTTATTCCCGCAAATCTTAAAAATTAATCTAAAATTGCAGGGGTGTACGTCGGTCAAAACTCATTCAATTTTGTTAAAGAGCAGAGACAACAAATCCACCCAGAAGGTGGATTAAAATAAAAAAGACATCGAGACGATGTCTGTCGCATCCTCCGCTTACTTCATAACCCTAAAATGTCAATGGAAAATATTCAATAACTTCTCCATTTTTGGGTGACCACTTGCGCTGCCAGTAAGTATATCATACTTCCTGGCATTTACAAGGTCTTACCCCGCCACTAGGCAGGTCCCCAATATATCATAATTCTAAATCTTGTCAACTATTTTTTTAAAAAAAGTACACCTGGGATCAATCCCTGTATTCCTGGTCTATAAATGAAAAATCCGGCTCCATCCTTGGGTCCGAATTGGCCCTCATGAACTCAATGGCATACTTGGCCTTGGCAGCCGTATGGGTAGTCGGATCTATCTCTATAGCTTTTGAAAAAAGGTTGTATGCGCTCGACCTATTACGTTCATAAACATAATAGTATATCCCTGAATTATATATAGCCACTTGGTCCTTGGGAGAGAGCTTCAATATCTCATCCAATATGGCGCGAGCCCTCTCGTATTTCTTCAGTTCAAAATATATAGCACAGATGTCGTGAAGGCTTTCGATGTAAAATTGCTTAATATCGTCGTTTGCCGCCAAAGGCCTCATATTCTCCCTAAATAGATCGAACTCTTCGCCCACCTCCTCGAACTTTTGCATAGAGAAATAGACCTTGCCTTTATACATATATGCCATAGGATATTTCGGGTCTATCGATATCGCCTTATCCAGATATTTCAGAGCCTTCTTGTAGTCGCCTTCTTTACGACATGCCTCTCCCAGCGACGATAACGTAGATGCATCTTCTTCAGCCGAGACGACTATCGCGCCTGAGACGAGAATAAATGCCGTAATTAAAACCGTGATTATTTTTTGATTTGTGGGCATAATATTGTGGTTACTTAAGCAGGACTCTTGCGAATTTCTTTCCGACTCGGATTTGGTATTCTTTACCTGATGCAAGAGTAATATTGATGTCGGTCACTTTGGCACCATCTAGCTCGACTGCGCCTTCCTGTATTTTACGCTTCGCCTCTCCCCTGCTGGCGAGGATCTTAACGCCATCGACCAGGACCGAAATAATAGTCGGTTTATCCCCTATCGAAATATCCTGCAAAGTTATATCCTGAGGAAAACCCTTATCTTTGAATGCCCTATCAAACTCTAATACCTGCAATGAGGCGGCTTCCGCGCCATGGTATTGGCCGACGATTATCTTTGCCAGATTTACCTTGGCATCCTTTGGATGGAGCTTGCCGTCTGTCACATCCTTTTTTATCTTAGCTGTATCCTCATCCGTCAAAAGCTCGTAATATTTGTACATGAGCTCATCCGAAACCGACATCAGCTTACCGAACATATCTTTCGGATTCTCGCTTATCCCGACATAGTTGCCGAGAGATTTGGACATCTTCTGGACGCCGTCTAGTCCTTCTAGTAGCGGCATCGTTATGACAACCTGAGGCGCCATCATATAAGCGCCCTGGACGTCACGGCCTACAAGAAGGTTGAATTTCTGATCATTCCCCCCCAGCTCGACATCTGCCTCAAGCGCTACTGAATCGTAACCCTGGAGGAGCGGGTAAAGAAATTCAAGCATCGTGATATTCTTCTGCTGTTTTATGCGGTTCGAGAAGTCATCGCGCTCAAGCATTCTCTGGACCGAATAACGGGACATCAGTTCGGCAGTTTTGGCAACATCCATCTTGCCGAGCCATTCACTATTAAACCTGATCTGTAATTTATTTACGTCAAGAATCCTGGATACTTGATGTTCGTACGTCTTGGCGTTCTGGATCACCTCTTCCTTGGTGAGACGGGGCCTTGTCTTCGATTGTCCCGAGGGGTCACCTATCATGGCGGTATGGTCACCTATTAGGAATACTACTTTATGCCCAAGATCCTGGAAATGGCGCAGTTTCCTCAATAATACAGTATGGCCGAGATGAATATCAGGAGCGGTGGGATCAAATCCCGCTTTTATAACGAGTGGTTTATTGGTTTTAATGGCACGCTCAAGTTTCTTCCTGAGCTCATCAGACTGGATGATCTCAACGGTGCCGCGCTTAATAAGGCCTAATTGTTTATCTATATCTTTTTCCATAGCCTGTATTTTACAGAGTGAAAAAGACAATGTCAACCTATATCAAAAAACCGAGCCACCGGAGCGGCAGAGCCGACGCTAGTAAGCTCTGCCGTAAATTCCGGCAGCTCGGGAAAAATCAAAAACAAACACTCTTACAACGCCGTTAATACCGCGTCCTGCATCTCCTTCCATTCTTCTATCTCTTTAAAGTCTATAGGCTTAATCCTTAACGGGAATAAACCATTAAGGATATTATTTACTATGTTCGGATCATTAACAAGGTCGATCGCTCCCGGATTAGAAACAAGCGACTTAATAAGATCCACGAGAAGCCTTTTAGAATCCGGCGTCATGTCCTTACCATATCTGCCGTAATTAAGTAGACCTTTGCCTAGCACTATATGCATCACGTTGTCGATTATGCCGCTGTCCGGTATATTTTCTTCTCCGACGACCGATACTAAATCGGTTAGTTGCGGATATGTATTTTTTACAACCTCTTTAACAACTGCAACCCCTTCCCTCTCAGATGGGGCAAATATTATGGCACGGGCGGTATTGTCACCGCGACCTATCCTATCCTGAAGCTCTGACATGGCCTTCGGCAAGACTTGCTTCTTCAAATTCTCCATCCAATCATCTCCGAATTTATAACTATATGGCACCGTATCCTGACCATAGTCTTTATGAAGTTTTCTCACAGTATCATGATTTACCGCTGTCTGCTTCGGCAGATAAATATCGGAACCGGGCATTATAATGATATCCGCGGTACCTTTACTGATATCCGCTATGACCGCCTTCGCAGCCTCAATTTGCGGTTCAATGAGAGCTTTCAACGCGTCTGCCTTGCCGGATAGATCCCCCAGATAAGCCTCTCTGTCCGGCGACACGGAAGTCACAGGTGCTTCGACCTTGCCCACAATAGGCACGGAGTTGTTATTGAAGATAGCGGTCCATAGAGTAAGCTGTGCATCTAACGTCGCTCTGAAGCCCTTTAATTTATCCGATATCATACCCATATTATTCTCTTTAATCGCATCTTGTATACCCGGTCCCTCGCTTAACAACTCCTGTATTACCCGCTTTTCGGAATCTACCAACTCATAATTCGCCATAAGATAGGAAAGAACGTTAAAAGCCTCATCCCATCTGCTCCACGATTTAATAAGATTAGGGGCTCCCACTATATTATCTTTATCGCTTGCATCTATAGCGATAGTATATAATTCGGCGGCAAGCAGAAGGTCCTCGACAGCCATAAGGAGCGTTTCTTTGGATGGAGGCTTCAGCGATTGCAATATTTTGATCGAATCCATACCATCTGTAGGAATCGCATGTCCTCCTAGATTTGCCTCTTCCACCAACTGCACTTCGTCTTTAGGGGCACCGGAGAACATCTCTTCCGCGCTCAGGATCTTAACATCACATTTTTCAACGCTGCGCTTTCTGTCAACAAACCATCGGTCTGGGTCAGTAATAGTGATGGTTTCCATCGGCGGATTTTCATTAATACCTTCTACAACCACAATTACATCTATATCTGTAGGCGACCTGCCTGGAGGAGCATAACACCAGCTTCCATATATGTATATTCCTTTGATTAGCGACT
The DNA here is from genome assembly GCA_026387175.1 of Candidatus Omnitrophota bacterium. Taxonomy (NCBI): domain Bacteria; kingdom Pseudomonadati; phylum Candidatus Omnitrophota; species Candidatus Omnitrophota bacterium. Next base: position 4,271 of record JAPLME010000006.1, read on the forward strand.
TATCTATCTCTTTATCTTTAACCATAAGTTTTTTGTTCGCTTTGAGATATTCAACAATCATATCTTTTATAATATCCTGGAACCCCTCTTTCAAGCCCCCTAGGACCTTATCATTAAATAACTTTTTGTCGTTCTCTGATAATTTGGGATAATACCAGTTCCGTTCGGCAAGCATATCCATGATCGCCGTGCGCTCGGTTTCCGACAAAGCGGCAGCAGGCGTAGTTACAATGCCTGGAGGGGTAATCATAGCCGATCGCTGCAGCATGGGAGACTCAACAGCGCGAAATTCCTGAACCAGCTCTCTTATTACCCCTTCCGCCTTTGAATAATCCACGCCTTCAAGAGCTAAGGATTTAACCATTTGCATTTTTCTTAGCTGTGCGTTTAATTTTGCCTGAAGCGCGACAACGTCTCCAGCGTATTTAGCCGCATAATAACCGACATAGAATTGATAGGCTGCTTTTTGATTCTCATCCACCATGTCTTTTATTGCATTTTCTAAGCCTGCGTTTTCGCTAATAAGCTTGGCCCCCTCCACTCTTACAGCTTCAAAATTGCCTGTATCTATGACCTTGCTTTTATAATCGACTTTATCAAAATCAGCAGATGCGGAATGGTATTTTTGTTCTACGATAATCGTGGGCAGATCCTCCTCTTTTAGAGTCAATGCCTTAATAAGAGCAGTGCAAGCTTCCATATCTATAATCCCTAATTCGTCAGAGACGCTAAGGTGGGCATCGGCAGAACTGAAGGTATCTGTAATTTTTTTAAGTATGCCTTTCCCTAATAAGTTAGCGGCATGAAGCTTGGTGGCGCGAACGGGAATATTCAGATCTTCCAGCCCCCGGTAAAACTTTAGCAATTCTACAAAAGCATCATTTCCGCAGATCTCAAGATGGGAAAGATCGACTGTTGCATTAAGTAATAAATTTTCTTGTATCTCCGGTACGGTATAACCCTTGCTCTCCAAACGCTTTGAAGCTCCTTCGTATATATATTTTAAAGCCTCGACAAAATTCTTAGCGTCTAATGGGGATAAAGGCTGATTGCCATCATCAAATTTTTCTTCATCTGACAATTCATAATTTTCGATATTTGCGGCTATCCTGTTTTTACCGATTGCGGCGAGCTGTTTATTCTTTTCGGCTATCTGGACGACTGCGTCCACAACTTGATCTATGGAGCGGCCTTTCTTTTCTAATGCCTGAGTAGTTTGAGCAGCGCTGACATGCAAAAGAAGATAACCTGCTTCGGGATTGAGCGCTTCGAGCACCATTAGTTCCCGAGCGACTGATTCCTTGTCTACTTTTCCCTGCTCTTGTAAGACCCTGTGGTGAAGACCAACTTTAACACCAGCATTACGTAATGCTGCGCCAATAATCTCGAGCCTTTCCGGAGAATATTCGGAATTTAGATCAAATCGATTGGCCAAGAATGAAATTGGAGTGCCGGGCACGATCACTCCTGTATCTGAAACTAACTCTATACGTTCTACTCCTTTTTCCTTAATCAAATTAAGCACGGCGTCTTCCAGGGTCCAGCAGGTTCCCTCTGACTTTCTTTCCGGATCGACCTGGAAGAAGATGGATTCCCCTCCGTCCAATTTTCTGCCCCCTATTGCCTCGCGGAGTTCTTCCGCAAACCATCCGGGATTCTTTTGCCACTTACGTTCAGTTTCGGTTTTGGCTCTAGCATAATCCGCAGCAAGTTTCGGATCGGAACTCTTCTTTAAATATTCGATCTTGTCAAGATAACCCTTAGCTATTATAGGATCAGTTATCGTGGTTGTCGGCGCCGCTATAGCGGGCGCGGCTGGCGTAACGGCGGTTATATTTTCCGCTATAACATGGCCTTCGAAGGAACCTCCTACAAGTGCTTCAAGATAATATTTGGTTTCGTTATAATACCCGCCTATCTTGTCAAGGCTAAATTCATCTTCCCTGATATAGTCACCCACGCCGTCCTTACCGCGCTGAACCAGATTAAATTTGCTGTACCCGAAAGGACCTGCCAGGACTGTCTTCACACCTATGTTCCGAGCATATCCTATGGTGTAATCTATAAGAGACTTCTTAATCTTCGCTTTTAAAGGTTCTATGATCGAGTAATCATCGCTTATTTCCATGTTATCTATAACCAGATAAGGCTTTTCGCTATCTTTAGCCAGAAAGAGCCATGCAAGCGCCATCGTCTTATTAGTGTCTTGGTCTATCACTTCCGCCACCTGAATGCCCTGGTCTATTAAGTGGTCTATCATGGCTTCGAAATGAGTGCGTGAATTAGTAGCCATACAGCAACCGGTAAAGTCTCCAAGGAATAGATCATGCGCCGGAGACCTATTCCACATCTTAATAGTGAAGTGCCTGCTCTTCTTGGCACGATCCATCACCTCTTCAGCGTCGGTGATGAGTTTCCTGAGTTCGAGAAGGGAGCTTCTGAGGTGCCCTATGGCTTCCTGTACCTCGACGTTGTCTTTCAGATTGCGCTCGAAAAACCCGATAGTTTTGGAATCAAGCAGCTTATCGATATTGACGGGATTTTTTTTGGAATCTTTTTCCGAAAATATCCTTATGAGCTCCAGACGTTTATTCCTAATAGGTGCAGTTTCCTTATTGGCAGGCACAAGACGTATCTTGGCATTTTTATCATCTGATATCTTAAGCTGAAGATCGTTATCGATAAAATTGCGGAAGCTCTCTTTTTTACCGGATGGCAAGCAGTCGTATAGCTTTATTATAAGGTGTGCCGTACCCATAATGTAGCTTTCGGGATCTACCTCGAGATTGCGGTCCGAGAATGAGAAGCCCTCTTCGTAGGAATAGTTTAACCATTTGTCTGGGTTTATTCCTGATTTTCTAATAGCTTCCCTTACTTTCTCGTTGTGGAGAGCCAGATCCTTGCCTTCCTCATTGTTATCAGTGATATCTGTAATAAATGTGTTAAATGTATCGTTAAACGTGGCTTTTAGAAGAGATTTGAAGAGCCTCGTCTTATCGAAGCTTCCAGTTTTTCGGTCAAGCTCAATAATGAAATCCATGGCCACCTTCAGCCTCCCTATAAAGGGCATATAGAATTGCGCAAACACCTCCGGCTTCACGGATGAAGCATCGATATCAAGAGACTTCGCGAGATCTTTTATATATCTTTCGGCAAGCGTATTATATGTCCTCGAAAGGGGCGCCTTATTTTTTGCGGAGGCATTTAGTATTGAAATAAACGCATCTGTGTTCTTTAAGTCTATATACGCCATTGCTATCTCGAGTATCTTCTGGAAAGAGCCGGGGTCTTTCTTATCTGAAGACGAGTAGAGAGCTTCAAGCGCTTTTATTGTGTTAGTATCATATAGTTTTACGGCCTCGAAAAACCTGTTGAGCCTGAATGGGTCTTTTACCCCCAAGAGACCCCTCAAGAATGCGAAAGCGTCTTTGCCCATGATGTCCGCAAGCATTACAACGGTAGCTGTGGATTCTTCCCAGAACTTCGCTTCATCTATCCTGCGGGACTCCTCTAAAGTCTTATTCTTCTCGGTAAAGAGGGCTTTAAGGTTATCGAATTCTTTGATAAGCGGCGTATTTTTTTCGGTTAATTTTAATAAGTCGAATTGTAACTTTAGATAGATGCTCACAAGATCATCGCCTGGATATTTATGGAGGGTTTCGGCATGGCTGTTTAAGAAGCCAGTAACCTGATTCGCGTATATAGGACTGATGCATGATACTGCAGCCCGGCGGCAATCATCAGGATTAGCAGGCGTCAGCATTGATTCGAGTATGCTAAAAATTCTACCCTCTTCCGCAGGATCAAGGTCGGGGCGCACAGCGATGAGGGATACTGCCGCTGCCATCTGAGAGGCCCACCCATCAGCCTCTCCCAACATAGACTCGAGCTCTCCCAAAGTTATCTTATTTTCTTTATAGATCTCAGGATATATTAGAATGAGAGATTCTGCCACTGTTCGAGAAACATCGGTATTGCGCAGCATGGATTTGAATATATCGAGAATTCTATTCTGGTCTACAGCATCAAGATTGGGATATATGGTGCCTATAGATAGCCCTGCTATAAGGTTAGCAGTGAACCTATCGTGCTTCAGCATGTATTCAAATTTTTCGAGAACTCTCTTCTTCTCCATGGGATCGAGGTTAGGATATATGGCGCTGAGAGATTTTGCCGCTGCCTGTTGAATAACATAATTATTATTTTCCAGCATAGGCTCAAGATTTTCAAAGACCGTTTGCCGATCATTAGGATCATCAAGGTTGAGATATATAGCGCCAAGGGATATCACTGCCAAATTAACGATCCAGTTATTGCCGTCTTTAAGCATGAGTATAATTTTTGATAAAGATATATCTTTGCTTTCTTTCCTTTTGTATAACACAGGATACGCAGCGCCAAGGGATTCCGACACCGCCTGCCTGACAATAGAAGTGTCGCTCCTAATCATAGATTCGAGTTTCTCAAGAATTCCTTGCTGGTCGTTAGACTCTAGGTCAGGACATATGGCGCCGAGAGATACTCCCGCCGCGAGGCGAGCAGCCCAGTTAGTTTCTGCCAGCATAAGCTTAAGCCTTTCAAGAGTCATCTCCCTTTTTCTGTAAAGTTCGGGATATATGGCGCCGAGTGCTTTTGCGGCAACCTGGCGGATATCGGAATCACTGTCTCTCAACATAAGTTCGAGTTTTTCGAGAGCTATCTTACCTTCCCTATAAAGCATGGGATATATGGCGCTCAGAGATTCCATCGCCACATTGCGGGCAGCCCAGCTATCAGCGTCTCTAAGCATGGATTCGAGCTTTGAGACACGAAGGATAGTATCTCTTAAAGCTTGCTTAGTTTCTAAGGTAACTGACGCAGAAACAGGTTCTTTGATCCCGCCCATAATAGATGCACTATTGCCGGGGAAGAGGAGAATCTTATCGCCGACAATAACGTTATTTTCATTATAAGTTACGATTGAGACTACGCCTTCGGTGACAGTGACCTCGGTGCGATACGTGCCCGGCGCGTATGCCGTAGTGGTCCTCGCTGAGGACTCCACAAGAATAGCCCCGCCTCCTATTTTTGCGGTAACAGCTATGCTCTGTCCTTCGAACAGAGTGTGTGTATCGCCGACAATATCGCCTTTTTCGTTATAAAAAGCGTATGTAACCTTGCCTTCAATAACAGTGACCTCGGTCCGATATATTCCCGGCGGATAGTTTCTGGCAAGGGTTGGCTCATTTTTCCAAATAAATAACTCATTATTACCGGCAATATAAAAATCCGTTGGCAATGGAATATCAGTATTCAAGTATTTTTCACGAATAGGTATGAATTTCAGCTTTTTACCAGCCTTTTCGCTCGAACCTTCAATCTTATTGCGCAAACTGCCAAAAACCCCTGTCGGCTTAATTACAACTTCGGCGCCACGCTTAAGCTTCTTCAAAATGTTGGGGTCTCTTAATAATGTAAACAGATCCTCCACAGCCTCCGGTTGTGGATTGACCAGAAGAATATAGTCTATGGAATTATCCTGTAGTGAATTGAGTATTTCGGAACTAGCCCTAACAACTGATAGATTATCCAAGGGTTTATTCAGGGGATTGCCTAGTTCATCCAGCGGTAACTTTCCGCGCGCAAACATATTTGCATAGTCCTTATATTTTGGAGCCCTGGACTTCGGATCATATATATCTGTAGCAATGATCCCCATATCTCCATTTTTCTTGGCTATAGCAGAGGCTGTTTTCCCGCTACCACATCCGATCTCCAATAATATTTTAGCTACCTTATTACCGCCTCTTAAATTGCCTTGTGAGATGCCAATAGCCTTTTCTATTTCAGCATTATTCGATATACATTTTGGCATGTCTTTAGGCATATTTTCCCGCATATCTTTTTGCATATTTTCAAGATACGTTCTTAACGAAGGCAACGCTGTAGGCTGTGTAGTGTGTGGAGCTGACAGCGCTGGCGCAGTAGCTACCGGGGTTGTCAGCACAGGCAACTCGTTAATAATGCTGTTGACATCAATTCTTGGTAGGCCAGCTTCGGAAGAATTGACTACATTAAGCTCTCCATCTATAACCAACCTATTATCACCATTAAATACCACCACCAGGCCTTGATTACTTATATTCATTTCCAATATCTTAGCTTTCAACGCAATCATTATTCTAAGGTGCCGCTCAAAATCATCGCCTTCAACCTTTATGCCAAGTTCGTTAAGGATGCTTGCTATGGCAAGCGATGAATTGAACAGCGTTGCGAGACGCGGATCCATAATGTCTTGTTTACCTGATAATAATTTGAAGTAGGGGCTCTTATAGCCTTCATCGTTTTTGAAATTCGGGATTATCGATATATACGATATGCCTTCTTTTCTGAATATTTCGCAGAGATTGTCGGTGTGAAAGCCGCCTGTAACTAGAATGGAGGCCGTTTGCGGCGCTCGCCCATCGGCCGCAAACTTAAGATTCTTTACAAATGCGCTGTCACGTTTAAATGAATACTCATAGAACTTCGATATCTCTTCGCGGTAACGATCGATATCGTTAATATTTCCATTGAGCGTTGCCGTTATCTTATACTTTGGAGCGTTCGCGTCGATGAAGCGCTCATAATTGGAGAGCCTGAAATCCCCTTCATTTGCCTCATAGTACCGGTAATCGTCTCTCGTTAAAGATATGTTGAATATATTTTTCATTATCGCGAAGTTCTTGGAAAGCCGGGCAAGGTCTCTCTGGGTTTCATTCTCGAAAAACGCATCCTTTATCTTTGTCTCTAAAATATCTATCTCGTCCATAACCTTCATCTTATCCATCGCGTCATACAGCGCTATGTAGACTATGTACTTCGTAAACTCAGGCAAATCCTGCAGGTTAATGCCGGATTTCTTTGCCCTGTCCATAAGATAAGCGTAGAAATCTTTCTGAGAGATCCTCTCTGCCTTAAATTCAACCGTCTTTACGACAAGTTCCTCCATGGCGTTTTTTGACAGCTTCTTGTGCAGCATATCGATAAGCTGATCCCGCTCATTATTCGCCTTATTGAAATCTATTGCGGATTCTTCCTGCTGAGCTTGGTTCAGCAAAAATATGTTGTGGTAGGGTTTAATATCTATCGCTTTAGCTTTAGCCTCACTCAATAAATAGGCAAGGTATTCTTTAAATCCCAGATTATCCGCTTTATACTGGGAATATTTTGTATCGAATTCCAGGAGTTCTTTTGAATAAATCTTGATCTTAAGATTTGTCAGTATACAGCTGAGTGATTTTAAAAATACTTCGGCCTCATCCTTGTGTGCGAAGGAATTCCTGTAAACATTGAGATTATCTACGTAGAGCGCCGGATCTTCTATGCCCCAGAGAGTAACCTTCTCGGGATTATTCACCGCGAAGTATTCAGCGCCATTCACCAGGCCATCCTTCACAAAATAGTCAGAGGTCTTTTCCCTTACCTCCTTGTCTGCGATAGAGGTAAATACGGATAGATCATAGCCTTTGGCTCCACCCTCCAGGTTAATAGCGCGTATCCCATAATTATCATTGATATACTTGATAATTTCAGCGATCTTTTTCTGGGCATTATAGTTGCAATGCGCGTCCTGAATCTGAATTACGATCGGGGAGGGATGTTCACGCCGAAAAGCGGACAAGGCGACGGTCCAGGCATCTTTTATCGTGCCAAGAGACTGTGGAAGAGCAAACGTCTTGGGATCCAGTTCCTTAATAATGCTTTGGCTAATAAGTTCCGCAGACGCACTATCAGCCCAAGCTCGCCCTACGAAGCCCAAAGGGCGAAGTAGAGCTAAATCATAGAAGAACAAATTGACAAAAAAAGCCGTCAAGGTGATTAAGCAGGCGATCACCTTAAACGGCTTATTATGGAGCAACGTGCCCATGTAAGTATTAGATCTAGCGTCTATCATATCTAATGCTTTCATTTTAAATCAGTAAATTAACTGGTCAAAAAAAATTTGTGTCCCTAAGCGTAAGTATACCTGCATAAGTTAAGATATACAAGACTAGTAAACTTAATTTTTTATGACTTAACAGATTACTTCTTGAGAACTTTTCTGAATTCTTTGGTGAGAGCGGGAACTATTTCGAAGATATCGCCGACTATGCCATACGTGGCGACTTTAAATATCGGCGCATCGGGATCTTTATTGATGGCTACTATCACTTTCGCGGATTGCATTCCTATCAAATGCTGGATCTGGCCGCTTATACCACACGCTATGTATAATTTAGGACATACGGTCTTCCCTGTCTGGCCAACCTGATGCGAATACGGCATCCAGCCGGCATCTACAGCAGCCCTCGAAGATCCTACCGCGCCGCCAAGCACTTTGGCGAGCTCCTTGACCATCAAAAAGTTCTCAGGGGAACCCAGCCCGCGTCCGCCTGATACTATTATATCGGCCTCAGCCAGATTGATCGTATCCTCTATTTCTTCAACTATGTCTAAGAGCGAAGTCCTCGAAGTTAAGATGTCTCCTGAATATTTCTTCCTGATGACTTCGGCTTTATGGCTTTTGTGTATTTCAGCCTCCTTCATTACTTTGTGACGGACAGTGGCCATCTGCGGCCTGTGGTTCGGGGTTATGATGGTGGCCATGATGTTGCCGCCAAACGCTGGGCGGGTCTGTAAGAGGAGTCTCTCCTTATCGTCTATATCAAGTCCTGTGCAATCTGCCGTAAGGCCAGCGTCTATCTTTATCGCGACCCTCGAGATAAGGCTTCTGCCTATCACTGTAGCTCCGCAGAGAATTATCTCCGGCTTAAATTCCTCAGCCAGACTGACTATTACTTTAGTATAAGGGTCATCCTGATAATTCTTAAGCACCGGATCATCGACAATATAGATCTTATCGATGCCTCTGGCGCTAAGCTCTCCTATCTTAGATTCAATATCGTCACCGAGAATAACAGCGCACAGCTTTACGCCGAGTTTCCTGGCAAGCTTCTTGCCTTCGCCCAACAATTCAAAAGATATCGTCTGTATAACGCCCTTTTTCTGCTCGCAGAAGACCCAGACGTCTTTATAGCTCTTCAGGTCTTTCGTCGCCGGCGCAGTGTCTTTCTTAAGCTCTATCGCACTGAACTTGCAGGCGGTCACGCACGCGCCGCATAACGTGCATTTGGCCATATCGATAACGGCCTTCTTATTGGCCATCGATATCGCGCCAAACGGGCAGGTCCTCACGCAGAGTGTACACCCGGTGCATTTAGGCAATATTATCTGGATAGAGGCAGGCATCTTATATAACTATATCCTTAAGTAACTGGACTAATTCACGAGAGACCTCAACGGCATCACCCTTTATTATCTCCCCGCCTTTTCTGGGCGGCGGTGAAAATATCTTCACGACCCTGGTCGGAGAACCGTCAAGCCCGAGCGATTTAGCGTCAGCGTCGATATCGTCGGCGGTCCACTTGGTTATCTTAGCCGACTTCGCCCTCATCATACCTTTTAAAGAAGGCAGGCGCGGCGTATTTATCTCTTTGACTACGGTAAATAACGCGGGAAGCGGCGTTTCGACAATGTCGTATCCTTCTTCGGTCATGCGCTCGACCCTTGCCCTATTCTCTTTTATCTCTTCGATCTTTTTTATATAAGTCACCTGAGGTATGTCTAAGTGAGTGGATATGCCGGGCCCAACCTGCGCGGTATCGCCGTCCGAGGCCTGCTTTCCGCAGAGGATAATATCAAAATTTTCAATCTTTTTTATCGCGCAGGAGAGAGTGTAGCTCGTCGCCCATGTATCCGAACCGGCGAATTTCCGGTCGCTCACCAGAATGCCTTCATCACAGCCGAGAGAGATCGCTTCTTTTAACGCGTTCTCGGCCTGCGGGGGACCCATCGTAATGACAGTGACCTTACCGCCAAAACGCTCTTTGAGCCTCACGCCTTCTTCGATAGCATAGACATCGAAAGGATTGATGACGCTCTCGACTCCGTCACGGATCAGCGTATTGGTGACAGGATCGATCTTAACGTCTGTGGTGTTGGGAACCTGTTTAATGCAGACGACTATATTCACGTGTTATTCCGCCTTGATGCTCTCTTTGATGAGATTTGCGGCGATGACGTTGCGCTGGATCTGATTGGTCCCTTCATAGATCTGAGTGATCTTGGCGTCTCTCATATATTTTTCGACCGGATAATCTCTCATGAAACCGTATCCGCCGAGGATCTGGACGGCATCCACCGTTACCTTCATTGCCGTGTCGCTGGCGAATAATTTGGCCATCGCTGACTCCTTAGCTACAGACTTCGCGCCTGAATCGACCATCCTGGCGGAAGCATAGACAAGGGCCCTGGCGGCCTCTATCTGAGTGGCCATATCGGCGAGCATATGCTGTATGGCCTGGAAGCTGGATATAGGCTGGTTAAATTGAACCCTCTTGCGGGCATAGCTAAGCGCTTCATCGAAGGCACCCTGAGCTATGCCAACCGCCTGAGCGGCAACGCCCGGACGTGAACTGTCGAAGGTCTTCATCGCGACTATGAACCCCATACCTTCGCGCGAGATAATATTCTCTTTCGGGACCTTGCAATCGGTAAATATGACTTCCCGGGTGGCGGACGCGCGGATACCAAGCTTCTTCTCCTTTAAGCCGAACTCCATGCCTTTAGTGCCTTTCTCGACTATGAAAGCGGTCGCACCTCTTGCGCCTTTCGCCTTGTCGGTCATCGCTATCACGGTATAGATCTCGGCCTCACCGGCATTTGTGATCCACTGCTTGGTGCCGTTCAATATGTAGTAGTCGCCTTCTTTTCTGGCGGTGGTCTTAATGGAGCCTGCGTCCGAGCCGGCTTCGGCCTCTGTGATACAGAACGCCGCGATCGTGCCCTTGGCTACCATCGGAAGATATTTCTTCTTCTGTTCGGGACTGCCATAAAGAAGTATAGGGAACGTACCAAGACCGGTGCCCGCGAATCCAAGCGCGATCGCTCCGCAAGCCTTGGAAAATTCTTCGGCGACTATACACATCTCTGTTATGCCGCCGCCCAGGCCGCCGTATTCCTCAGGAATATATACTCCGAAAAGATCGCTGGCGGCTATGATCTTCATGATATCCCAGGCGAACTCTTCGCTCTCATCGTATTTTGCGGCAACAGGCTTTATCTTTTCCCGGGCTATTTTGCGCGCGAGTTCCTGTATCATCTTCTGCTGTTCATTAAATAAATAGTCCATAGCTTCTCCCTTTATATCCTTCGGCACTGCCTATTTCGAAGGGCTTTATGTGAATTTTTTTACAACGAGTGTCGCGTTATGGCCGCCAAAACCGAGGGCGTTGGACAGAGCAACGTTGATCTTGTGGGCGCGGGGCTTATTTGGAACATAATCCAGGTCGCATTCAGGATCGGGCGTCTCGTAATTTATTGTAGGCGGTAATATGCTGTGCTTGATCGCAAGCGCGCACGCTATCATCTCCACCCCGCCTGCCGCGCCCAAAAGATGGCCCATTACGGATTTCGTAGAGCTTACGGCCAATTTTTTAGCATGGGCGCCAAACACCTTCTTTATAGCGAGCGTCTCTATTCTATCGTTATATACAGTAGATGTGCCATGAGCATTAATATAGTCGACATCTTCAAGTTTTATTCCGGCATCTTTTATCGCATATTGCAGGCACCTTATACTGCCGTCTCCCGTAGGATCAGGAGCTGTCATATGATAGGCATCACCGCTCATGCCGTAACCGATAATCTCGCAGTATATGTGCGCGTTTCGTTTAATGGCATGCTCCATTTCTTCCAGCATAATAACACCGGCACCCTCGCCTATTACGAAACCGTCCCTGTTCTTATCGAAAGGCCTCGAAGCTTTCTCCGGGTTATCATTATATCCCGTGGAAAGCGCCTTAAGGGCGCAGAAACCTCCGAACCCCATATGAGTGATAGCTGCTTCCGACCCGCCGCACATCATTCCATCGGCCTCGCCTCTCTGTATTATTCTGAAGGCATCGCCTATTGCATGGTTACCCGTAGCGCATGCGGTGGCGACCGTAGAATTCGGCCCCTTAAGGCCGAGCGTAATAGAGACCTGGCCTGAAGCCATGTTCACTATCAGCATAGGGATCAAAAATGGGGATATCCTGTCCGGGCCCTTTTCGGGCCCATAGGCAAGGAATTGCCTGTGTTCGGTTTCGACAGAATGGAGGCCGCCTATCCCGGAGCCGATCATGACGCCGATCCTAGTAGGGTCTTCCTTGGACATATCGAGCTTGGAGTCCATCATGGCCAGCTTGGCAGAGATGACCGCGAATTGGACAAAGCGATCCATTCTCTTTACCTCTTTTGGGGATAGGTACTGGGATGGGTTGAAATCTTTTACTTCGGCTGCTATCTTGCAGGTGAAATGCTTCGGATCAAAGCAGCTTAGACGTCTTACGCCGCTTTTTCCTTCGAGTATGGCCTTCCAGAAGGTCTCGATGCTGCTGCCGATAGGCGATACAGTACCGAGTCCTGTTATTACGACTCGTTTTGTTTTATGCATCGAATACCGATATCTATTTACCGGCTCTCTCTTCGATGTACCTCATCGCATCTCCGACAGTGGCGAGCTTCTCGGCCTCTTCATCCGGTATCTCTATTCCGAATTCCTCTTCCAGGGCCATTACGAGCTCTACCGTATCGAGCGAATCTGCGCCTAGATCATCAACAAACTTCGCATTATCGGTAACTTCTTCTTTCTTAACGCCAAGCTGATCCGCTATTATCTGTTTGACCTTGTCCTGAGATACGTCCACTTTACACCCTCCTTGTTTTAGCTGCCTGGTTCCTACATCACCATTCCGCCGTCAACCTGTATGGCCTGGCCGGTTATATATGACGAATCATCACCGGCCAAAAATAATGCGAGATTCGCAACATCCTGGACCGTCCCGAGCTTACCGAGAGGTACGAACTTGAGCATCTCGCTTTTTACTTCATCTGAAAGCTTCGCGGTCATATCCGTCTGGATAAACCCGGGCGCTATCGCATTAGCCCTCACGTTTCTTGAAGCCAGCTCTTTAGCTACCGACTTCGTGAACGCTATAAGGCCCCCCTTCGATGCCGCGTAATTCGCCTGACCGGCATTCCCCATTATACCTATTATAGAGGCCATATTAACTATCCTGCCGTCCCTCTGCTTCATCATTATCTTCGAAACGGCTTTGGTAAAGTTGAATGCGCCCTTCAGGTTAACGGCCAGGACCAGGTCCCAGTCAGCTTCTGACATCCTGACTAAAAGCCCGTCTCTGGTAATGCCAGCATTGTTAATCAGTATATCGATTTTCTTAAATTTGTCAAGGGTTTTCTGGGTGAATTCATCGGCCTGGACGGCCTTAGTTACATCGACAACTCCCGTCATGACCTGAACACCGAGCGCCTCTATATCTTTTTGGGTGAGGGCGAGAATTTCCGCATTGACATCGCATATCGCTATGCTTGAGCCCTCTCTCGCGAATGCCAGGGCGATCTCCCTGCCTATTCCTCTGGCCCCGCCTGTTACCAGGGTAACCTTATCTTTAAACTTCATACTATCCTTTCCGTTGAAACTTTAGCATATTTTATAGATAAACCGATTTTTGTCAAGAAATTATTTCTTAATTTACTTTCAAAGGCAAAATACGACGCCATTTATCGGCCAGGATCTTACAATTTTTCTTGAGCAGGCCGTAGTCGTCCCTTACTATTTCTCTATAGCCCTTCATATTTCTGGTCCTGCCGCCATTCCCGACGTGCATTGCCTCTACCTTAACAACCACATTCTTGTAACCGGCATCGATGCTCCGCAGCGATATGTCAAGATCATAACAATGCATGTAACCGAAAGCCTCATCCAGGCCATGCACTTTTTCTACGAACTCTCTTCTCATTACAAAGCACAGCCCGTCTACTACCGCTACCTCCGCCACATCTTCAATCATCGCGGGGCCGAGGTCCTCTTCGTTCCGCAGATTATGCCTCAGGCTCGCTTCGTTAACGCAACCTGTCTTGAGTATCTCTTTACGGCCGGCGATCCCTGCTATACCTATCTTGGGGTCCGCCTCCATTACAGCCTTAATCTTACCTAACCAGTCTTTTTCGAAAATAACCACATCATTATGGATTACGGCCATATAAGGATACTTAGCCGCTCTCAGGCCCTGGTTTATGCCTCTTATCGGGCCAATATTGGTCTCGTTCCTTATATAACGGATATCGGCTTCGCTCTTTATTGAATCAAAATATGCCTTCATATCAGGCTTCGAGCCATTATCGATTATAACAAGCTCAAACGGAAGAGCCGTGTTCTTTAATATAGAATCCACTGTAAGGCGGGTATAGCCAAGCTGGTTCCATACCGCAATTATTATACTAGTTCCTTTATCGTTCATATCTACCCATAACCTTCTCTGAATCAAAGCCGATCACCTTCACCGGAACCACGTCTTTCATTATATCATCGGGCCCGGCGAATAGCACCTGTATATAATTATCGGAGTAGCCCTTAAGGAGGCCCGTAGACCTGTCCCGTTTGGTCTCTACCAGGATACTCAATTCCTTGCCAAGGAAGCTTTTTTTGTACATATCCGCTATCTCGAGCGTTACCGTTCTCATGCTATCATATCTCTTTTTTAAAATTGACCTGTCTACCGTATCCGGCATATCGTATGCGGTAGTGCCTTCCCTTCTGCTGAATGTAAATATATGAGTTCTGGAAGGTGCCACTGCCTTGACAAAATCCATGGTATTTTTAAATCTTGCGCCAGACTCTCCCGGAAATCCTATTAAAATATCGGTAGTTAAAGCTATCTGCGGCATCCTGGCCCTTACCCTATCGACTATTGTCATGTACTCCATCGAAGTATAAGGTCTATTCATAAGTTTTAATACATCATCATCGCCTGATTGAAAAGGTATATGCAGATGAGCGCACATTCTCCTGCTCTGGCCCATGAAATCTATTAAATCGTCTGCAATATATTTCGGTTCAATCGAGCTCAAGCGTATCCTGAAATCACCGTCTACTTTATCCAGAGACTTCAACACATCTACCAGATTTGCGGCGCATAGCCCAACTCTTCGCGCTATATGCCCGAAACACATATCTCTGCCCCACGCTCCAAGGCATATCCCGGTAAGGACTATCTCTTTAAAGCCGTTTTGGACAAGGCCCTTTACTTCCTTAACTATGTCCTTAATGGGCTTTGACTTTAACCGGCCTCTGACAAGCGGCACTTTGCAATAAGAGCACCTGTTCTCGCATCCATCCTGGATCTTGACATACGCTTTTGAATGGTTTTTAAAATCAGAGATACTAAGTTCTCTTATATCTAGGCCCAGGCCCTGAGCTTTAAGCCCGCTCACCACCCGGGCGATCCTGTTCTTCTCGGAGTTTTTAAGCACATTCGATACGCCGGGCATGGACGATAAGCCGGATGCGTCTTTCTCCGCAAGACAGCCCGTAACCACTATCCTGGCATTCGGGTTAGCCTTGTGAAGATGTCCCGTTATGTTCCTTGACTCCCGATCAGCCTGGCCGGTGACAGTGCAGGTGTTTACTATAAAGATGTCCGCGGCATCTTCAGGTCCGGATTCTTCGTAACCGGCTTTTACCAGAAGCTCGCGCATCGCCTGCGACTCGTATTGATTGACTTTACAACCGAGAGTACGAATATGGAATTTTTTCCTGCTATTCATTCGTGAGTTCATAATTCAATATCGCCAGCACAAAAAGTCCCGCCGTGTCGCTCTTCAAGACGCGCGATCCCAGGCTGACCAGCTTAAATCCGCTCCTTTTCGCTTCTTTAATCTCATCGGGCGTAAAATCTCCTTCCGGGCCTATCGCTATGATAGCCTTCCCTCCGGTAAATCCTCTCAGGGCATCCTTTAATTTTATCGCGTCATCATCAAGCGCCGCAATGAGCGCCAGGTCATAAGAGGCTGTCTCCGCGGTAATATCTGAAAAATTCTTTATACTATCTATCTCCGGGATGTCGGCTCGGCCGCACTGTTTTGACGCTTCCATGGCTATCTTTCGCCACCTCTCGACCGAAGCTATTCTTTTTGGGCCATCCCAGTTCGGGATGGTTCGATCGGTAACCAGAGGTATTATCTTCGACACGCCGAGCTCCGTAGACTTCTCGACTATGTAATCCATCTTATCTTTTTTTGGGATAGCCTGAACTAGTGTTATACCGGAGGATTCCTTACCATGTAGCGTCTTAGTCTCTACTATCTCTATAGTGGCTGACTTAGTCTTTATCTCTTTAATGAACCCGATATATTCTTTACCGGTTCCGTCAAAGGTTACAACTCTATCCGACACTTTAAGCCGCATCACATCCAGGATATGATGGGCTTCTTTGCCACTGATATTGATAATATTCCCTTTTACCGACTCTTTGGGAACGTAGAAACGGCTCATCTCTCGATAACCCTATCTGCCTTTCGCAGGGAGAGCTATTTTGGATAAAGGGGCAGCGGGGGCGGCCGGAGCCTTTGCCTGAGAAGGGGCGGCGGGGGCCTTTGCCTGAGATGAAGTATGGATAGCGACCTCCACTACCTTATCTTCACCGGGCTTAACCTTAACATCTTTATTTATCTGTGGCGGCACCGTACCGATCTCTATATCATATGTGCCCTGTTTGATCTCAACCGGTTTATTCACCTTTGTGCTGACTATTAGCTCATTAGTGCCGGCCTTTTTAACTTTCACAGGCTGACGCGCGTCTTTTATTTCTATCCCCTTCTCATCGACAGCCTTAACAATGAGCGTTCCGGTCACGATGCCGAGGTCCAGTATTTTTTCTTTGCCCGCCTCTATGACCACTCCGGCTTCCGCGACTTTCGGCAGCAGGCCGATCTCAATATCGTAAGTACCCGCCAATAATTCCAGAGGTTTGTTCGTTGTTGTGGAAATGATCGCGTTACCGGTCTTTGGATGATATACGTTTATCGGGTAAGAAGCGGCCTTCTTTTTAGCATTCATGGTTTTAATGTTAAGTATACCTGTCACGCAGCCAAGGTCCTCCACGGTCTCCTGACCTGCCGATACCCTAATACCCTTATATATCTTTTGGGGCGCCGTATCCAGCTCCACATCGTAACTGCCGGGAGCCAGCTCCTGCGTCTTATTCAGGACAAACGGCCCTATGTAGACAGCGGACCTGGAATCAACCGACCTGAATGCTTTAGCCCTCAAAGGGGCTGATTTGCTCCGGGCATTCAAAACCTGGACATTGAGGCCTCCCATGTCTTTAGAGAAAACTTTTTTCACCGCGGGCGCCTTTGCGGAAGTTTGCGCTGAGCTATTAGAGGGGGCCGCTTTCGCCGCAGCTTTCCCAAGGAAGGATAATTTTAAAATAAGTCCGCCTGCTATGAGCACAGCCGCTATCGCCGATCCTATTATTAAATATTTAGCTTTCATTTATTACGCTCCCCTTTTTCTCCAAATACTTCCGCGTTAAATATATATATCTCAGTCGCCGGATCTTTCCATACGTCTGGCCCAAGCCCTGCTTTATGCTCGCACAAGCTCGCCATGAACTCTTCTTTATTCCAGCCTGTCTCTACAGCTACCTGGGGCAGATATACACCGCTTTTGAATCCGCGGCGCACCAGGACGCCGTGGCCGGGTATCTTTATCTCGTCGGTGCTGGAGATCTTCTTTAAAGGAGAGAGCACGGATATCTCCAGCTCTAGTTTACTTATCTCACCGGGCGATACCACGTGAAAACGCGGATCCCCGGTGGCCGCTTCTATCGCCATATCAGCTATGGTCTGATAGAGCGGGCCCTGCCCTACCATATTGCCGATGCAGCCTCGCAGCTCACCGTTCTCATGTAAAGTTACAAATGCGCCTAATGGCTCATTTAAAACAGGATCGTTTTCAGTAAAAATTTTACGTTTTCCGTTATCGACAAAGCTCGTGATCGATTCGCGCGCTATCTCCAATAACCTTTTCCTCTGAGAATTATTTAACAACATACGCGGCTCCTCTTCTTTCCCTGGCTCCCTGGGGGTTTTATATATCACTGCGCTAACATACCCCACGACTCTGGATTTATCCCCAAACGTATCCCCGGAATTCGCATATTTTAATATTTTCATTCCATTATACCCGAGATCTTCGGCAGTTAATAGCGCCGCGGTGATCGGCATTATACCGCAGGCCTCGCATATGCCGAGCCTATCATTCTTGTATAGCTCGTCGGCCTTCATTGTTTTAAGAAGGCTTATAAGACGGCTATCGATCGAATTTGCCTCGGTATACGGATGATAATGCGATAGATCTGTGCTGGCCACTACAAGGCAATCCGTCCGATCCTTCAACACCGCAGCTAATGCATTTGCCAGAACCTCGGCATCGGCATAAGCTTGAGTGCCGAATGCTATCGGAACTATCGAAGCATTCTCGAATGCAAGCTGAATGAACGGTATCTGCATCTCAACCGAATTCTCGCCATCAAATGCCTCAGGATGAAAGTAGATGCGTTTATTCTGCGCCTCGATAGAAGCAGCGAGCTTCGCATCTACGGCAACCTCGCCCAAAGGCGTACGAAAACTCCCTCTATCGTATATGGATATTCCATCAAAAGCTTTTCTATGACTGAAGCCCACTATGATAACGGTCTTGATACCCTTACCTTCGGCGAGCTTATAGCCATAGGCCGCTACCGGCGCAGAAAACTGATAACCGGCGTGTGGTGAGATTATGGCGAATATCCTGCCTTCAACTCTTTCGGGATTTACCGAGTCAAGATATACCTTAAGAAGCTTTGTCAACTCCTGCTTAGAGGCAGGATACCAGCTTCCCGCAAGGTCCGCCTCTTTAACATCGGAAGCGTATACCGATGTAAAAGATAGAGATATAATGATTGTTGCGAGAAACACCATACGAAATAAATTATTGAAGGTCGACATAGGCTCAATTTGGCCCGAAGGCCGAACGTTCTAGTGGTGGAGCTGACGGGAATCGAACCCGTGACTCAGCGTTGCGAACGCTGCGTAATCCCTCTTTACTACAGCCCCATGATTAAAATTTATATTATACTATCCTTAATCCAGCGCCGGTAATCCTCGCTGAGCGCTATAATCGGTATGGCTATTATTTCCGGAACCTCGTAGCTATGCAGACGCTTCACCTCTTTTTCCACAGCCTTAAATTTATTGCCGCTTGTCTTAAAGATCGCAAGCGTCTCATTGGCCTTATCTATTCTACCGTTCCACCAGAATTTAGATCCGATCTTACCGATTATGTTCGCGCATGCGACGAGACGCTTTTTGAGAAGCGAACCAGCCGTTAATTCGGCCTCTTTCTTTGAGCTGAAAGTGACAAGGATAATTACAAAATTATTTTTCATTGATTTAATAGAGGGCTTTATCAGATTGTATATGAAGAAGCGAAGACTGTGAGAACTGCATGCATCGCGCCTATGTAAGCTCTTTTATCATCCCGCTTACGGCGTTCTGGATCAATTCCCAATCCTCCTGATTGTGAACAGCGAATTTCTGTTTCCTCTTCCACCCGCCTTCTTCGCGCTTTTGCCAAAGATAGAAACAGATCTGCTTTCTGCCGTAGCTTTCGAGAAGAACTACCGCGGACCACCAGCCGAAACGCTTATTTATCGTCTTCTGAGCTAATACTTTTAACGGAGGTATTATCGGTACTATCTCATCATCTCTGGGGCTCTTCTTATCCTTTTCTTCCATAGGCTCCCCCTCCCCATTATTTTCTCAGGTAGATCTCGTAATCAGGGCCTTTCCCTTCCACCACTACGTGGCCTTCTCTGGCAAGCCATCCGATGCTCATCAGCACTCTCTCTCTTTCGGTATCGATTCCCTTAAGTATCTTTGACAGGGAACTCTTGCCGTGCTGGTCGAGATAATGCCAAATATCTCCGGCGGTAATGCCTATCTCCGTAATCATGACACACCCCCCTTATCATTCTCTTTTATTGTAGCTTCCGCATAACGGGCAAACCGAAATATCATCGTGCTTTGAATCTACATAAGTATTGAAACAGATCGAACATTTCCAGATGTGCTCAACTTCTTTCGGCAACACACGCTTAGTCTGCCGGTATCCGGATACTATCCATACTATTAATATGATAATAACGGAGAATAGCGCATAAAGGAATATAATATTCGATATAGTTAATTTTATCATAATTATATTATGCGGTCAAGGGCGCTAACAAAATATGTTTCAGGCGATTATTCAGCAGCGTAATCAGCCTCCAGTTTTTTTCCGGCGACAGCGTCATCGATAGCGAACGAAAGCTTCTGATCTGCCTGAGCGGGGTCCCTTCGGCTTTCATATTTAAAGCCCGGCGACTTAGAAGGCATCTCTTCCGCATACAATGCCTTCCCTGCAAGATCCCGGTACCGCCTCTCGAGCAACCCGCGGCTGGCCGGGGACGCGCGAACTTCCATGCCGGAGCCGGTAAGTATAGGCCCCAGGAACGCTACCTTTGAAAACCTTACCGATGATCTGGGCATCGGACTCGAAACTATCTTAACCGCAGACAGCCAGAATATGTGCCAGGCCAGAGATATCGCGATCGCGATTATCAATATACGATAGCCTGATAGATCATTCTTCTTTACAATCTTGATAAGATTCATTTACTGGTCGCTATGTTAACCTGTAAAACGCCTTCATTTCTGCACATATCCCATATCTCCACGACACGCCCGAGCGATGCGCCGGAATCGGCTTTTATCAGAAGCGGCGTCTTTGATTTTGCCAGAAGCTTCAGGTTTGAGGCTATCTCATCCTGCGATATCTCTCTTTCGTTAAGATATACCTTATCATCCTTGGTTATCGTTATCACTACGCCCTCCTGCTGGATAACCTCGCTGGTTACCGCCTTAGGCAGGCTCACCTTTATACCCGGCTGGAATATGAAACTTGAAGTGAACAGGAAAAATATGAACAGTAGGAAGAAGACATTCACCAGCGGCGTCAGGTCCACCATTCCCTTCTCTATCTTTACCCTTCTCTTGAATTTCATATAGGTTTAGACCTCGTAAGTATCTCTTCTCGATGACAGGAGGTTAACAAGATCTGTAGCACTGGTCTCCATATCATATACGAGATTATCTACCTGGCTGACCAGATAGTTATAAGCGACATATGTGGGGATAGCGACCGCAAGGCCCGCAAGCGTCGCGAGGAGCGCCTCCCAGATACCTCCGGCGAGATCTCCCGGATTTACGGGGACCATGGCAGAGGCTTTCTGTTGAATGACCTGAAAAGACTTTATCATACCGGTAACCGTGCCGACAAGCCCCAGGAGAGGAGCGATATGCGCTATCGTCGCGAGCACCGGCAAGTGCTTCTCCATTCTCGGGATCTCGAGCCGGGCGGCCTCTTCAACCGCTTCCCTTATTTCCGGTTTCGAGCGGTCATGCTTCAATATGCCGGCCTTGACGATATGCGCGATAGGCCCGGGTGTGGCATTGCACATCTCTATGGCCTCTATTATCTTGTTGCGCTTCAGGATGTTTATGATACCGTCCATGAATTTACCGGCGTCGATCCTTGCCTTATTGAGATTATATATCCTCTCTATCACCACGCCGAACGCCAGTATCGACGCGATTATGATGAGATACATCATGGGCCCGCCCTTCTGCACTAACTCCCACATAACTCTCCTCCATTTCTATTTTTTCGATTCGATAAGCTTGAGGCGTTTCTTGGCAAAATTAGATTCTTCGATATCCATGCCGGCCAGCTTTTCGTAAAGATGCGCGGCGTCAACCGGTCTTCCCAATGCCTCGAGTACCTGGGCGCACTTTAACTGCGCCCTGACCGCCCAGAACGTACCGTTTGAATAAAGATGAGGCACCTTAAGATATTCTTCGACGCACTTCTGTAAATCCCCTTTATGCTCGTAAGACTCCGCGATCTCATACTGGATCTGCGCGTTGGGCTCGCTATTATCGCCCGTAAGCGCTTTTCCGTAGTATTCTATCGCCTGATCAAATTCTTTCTTTTCCTTTTTGATCTTAGCGATCTTCCTGTATGCCATGCTCCCTGAATGGGAGCCGGGAAATTTCTTTGCGATCTCTTCGAGTTTCGCTATCGCCTGATCGGTCTTCCCCTCTTCCGAGAACGCCAGCGCTTCTTGAGTCAGCGCGTCTTCCGTCATATCACCGGATGGAAAATCTGTCAGGATTGACTCGTAATATTCCCTCGCCTTGTCATACTTGCCTTTTGAGCGGTAATACTCTCCAAACCAGAATCTCGCGTCGAGCGCCAGTTCAGAGCCGGGATAGTTTTTAACAAAATTCTCAAATGCCGCCAGCGCCTCCGGCTCTTTTCGTAAATTGTAATAGCACCACCCTATTTGATAAGCGGCCATCATCCTTAACCTTTTGTCGGAAGCGGCCTTCTCAAGATATGTAAATGCCTTGAGGGCGGAATCATACTTACTCATATTATACAGAGAATTGGCCAGGTATAGTTCTGCCTGACCGGACAATTCATTCTTGGGGAATTCCCGGATAAATCTCTCGAACTCACCGGAAGCATGTTCATAATCGCCGAGATTAAAATAGGACGCGGCCAGATGAAATAGAACCTTTTCACGTAAATCCGTGCCGGGAAAGTTCACGAGGATCGCCTGATACGCAAGGATAGCCTGGTCATATTTGGCGCTTAAGCCTGATATGTTAGCGATCTGGTATTGCGCGTAATCAGCGCTCGAACTATCGGAATATTTGTTAAGGACAATGTCATAGTTCTCCGCGGCTTTACGGTAATCTTTTTTGTAAAAATAGATATCGCCGATCTTAACCAGCGCGCTTGCGCCAAGATCAATGTCTTTAGTTTCCTTCGCGGCGCGGAGAAACTCTTTAACGGCCTCATCATCCCTGCCAAGCGTGACATATATCAATCCGAGCCCATAATGCATCCGGCAGACCATAGAGCTCTTCGGGAACTTCGCCATAACCTCAAGCGAAAGGTCTTCGGCTTCCGCATATTTTTTATCATTATATAAAAGTTTTATTTTGTGATAATACGCTTCCGAAACGATATCGTCTTGCGGATAATCCGATATGATCTGGTCGCATATCTTCAAGGCTTCGAGTGAGGCGCCGGATCTCTCGTAATTACGGACAAGCCCCAGGAGCGCATAACCTTTCAGGAGATGGTCATCAGCTGCCTCCAGGCATCTCTTGAAGAAATCGCTCGATGCGGCGAATTCGCCAAGTTCGTAGAGCCCCCTGCCGGCGCCATACATGGCAAATGGCGCCCATCTCGCGCCCGGAGATATTGACAACGCCCTTTCGAACAAAGCCAACGATTCCTTATATTTACCGAGATGATATTTCGATTCGCCATCAAGATAATAGGCCTCCGGGGTCTTCTCGGAAACCGGAAAATTCCCGATAAATTTGTCCAGCTCTTCTTCGGCTTTCTCATACCTCGAGGAGAGATATTGGCATTCGCCCAATCTGAATTGGGCATCCATCGAAACCTTATCCATCGGATACTTAGTAACAACGTCCTCGAAACATTTTATCGCCTCATCGAAAAATCCAAGTTTGTAGTAGGCCCATCCCTTAGAATATAAGGCATAGCCGAGATATTTAGATGCCGGAAAATCGTCTATGACCTTTTCATAATATTCGAGGGCGCCCTTAAAATCATTATTAGTCGTGCATATCTCACCGGACCAATATAGCGCCTCATCCTGGAACTCAGCCGCCGCCGGAGAATTCAAGATCGCCTGGAACTCATACAATGCCCTCGAGTAATTGTTCTGCTTATAATAGCTTCTGCCTAAAAGGCTATGTGCCTGATATAGATATTGCGTCTGGGGATAATTCTTTATAAAAGACTCAAGCCTCTCCTGTGACAGGTCGTAAGCGCCGTCATTGAAGATCTTCTTTATATATACAAAATCCGCGCTCTCGCCCGGGCCGTCGGCATATGTTAACAGCGCTTGCGATAAAAACACCGCGACGATCGTAAGACATCCGATCATGAATTTGCGGCAGGTCATGACAAGGTTTCCTTTAGATATTGTCCCGTATACGAATTCTTGTTCCCGGCCACATCCTCCGGCGAACCGTAAGCCACTACCTCTCCTCCCGCGTCGCCGCCTTCGGGCCCCAGGTCTATGATATAATCCGCTGTCTTTATCACATCCAGGTTATGCTCTATGACCAGCACGGTATTTCCCTGGCCGACTAACGCCTGCAGGACGCTCAGGAGCCTGTTGACATCGGCGAAATGAAGTCCCGTCGTAGGTTCGTCCAATATATAAAATGTCCTTCCCGTAGATCTCTTAGAAAGCTCCGCTGCGAGCTTTATCCTTTGGGCCTCGCCTCCGGAAAGCGTCGTAGCTGATTGCCCTATCTTTATATATCCCAGACCGACGTCGTAAAGGGTCTTGAACCTACTTTTTATTGAAGGTATATTTTCAAACAGGTTCAGGGCATCCTCTACTGACATTTCGAGGACTTCGGCGATGGAATGGCCCTTATACCTGACATCGAGCGTCTGCTCATTGAAACGTTTTCCCTTGCAGACTTCGCACTGCACATAGATATCCGGCAAAAAATGCATCTCTATCTTTTTTATACCATCACCGGCGCATGCCTCGCACCTTCCTCCTTTTACATTGAAACTGAAACGTCCCGGTTTATAGCCGCGCACCTTTGCCTCGGGAAGCCTGGAGAATATATCCCTCAGCGGGGCGAACGCGCCTGTATAAGTGGCGGGATTTGAACGCGGTGTGCGTCCTATGGGCGACTGGTCTATAACTATCACTTTGTCTATATGCTGCATGCCGTCTATTTTTTTATGTTCACCCGGCGTCTCTCTGGAACGGTAGAATTTCCTTGCCAGCGATTTATAGAGAATGTCGTCCACCAGCGTGCTCTTGCCCGAGCCCGATACGCCGGTAACGCAGACGAAGAGGCCGAGAGGTATCTCGACGTCTATATTCTTTAAGTTATGCTCTCTTGCGCCGAATATCTTCAGTTTCTTGGACGTCGGCTTTTTACGTTCCGGCGGGATTGTTATCTTAAGCTCGCCCCGCAGATACTTTCCCGTGAGAGACTCTTTCGAAGCGAGTACATCTTTCAGGCTGCCGCTGACAATAACTCTGCCGCCGTGCTCTCCTGCGCCGGGGCCCAGATCTATGATATGGTCGGCAAGGCGTATCGTAGCTTCATCGTGCTCTACCACTATCAGCGTATTACCAAGATCTCTCAGCCTCTTCAGCGTATCCAAAAGCTTATTATTGTCCTTCTGATGAAGCCCTATGCTCGGCTCATCCAGTATATAAATAACCCCCACGAGCCCCGAGCCTATCTGAGTAGCAAGCCTGATGCGTTGGGCTTCGCCGCCGGAGAGAGTAAAGCTGCGCCTGTCGAGTGTAAGATAATCGAGGCCAACATTCACCATGAACTGCAAACGCGCTATTATCTCTTTCAATACCTGATGGGATATCGTCTTTTCCGTCTCTGTCAGATCCATCGTTGAAAGAAAATCCTTCAGATCTTTTATCGACATCGTCGACACTTCAAAGATGTTCTTGCCCTGGATAGTGACCGCGAGAGACTCCTCCTTAAGCTGCGAACCCTTACATACCGGGCATGGCAGGACCGACATATATTTATTGATCTCGGTCTTTATGAACTCGCTCTCCGTTTCACGGAAACGCCTCTCGAGGTTCTTTATCACACCTTCGAAAGCGTAATAGCCTCCGCTCTCTTCTCCGTACAGCACGAGCCTCTTTATATTCTTCGGCAGATCTTTAAAAGGGGTACGGACATCGAACCCGTATTTATTGCCGAGCGACCGCAAGAGGCGCCTGTAATAGATATAGAGCCCTTTTCCGCCGCGCCGCCAGGCGTCGACCGCGTCGATAACGCTCTTCGTCTTGTCCGGAATGACCAACTCCGGATCTATCTCCATCTTGTTTCCGAGCCCGACGCAGGCCGGACACGCGCCGTACGGCGAATTGAACGAAAATATCCTGGGAGATATTTCTCCGAGGCTTATCCCGCAATCTACACATGCGTATTGCTCAT
Organism: Candidatus Omnitrophota bacterium; assembly: GCA_026387175.1. Taxonomy (NCBI): domain Bacteria; kingdom Pseudomonadati; phylum Candidatus Omnitrophota; species Candidatus Omnitrophota bacterium. The sequence continues at coordinate 30,302 of JAPLME010000006.1, forward strand.
TGAACAGAATATCCTCGGATTTCCCGGCGGTCTCGAAGCTTGCAAGTATTATGCCCTTGCCCATCTCAAGCGCCGTTTCGACAGAATCCGTAAGCCTCTTCTTTATGCCGGACTTCAATATCAGCCTGTCTACGACGATCTCGATGTTGTGCGTCCTGTTTTTATCAAGCGCTATCGCTTTTTCGAGCTCATGTATATTGCCGTCAACCCTGACCCTTATAAAACCGTCTTTCTTTATCTTCTGGAAGAGCTCTTTATGCTCACCCTTCCTGCCGCGAATAACAGGAGCCAGTATCAGGACGCCGGTCTGGGCAGGCAGCTTCGAGATCTGCTCGACTATCTCCTGGGATGTCTGCCTCTTTATGACTTTTTTACATTTGGGGCAGTGCGGGATGCCTATACGCGCAAAGAGGAGCCGCAGATAATCGTATATCTCCGTCTGCGTTCCTACCGTCGACCGCGGATTCGATCCGGCGGTCCTCTGCTCTATGCTTATAGCGGGAGAGAGGCCCTCGATATACTCAACATCCGGCTTCTGGAGCTGCTCCAGGAACTGTCTGGCGTAGCTTGAGAGGCTTTCCACATACCTGCGCTGCCCTTCGGCATATATGGTGTCGAAGGCAAGCGACGATTTACCTGAGCCGGAGAGTCCCGTTATCACAACAAGCTTATCTCGCGGGATCTCCAGATCTATGTTCTTCAGGTTATGCTCTTTTGCTCCCTTTATGATGATCGCGTTTTTTTCCATATATATGATAATATTATATGCTAAAGACATCTAACTTCCAATAAAAAACCTGCTCGAAGGAAGCGCCCATTATGCGCTCTCTCCGAGCAGATTTTATATTACCAACGGCGGGAACTATTTCCTTTTTTTCTTCTTCTTTCCGCCGACCAGCATCTTTGCTCTTGAAACATCGCCTTTCTTATCGATGAAATAGAGGTATCCTGACTCCTTCTCTACTGCAGGCTTCGCGACCACCTTGCCGCCGCCGCCCTTGGATTTTCCTCTAGCCATCTTCGTTTCGACGACATTACCCTTCTTATCGACGTAATAGAGATAGCCCTTTTTACGCTTTATACCTACCTTCGCGACCTTCTCTGCCATTTATTTCACCTCCCTTCAAAATATAAATTTACTGATTAGACTTGTAGATACTCCCTGTTTATTCTCGACATGCTCCTGAATATGTTCGTCTTAACGTCCTTACAGCCTTTTTCAGCGCCCTTTATAAAATTCTTCATCATCCGCCGCTTTGAGGTTTCCGCCGCCGGGCACGTTTCAGTGGTAACGGGAAAACACATCTCTTTCGCGAATTTCCGGGTCGATGCCTCCTCGACATGGCAGAGCGGCCTTATTATGGTGAGCTTCCCCTTGAACATCTCCTGCCTGGGGTTCATCGCCGAGAACTCTCCCTGATATAAAATATTCAGGAGCAGCGTCTCTATAATATCATCCTTGTGATGTCCGAGGGCAATTTTGTTGCATTTAAGTTTTTTAGCGGCCAGAAAGAGCGCTTTGCGCCTGTTCCACGAGCACCAGAAACATGACGGCCCTCTTTCCTCCTCACGGATCTTTATCTTTTCAAAGACGCATTTCACTCCGATATTTTTAAAGAACCGCTTTAGCCTTCTTTTATCCGCGGAAACGCAATCATAGTCTGTCTCGACATGCATCGCGATCAGCTCATATGCCACCGGCGCCCACTTTTTGCGTTCATTCAGCAGATGGACAAGAGCAAGACTGTCTTTACCGCCCGATACGCCGACGAGTATCCTGTCTTTATCCTCTATGAGCTTATAATCGGCTATCGCCCGGCCGATCCGGGTGGAGATATAATTGCCGGTCTTTGTGAGCGGCCTCATGTCCCTATCCGCACGCTTCTTGTTATCCCCTCCAGCGTCGCTATTGCTGAGTATATCGCAAGCGCACTGGTCTTGGGGTTGGACTCCGACGGCACATTTTCCGTCCTGGTGGTTATACGGCCTGAATCGCCTATTATCTCCACCTCATGTGTGTTTCTTATATAATCAGGCGATGTCACTATACGCACCTTAGTACTCGCGGCGCCTATACCGGCAAGGCTCAAAACGGCGGAGACATTGACGTTGGCCGGAAAACCTTTAACGGCATCTCTGGCGCTTCCCTCGAAAAGAACGGTCTCTTTCGTGATAGCGCGCACATCTATTCCCTTACTGGTCAAATAGGGCGCGCCTTCCAATCCTTTCGGCGGCTTTCGCGTAGTCAATGTCACGGATGCGATCTTTCCTATTGAAGCTGCCTTAAGGGCATCGATGCCGCAAACGGCTCCGCTGGGTATATACACTTTTACGCCCTTCTCACCCGCCTTTTTCAGCAGCCCCTCCTGCCCTAACAACCCGCCCACGCTCATGATAAGGCAATCTCTATTATTTTCCACGCATTTTTCAACTATTTTCGAAGAGGCGAGGGCGCTTGAGGCCTCGATCACCAGGTCCGTTTTCTTAATAAGCTGATCGAGTTTTAAGGCCCGGACATTTTCCTTCAAAGAACGGTTCAATGCGAGAATTTTATTCTCATCTATGTCACATACCCCCGCCAGCTCTACCGCGTACGCAAGCCTGGAGCGGCATGCGATGGCAATGCTGGTTCCGATAACACCGCAACCTATTATCCCGACTTTAATCTTCTTCATGTAAGCCATTGGTATCAATAACCCGATATAGCGGCCGCGCTCTTCTCTCCGGTAACAGCCAACATCCTGTCGAGAGCCTTCTTAGCCTTTGTCCTGATATCATCCGCCACTTTTATCTCATAGACCATCTTCTCGAGGCTGTGGGCCACCCACCCCAGCGTTATCAGCTTCATATTCGCGCAAACGAGGTGCGGAGTCGGAAGATAAAATCTCTTATCGGGATTCTCTTTCTGTAATTTGTACAACATACCGGATTCCGTCGCTATGATGAATTCTTTCAACGGCGACTTCTTTACGTAAGTGAACATTCCGCCCGTAGAACATATGTGGTCGGCCAGTGTCAATACTTCAGGATTACATTCGGGATGGGCTATAACCTCGGCAAGCGGATGAAGGGCTTTTGCCTTTACGACATCCTCCTCCTGGACCCTGATATGCGTCGGACAGAAACCTTCCCACAATATTATATTCTTTTCCGGAACCTGGGATTGGACGTATCTGCCCAGATTCTTATCGGGAACGAATATCACATCTTTCTCCTTAAGGGATCTTACGACCTCTATGGCATTCGACGATGTGCACGCTATATCGCTCTCGGCTTTCACTTCAGCGCTCGAGTTTACATAGCATGTCACCGCGGCTCCCGGATATTGGGCCTTCTTGGCCTTAAGTTTCTCCGGGGTTATCATATCGGCCAGCGGACATCCGGCTTCCATTACGGGCAGCAGCACTTTCTTATCGGGGTTCAGTATCGAGGCTGACTCCGCCATAAACTGAACTCCGCAAAATACTATAACGTCGGCGTCTGTCCTGACTGCGGCCTGGGAGAGCGCCAGCGAATCTCCGGATATGTCGGCTATCTCCTGTATCTCGTCGCGCTGATAGTTATGGACGATGATGACGGCGTTGCGGCTCTTTTTAAGCTTCTCTATCTTCTTCTTCAGGGCTTCGTTGTATTTTATATCGCCCTTATCCTGTTTTTGGGTATTCACTGGGTCACACCTTTATGATTGTATTATCTATAAGCCTTGTCTTACCCACAAATGCGGCAAGCGCTACAAGGACTTCGCCGGATATACTGGACAGATCCTTAAGGTCTTTAGCATCAACTATCGATATATAATCTACTTTAACCAGAGGTTTCCGCGCTATAAGCTCCTTCATCGCTTTGATCACATTCGCAGGATCCCTCTCGCCGGCTTTTACAAGCGACAACGCCTTTTCTAAAGATTGATTCAATACTAGCGCCTGGCGCCTCTCATCCTCGGACAGATACACGTTGCGCGAGCTCATGGCGAGGCCGTCCGTCTCACGGATTATCGGCACCGATTTTATCTCAATGTCCATATTAAGGTCACGAACCATCTTTTTTATAACCGCCGCCTGCTGGGCATCCTTCTGTCCGAAGTATGCCACATCGGGCTTTACTATATTAAACAGCTTCGCAACCACGGTAGTAACGCCTTTAAAATGTCCCGGGCGTGAGGCTCCGCAAAGCGAGTCTGTCAGGCTTTCGACGTTAACATACGTAGCGTATCCTTCCGGATACATATCCTTCACGGAAGGATAAAATATCACATCGACGCCCGCGTCCCCGGCCATAGCTTCATCGCGCTTAATGTCGCGCGGATATTTCTCATAATCTTCTTTCGGCCCGAACTGCAGCGGGTTTACAAATATGCTCATAATGACCACGTCGGTATGCTTCCTGGCCGCCTTCACAAGGCTCACATGCCCTTCGTGAAGATAACCCATCGTCGGGACGAAGCCTATCGTCTTGCCTTCCTTTTTCAACATCTTTACGAGAGTGGTCATCCTTGAAATGCCGTCGACTAATTTCATCCGAATACCTTTACGCTCTGTTCAGTTCGCGCAAGCCCTTCAGCACGAATTCTCTCTCATTTATCCTGGGATGCGGAATAACCAGATCGCCGTCGTCTATTATCTCCTCACCGTAATACAGGATATCCAGGTCTATCGTCCTCGGGCCGTTCTTAACCGCTCTTTTGCGCCCGAGAGCTTCTTCTATTCCGTTCAATTTTTTCAAAAGCGCTTTCGGCGTAAGCGCGGTCTCTATCTCCAGAACACCGTTCAGGAATTTACCCTGCGGAACTCCGCCCATAGGATCGGTCTCATAGATCGAAGACGCGCGCTTCAAATGTATACCGGGGCTTCTTTCTATACTCCGGATCGCCCTGTCTATATACCGGCGCCTGTCTCCCAGATTAGAGCCGATACCTATATAACAGATCGTCATATTACACAGATTCTATATTAATCTTTTTCTGATGCGCTCTATCGCTTCTTTAATACGCTTCTTATCTACGGTGATCGCCATCCTTATATAGCCTTCGCCGTTCCTACCGAAACCATTTCCCGGCGTCACCACGATGTCGCATTTGTCCAGAAGCTCTTTCGCGAACGACGCGGAAGTGTGTCTGGGCGGGACCTTGAACCACACATAGAATGTCGCCTTCGGCTTCTCTATGTTCCAACCGAGCGACCGCAAGCCTCCCACTAAGGTATCCTGCCTCTCCTCATAGATCTTCAGCGCGGATTTAATGTACCTGTCATAATTTTCAAGAGCGGCGCGGGCGGCCCATTGTATCGCGAAAAATACTCCGGAATCTATATTGGATTTTACTTTTGCAAGGCCCGAGATAAGTTCAGGATTGCCGCAGGCATAGCCGATCCTCCAGCCGGTCATATTGAATGTCTTAGAGAGCGAATGAAATTCTATGGCCACATCCTTCGCGCCTTCGGCTTCAAATATGCTCGGAGCCTTATAGCCGTCGTATCCCATCTCGGAATACGCCGCGTCGTGGCAAACTATTATATTATGCTTTTTCGCGAAGTCGATGACATGCTCGAAGAAACGCTTATCACATACCGCGCCGGTCGGATTATTGGGATAGTTGATAAAGATCATGCGCGTTTTATGCAGGATATTATGGTTGATGGCCTTCAGGTCGGGCAAAAAATGGTTCTTCTCCTCAAGAGGCATAAGCTCAATTTCCCCGCCCGCAAACCATGTCCCCGACTTATAAGGCGGATAGCAGGGATCCGGGACCAGCACGACATCTCCCGGGTTCACGAACGCAAGAGGAATGTGCGCGATGCCTTCCTTCGACCCGATGAGCGGCAATATCTCGTTATCGGGATCGAGATCGATGCCGTAACGCTTCTTGAGCCACTTGGAGCAGGTCTGCCTGAATTCAGAAAGTCCAGCGTCGAGAGGATAGCGATGGTTCTTAGGATCGCGCATCGCCTTATTCATGGCATCGATAATGAAGTTCGGCGTGGGCATATCGGGGTCGCCGATGCCCAGGTCGATTATATCCCTGCCCTCCTCGCGCGCCTTCTTCTTCGCCCTGTCTATCTCGACGAAGAGATACGGCGGCAGCTTCTTCAACCTCTCGGATCTTTCTATTCGCATGTCAATCTCCCTAACTGAAATATTCTTCGAATCTAGTTTTGACCTGAACCGAAGTTATGGTTCGCACTGAAAATATTCTTCTCTACAGCGAAAATATTTTTTGGATCTTTGTTGCTCACGAATTTTTTAGGGGTCCTGCCGCTCTTTCGCCTTTTTTCCTATGCGAGGCTGTGTCCCGTACCCTTGCGCGTAACACTAGTCGATCGTGACAAGCCCCACTACGTACCGCCTCTTATTCGAAAAAAGGCTGGAAAGAGCGTCACCCCTAAAAAATTCCTGCTCCTTCTCACCCACCAGGATATTTTCATCTATGCTCCCATAAAGATTTTTCGGCTCAGTCGGTAGTAGCACCTTCGGGCGATGCTTTCGATGCCACTCAGTAATACCTCGCGGGGCAGTGCTAAGCAGGGCGTCGAAAGTCGCGAGCGGGCATGGATTTTTGGCCCTTATATTCTTATACGCCAAAAAGAGCGAGCGACCTTTCCGAGCAAAATTTCCACGCCGGGGAAATTTTGCGTCCCTGCGAAGCACTGCCCCGCGAGGGATAAACTGCGACAAGCGGAAGCAAGTGCCCGAAGGCTCTAGACTTGCGCTTGAGCCGAAAAATCTTAAAGAGCGAGGACGTCTTTCATAGTATAGAGTCCAGCCGGCTTTCCCACGATAAACTTCGCGGCCTTGAGAGCTCCCCTCACGAATATGTCCCGCGACTTGGCGCTATGCGTTATCTCGATCAGGTCCAGATCGCTATCGAATGTAATAGTGTGTTCTCCAACGATCTCATCCTCGCGGACGGACTCAATCGGAATGTCAATATTACCCTTCTCCGCCTTCACTATGCGAGCCATCTCTTTCGCGGTCCCGCTCGGAGAATCTTTCTTATGGATATGGTGCGCCTCGACTATCTCGATATTATATTCGGAGCCGAGTACCCTGGCGGCGTCCGCTATCATCTTGAATAATAGATTCACGCCAACTGACATGTTCGGGGAAAAGACCACCGGTATCTTCTTTGCGGCTTCCTTAACCCGATCTGCTTGAGCATGGGAAAGCCCTGTAGTGCCTATCACTATCGCCTTGCCCAGTTTTTCACAGAGTTCCAGATTTACTACCGTCGCCTCCGGCGTCGTGAACTCTATCAGGCAGTCACAGGACTCTACCGGTCCCTGCGGCTCGTCTCCCGCGTCAAAACCTCCGGACAACTCGAGCTGGGCGTCATCCTTCAAAAGCTCGATTATCTTTGAGCCCATCTTTCCTTTTGAACCGCTTACGCATATTTTGATCATGCTTTACTCCAATATTAGATCAGCTTATATTCCTTCAGCGTCTTGACTAACTTCTCCCTGTTTTCCATAACCATCTCGCACATCGGAAGCCTTAAAGTGCCCTCGCACATCTTCATCAGGGCCATCGCAGTCTTCACCGGTATCGGGTTGGTCTCTATAAACATCGCCTTCACGAGATTGAGCAGCCTGTAGTGAATCTTCTCAGCATTCCTGACGTCGCCTTTCTCGAAGGCAGCGCAGAGGTCCGCCACATCACGCGGAACTATGTTCGCGACCACCGAAATAACTCCGACGCCGCCTATTGCCATAACCGGCAGAGTGAGGGCGTCATCACCTGATATCAGCAGAAAATCCTTCGGGCATAGATTCCTGATCCTCGCCATCTGTTCAAGGCTTCCGCTTGCCTCTTTCACTCCGATAATATTTTTGATCTCGGCAAGCTTCACGAACGTCTCGGGCTCTATATTGACGCCCGTGCGGGAGGCGATATTATAAAGTATTATGGGAATATCAACGTTCTCTGCTATCTTCTTAAAATGCAGGTACAAGCCCTTCTGCGTAGGCCTGTTGTAATACGGGCTTACTTGCAGTGAGGCCTGAGCTCCCACGCTCTTCGCATGCCTGGTGAGCGCTATCGCCTCGTCGGTAGAATTTGAGCCGGTCCCGGCGATCACCGGGATGCGCCCCTTGGCATACTTTACCGTGAGCTCTATGACCCTATCATGTTCCTCATAGGAGAGCGTCGCGGATTCGCCTGTGGTGCCGCAAGGCACGAGCGCGGATGTGCCGTTCTTTATATGAAATTCGACCAGATTTTCGAGCGCCTTCTCATCGACTTTACCTTGTCTGAACGGCGTAACTAATGCCACCATCGAACCTTTAAACATTATTTATCACTCCTTCGTAAACGAGTTTCGCTTTTCCTTCAAGATAGATATTTTTGAAATTGCTTCCCACCTTATTAAAATATACTTTGAGCTTCTCCCCGCCGCGCGTATGGACGGTAACGGGCGAAGCCATGCCTTCGCGTTCAGCCGAGATGAGGGCGCTGGCGACCGAGCCGGTGCCGCAGGCAAGCGTCTCATCCTCCACTCCGCGCTCATACGTCCTCACTTTTATACTGTTCTTGCCGTTGACCTGCACAAAATCGGCATTGGTGCCTTCCGGCGCGAACTCACCGTGATTGCGTAAATGCGAACCGATATTCTTGACGTCCACCTTATCGAGATCTTCAACGAAGTGGACCACATGAGGTACTCCGGTATTGACAAAATTGAGTTTATACGGGCACTTATGTATCATCAGGCAGAGGTTCCATCGTATATCTTTCGGCTCCGTCAGCATCACTTTAACCAATTCGCCTTTTACGCTCGCCTTTAATGCCCCGGCCAACGTTTCTATAGTCATCTCTCTCTTAGCTATCTTCTTCTCTGCGGCGTAAAGCGCGATGCATCTGGAACCGTTACCGCACATATGGGCCTGACTGCCGTCGGGATTAAATATTCGCATCCTGAAATCGCACTTTTTCGAGCTTTCGACAACGAGCAGCCCGTCGGCGCCTATCGAATACTTGCGATCGCACACCTTCTTGGCTAAGGCCGGCAGGTCCTTAAGCGAAACCTCGCGGCTATCGACTATGATAAAGTCGTTTCCCGTAGCTACCGCTTTAGTGAATTTCAGAGTGCCCATCTATTTCAATGCTTTCGGTATGGTCTCGCCTTTGACGAGATCCTTATATGTCTCATGCCTGCGCACTACATAAAAATCTTTATCTATAACCATCACCTCAGCGGGCCGCGGCCTCGCATTATAATTACTGGACATAGTGAACCCGTATGCCCCGGCGCCCATGACGGCCAGAAGATCGCCCTTGGAGACTTGCGGGAGGAACCTCTCCTTCCCGAGGAAGTCGCCGGACTCGCATATCGGACCGACGATGTCCACTTTCTCGCAAGTCTCGGAACTATTCTCGGCCACTTTCACCGGCACTATCTTGTGGTACGCCTCATAGAGGCTCGGCCGTATAAGGTCGCTCATGCCGCTATCGACTATCACGAACTTCTTTCTCGGAGTCCTCTTCGTATATATAACGCGCGTCACAAGGACACCGCTATTGCCGGAAATGAATCTTCCCGGCTCAAGTATTATCTTAAGTCCGGAGGCCATGAGCAACGGCATCACTTTCTTCGCAAAGCTCTTGGCCGTCTGAGGGTTTTCTATCGAGTACATGATCCCCAGCCCTCCGCCGATATTGAAATATTCCACTTCTATCCTGCGGGCCTTCAGAAACTCCAATATCTTCTTTATCGCATCCTCAAAAGGGCCCGCGTCCAATATCTGCGATCCCACATGCACATGCACCCCGTTTAAATTGAGGTTAGGATATTTCCACCTCATATTGAATATCTTATGCACCGTATCGAAATCGAGGCCGAACTTCGTACCGCCCTTACCGGTCGCGACGTAATGATGTGTCTTCGGGATGACGTCCGGGTTTATCCTTAGAGCTACATTGACCTTCTTGCCGAGCTTATGGGCTATGCGCTGGATCTCATCAAGCTCATCCTCCGATTCCACATTGAAGAAGAGTATCCCGAACTTTATCGCGTCCCTGATCTCATCCGGCTTTTTGCCGACGCCCGCATAGACGACCTTTTTCGGATCGACCCCGGCCAGGCGCGCCCTGTAAAGCTCTCCGCCCGACACGATATCGAGGCCGGCGCCGCTCTTCACAAGCGCCCTGACCACCGCAAGGTTGGAGTTGGACTTCATCGAGAAAGAGATGAGGGGATTTATAGGCTTAAACGCCGTCTTCAGTTTCTTATAATGGTCTATCAGCGTCTTGTAACTATAGAGATAGAACGGCGTATCGACCTTCGAAGCTATGTCGGCCACCTTAATATCTTCGCAATAAAACTCATTGTCCTTGAAACTGAATTCATGCATTGTCCGGCTCTCTACTTTCTTTTTATGGATCTCTTCGCCTCTACCGAAACTTTCGGGTTAAACAGCTTCAAGATCTCTTCCCTTTCGAATTTTCCCGAGAATTTACCGAGCTCCGTCTGGCTCATGCTCTTTATCTCGATATTGTTATCAATGGAATATTTTATCAGCTTGCCGACGATCGTATGAGCCGCCTTGAAAGGCACAAGCTTATCCACGAGATAATAGACGAGATCCGTCGCGTATAGCGACTCGTCCTCGAGATGTCCCTCGATCTTTGCCTTGTTAAATTTCAGCGTTGTGATAATCCCCGTCAATATCTCCAGCTCGGTCAGCGCTGTCTCTATAGAGCTAAAGAGCGGCTCCTTATCGCACTGCATGTCCCTGTTATAGGCGAGCGGCAAGCCTTTCATCACGGTAAGTACCGCCATCAGGTTCCCGTAGAGCTGACCTGTCCGGCCCCTTATCAGCTCCAGTGAGTCGGCATTCTTCTTCTGTGGCATGAGCGAACTGCCGGTGCAGAAAGCTTCGTCGATCTCTATAAAGTCGAACTCCTTCGTCGACCATATAATGAAGTCTTCGGAGAGGCGCGATAGATGCATCCCCAGGATCGCCAGCGCGCTCAATATCTCTATCACGAAGTCCCTGTCGCTGACCGCATCAAGCGAATTAGCCGCAGCTTCTATCTTAAAGCCGGGCATGGCCACATTATAAAAGCCGGAGGCCACGGGCGTGCCCGCCAGCGCCCCGGCGCCCATCGTAAGTTTTATATTATTTGAAATGGAGGCAAGCCTTGCGCCGTCCCTGTTTAACATCCGTACGTGGGCGTTCAGATAATCCTTAGCGTAGACCGGTTGAGCGTGCTGCATATGCGTGAAGCCCGGCAGTACCAGATCTTTATTTTTGAGCGCAAAGGTATTTATCGCCGCTTCAAGCCGGACGATCTGAGCGACCAGTTTGGCCAGTTCCGTCTTACAGTATACCTTGACGGCAAAGACTACCTGATCGTTTCTGGATCTTGCCGTATGAAGTTTGAGGGCAAGGTCCCCCGTAGCACCCAGAAGCTTATTCTGAATATCCGTATGTATATCTTCGCACTGATCGTCGTATTTGAACGTTCCTTTAATAACAGCCGCGTAAATGCGCTTAAGCGCTTTCGTAAGCTTGCCGGCCTCCCGGGACGTTAAATACTTCGCCTTCTTCAATATCTGAACATGCACGATGGAACCGAAGATATCGTATTTCGCCAGTTTATGATCGTACTGTATAGACCGCGAGAATTCCTCTACCAGAGGATCGGTCTTTTTCGCGAACCTTCCGCCCCATAACTTCTTAGCCATATATACCTCTTTTTAATTATATCTTGCCTTTATAGAGGCCCTTGTACGGCAGGCCCCATAGATCCAGAAATCCTTTTGCGAGAGATTGATCGAAGAGATCGCCCTCCTCATAAGTCGCAAGGGATTTCTTATACATAGAGTCAGGGCTCTTTCTACCCGCTATCGAGCATCTCCCCTTGTGAAGCTTCAACCGGACCGTACCGTTGACTTTATCCTGTGTCTCGTCTACAAATTTATCGAGCGCTTCCTTAAGCGGAGTATACCACAACCCGTAATAGGCGAGCTCCGCGTACTTCAGCGCTATCTGGGCCTTGAAGTGAGCGAGCTCTCTGTCGAGCACCAGGCTCTCGAGCGCCCTGTGAGCGGTAAGAAGCGTCCATCCCGCCGGAGCCTCATATATCTCCCTGGACTTTATACCGATGAGCCTGTTCTCTATCATATCGCTTCTTCCCACCCCATGCTCACCCGCTATCTTGGAGAGTTTAAGGATGAGATCCACGCCCTTCATCGCCTTACCGTTAAGTTTCACCGGTATGCCTTTCTTGAATTCTATCTCTACGTAAGCAGGCTTGGACGGTGAAGCGTCCGCGCTCTTAGTGAGCTGATATATATCTTCGTCGGGTTCATAATAAGGATCCTCCAGCTTCCCGCTCTCAATCGATATCCCCCAGAGATTTACATCGATCGAGTAAGGCTTCTTCTTGCTGGCATCGATCGGTATATTATTCTCTCTCGCGTATTCGATCTCTTCCGTTCTCGTCTTGAGCTCCCATTCTCTTACCGGGGCCATTATCTTCAAGCCGGGATCCAGAGAACGTATAGTTACTTCAAACCTCACCTGGTCGTTGCCTTTTCCGGTGCATCCGTGCGCGAGAGTACCGGCATGCTCTTTATGAGCGAGCTTCACCATCCCCTTAGCTATAAGCGGTCTAGATAGCGCCGTCGCAAGAAGATATCCGGATTCATAGACGGCATCGGCCTTTAGCGCCTTAAAGACAAAGTCCTTCACGAACTCATCCTTGAGGTCATCGACGATGACTTTTACCGCGCCTGTCTTCAGTGCCCTCTTCTTATAAGAAGCAAAATCGGACCCCTGCCCGACGTCCGCCATATAGGCGATTACGTCATAGCCTCTATTCGTCAGCCATTTTATGATCACAGACGTATCTAACCCGCCGGAATACGCAAGAACAACTTTCTCTCTCATCTTAAATTCTCCCGATCACTTTAAAAGTTTTAACAGTATCGCTTTCTGCACATGCATCCTGTTCTCTGCCTGGTCATAGACTATAGAGTGTCTGGAATCCATGACGGAATCGGATATCTCCTGTCCGCGGTGAGCCGGAAGACAATGCATAACGGCATGCGTCTTCTTCGCCAGCTTCACAAGTTTATCGTTCAGCTGGAAACGCTTAAATTCCCTTATTCTCTTAGCCGCCTCTTTCTCCTGGCCCATACTCACCCAGACGTCCGTATAAAGAACATCCGCGTCCCTTGCCGCTCTCTTAGGATCGTTGGAGATATCCAGATTCGCCCCGGACTTCGCGGCAAACGCTCTTGCTATGCTTATCACTTCCTTATCGGGAGCATAATGTTTGGGCGTCGCGACCTTCATGTCGATGCCGAGCTTCGAGGCAAGGCACATCAGCGAATTCAACACATTATTACCATCGCCGATGTAGCTTATCGTGATGCGCTCCAGCGTCCCGAACTTCTCTTCTATGGTGAATATATCACCCAGCGCCTGGCACGGATGCGCCATATCGCTCAATCCGTTGATGATAGGGATCGACGCATATCGCGCGAGCTCCTCTATGACCTCATGCTTGTAGGTCCGGGCAACTATCCCGTTCAGGTATCGCGATAACACGCATGCCACATCCTTTACCGATTCCCTGCCGCCCATCCCTATCTCGCTTGAGCCCAGATATATAGAATGGCCCCCCATCTGGAACATGCCTATCTCAAAAGAGACACGAGTCCTGTTCGACGGTTTCTGGAAAATAAGGCCTATCGACTTACCCTTAAGCGCGTCCTGATATCTGGAGGGGTTGGCCTTTATATCTTCGGCTAAATTGATTATTTCAAAGATCTCCTGAGAACCGAGGTCCTGTATTGATAGCAGATCTTTTTTCATCTCAAAAACCCTCTTTTCTTTATTTAAAACTTTGCCAGCACCTTATCGAGTATCGCGATCGCTTTGTCAATTTCGGCTTTGGCGACCGTCATCGGAGGCATTATGCGAAGCACCGTATCCTGCGTGCAATTTATCAATAGGCCCTCTTTCAGGCATTCTTTATAAATATCTTCACCCTTTATCGATAATTCGATTCCGAATATGAGCCCCACACATCTCACTTCTTTTATGAAATGATATTTTGCCTTCAGGCTCTCGAGTTTCTTCTTTAAATAAGCGCTCATTTTATTTGTATTGGCAAGCAGCTTCTCTTTCTTTATCGCTTCGAAGACGCCCAATGCCGCGGCGCAAACTATGGGTGAGCCGCCGAACGTCGAAGCATGCGTTCCGGGCGTAAGCACATCCTGGAATTTTTCCCGGGCAACACAGGCTCCTATCGGAAGCCCGCCGCCTAAAGATTTTGCAAGCGTCATGACATCGGGAGTAACTCCGAATACCTGGCTGGCGAACATCTTACCGCTCCTCCCCATACCCGTCTGCACCTCATCGAATATCAGGACCAGGTCCTTTTGATCGCAAAACTGTCGCAGCGCTTTCATGTAGTCAACGCTCGGTATATTAATGCCGCCCTCACACTGTATCGGCTCAAGCATTATGCCTATTGTCTTTTTATTAACGGCGTTCTTAACGGCGTCGATATCGTTAAACGGTACGTGAACAAACCCCGGCAGGAGAGGTTCGAAGCCTATCTTCACTTTATCCTGGCCTGTCGCCGTTATCATCGCTAACGTTCTGCCGTGAAACGACTTTGTCATTGTTATGATCTCATATCTTCCGCTCTCGTGTCCGTACTTTCTGGCAAGCTTAACCGCTGCCTCGTTGGCCTCGGCCCCTGAATTAGCGAAGAAGACCTTGCCGGGGAATGAGTTATCGATAATCACCTTCGCAAGAATGGCCTGCAGTAAAGAGTAATAGTTATTCGATACGTGCATCAGCCGCTTTGCTTGATCAGAAACCGCTTTCGATACGATTGGATGGCAGTGGCCTATTCCTGATACCGCCCAGCCGGGGAAGAAGTCCAGATACTTGTTGGCTTCGGCATCCCAGGCTATAGCGCCTTTGGCTTTTTCCAGGCATAAAGGAACTCTCTTGTAAGTCTTCATCACATACTTATCATACATAGCTATTACTTTATCGGTCTTATCCATTTGTATCCTCTATTAATAACAACTTTACCGCACTACCTCTGTACCGATACCTTTATCGGTAAATATTTCCAAAAGGAGCGCGTGCGGAATGCCCGCGTCCAGAATATGCGCTTTCCTGACGCCGCCCTTTATCGCGTTTATGCAGGAGAGGGCCTTAGGTATCATTCCGCCCTCTATCACCTTCCTCTTAATGAGCCTCTCGGCATCGGTTGCCGTAATAGTGTTATATAGCGATTCCGGATCCTTCCTGTCTCTTAAAACCCCCCTTACATTCGTGAGCAGTACAAACTTCTCCGCATTCAACGCGACGGCGATCTCGCTCGCCACATCATCGGCATTCACATTATACACGTGATGGTCGCGGCCCATACCCAGCGGATAGATGACAGGTATGATATTGTCCCTGATCAATCTCCTGATAACCGTCGTGTCGACAGAAGTGACCTCTCCGACGTAACCCAGATCTATATCGCCCTTTATCTTCTTAACACGTATTAGGCCGTTCTCCCTGCCACTTATCCCGAACGCTTTTGCGCCCATGCTCTTCAGGGCATTCACGATCTTTCCGTTTATCGTCCCGAGCGCCCTTTCGATGATCGCCAGCGACTTATCATCGGTGTATCTGCGGCCACCGATGAACTTGGGCTCAATGCCGGCCTTCTTCATCATCTTGGATATATAAGGGCCGCCGCCATGGACTATCACGGGCCTCATGCCCGCGTAATTCATGAACATTATGTCCTCTAGGATAGCGGGATCCAGCCCCCTCTCGTCGACGCTTGAACCGCCGTATTTTATAACGATCGTCTTCTCGAAGAACTTTTTGATATGAGGCAGTGCCTCTATCAGGACCTCACTCTTCTTGATAGCTTCTTTCATATTAAGTGCTGTACTCCGAATTTATCGCAACATACTCTTTGGAAAAATCACAGGTCCAGGCCTTTGCACCGGCCTTACCGCTCTTCAGATCGATCGTTATATAAACTTTCTTATCTTTAAAATATTTTCTTGCTTTCTCTTTTTCAAAAGTCTTGCAGATTGCACCGTTAGAAAGGGCTTTGACCGGCCCCAGATAGATATCCATCTTATCTATATCGAATTCAACCCCGCTTGCGCCCGCCGAGGCCACAACCCTGCCCCAGTTCGGGTCCGTACCAAAGATCGCGCACTTCAGAAGATTTGAGGTCGATACTTTGCGCGCCACCTTCCTGGCGTCATCGACGGTCTTTGCGCCCTTCACCTCTATCTCGACAAACTTCGTCGCGCCTTCGCCATCGGCGGCAAGCATCTTTGCCAGTTCCCCTGCCATATATTTCAGCGCTTCGGTAAATTTCTTGTAGCCTTTATCCTTGTTGGTGATCCTCTTATTTCCTGCCAGGCCGTTAGCCATTATAAAACAGGAGTCGTTCGTGCTCATGTCGCCGTCGGCGGATACCATATTGAACGAATTCGATATCGCTTCCTCGAGCGACTCCTCAAGCATCTTCTTCGATATGGAAACATCCGTAGCTATAAATGCGAGCATCGTCGCGTGCTTGGCGGTCTTCATCTCCGGATAGAGCATCCCCACGCCTTTACACGCGCCGCCTATCGTTACCACCGAATTGCCAAGTTTTACCTTAACGACAAACTCTTTCTTCTTCGTGTCCGTAGTCATTATGGTTTCGGCGAAGATGGAGCTATTCTTTTCCGATAGTCCTAGAGCAAGCTCCGGAAGCGCCTTAACGATCTTTCCTACCGGCAGTTTCACGCCGATTATGCCCGTAGAGGCCACAAGGACCATACGCTTATCAAGGTCGAGCATCTTAGCAGTACTCGATGCCATAGCCAGAGCATCCTTTTTACCTGTCTTGCCGTTCGCGCAATTGGCGTTACCGCTATTAACGATTATCGCCTGATGGGTCTTGCCGCCGAGATGCGTCATGCTTATCTTCACTGGCGATGCTTTGCACCGATTAGTCGTGAATGCGCCCGCCGCGACCGCAGGCACTTCAGAATATAGAAGCGCCAGGTCCTTCCTGCCCGAAAACTTGATCCCTGCTTTCACGCCGCTGGCCATAAACCCCTTGGCCGATGCCACTCCACCTTTAACTGTTATCATCTCTACAGCAACCCTTCTGTTTCAGCAAACCCGCACATCAGGTTCATATTCTGGACGGCCTGGCCCGCGGCGCCCTTCACAAGGTTGTCGATACAGGATACGACTATCAACGTGGAGCCGGACACCTTCACTCCTATATCGCAGAAATTGGTGCCAACTACATCCCGGATCTGGGGAAGCTTGCCCGTATCGTAAACTCTCACGAAAGGTTTTCCCTTATAAAATGCCTTATAAATATCAACGGCTGCTTCGGTATCAAGGGGCTTCGTCAGTTTCAAATATATCGTCGAAAGTATGCCGCGGTTCATAGGAATGAGATGCGGCGTAAATACGATATCTATCTCTTCTCCCGCAACGCGTGAAAGTATGGTATTTATCTCGGGCTTATGCTGATGGTCATTGACCTTGTATGCTTTCAGGTTCTCATTGACCTCACAGAAAATGAGCCCGATGTCGGCTTTTCGCCCTGCGCCCGTAACACCGCTCTTTGAATCCGCTATCATATACGACCGATCGATCGCTTTCTCGGTAAGTATAGGCGCGATGCCCAATATTACGCTCGTCGGATAGCATCCGGGATTTGCGAGAAGTTTTGCTTTCTTGATCCGATCGCAATAGAGTTCGGGAAGGCCGTAAACAGCCTGGGCGAGATTTGCGGTGTCTTTATGGGCAATGCCGTACCACTTCTCGTACACCTTCGGGTCCAGCCTATAATCGGCGCTCAGGTCCACGACAAGCTTTCCTGCCTTCAGGAAGGCCGGGGCTATCTCCATCGAAACTTTATGCGGCAGGCCTAAAAATACGAGATCGACGTTCTTCGCCATCCCTTGCGGGTCCGGTTTCTTACAGATGACATCAAGCTTGCCTTTAAAGACAGGAAGAAGCGAGCTTATCGGCTCTTCCTTGTCGATTATAGCCGAAAGCTCCGTTATCTTCACGCCTTTGTGACGTATCAGTATCTTAATAACTTCTTCGCCTGCGTATCCTGTAGCCCCAACCACTCCTACTTTAAGCATATTTATGTCCATCCTTATCTTAAATTCCCGACGAGGTTTATTCATTTATCTTAAAACAAAAGACCCACTGTGTCAACTAAAATCATCGTCGGAGTTGACCCGGTGGGTCTCGAAATTGCCTTCGGGAAACCTTGTTAAGGTTTCGGGATTATCTCTTGGTGAACTGGAATCTCCTCCTCGCCCTCTTCCTGCCGTATTTCTTGCGCTCCCTGGCTCTCGGATCGCGTGTCAAGAACCCTGCTTTCTTTATGGCTGCCTTAAGATTTAAGTCCATCTTCACGAGGGCTCTGGCTATTCCAAGTTTCACCGCGCCTGCCTGGCCGCTCAATCCGCCGCCGTTGCAGTTCGCGTATATATCCAGCTTCGACACAAGATTGGCAAGCTCCAGAGGCTGCATTATCACCAGGCGGTTGACCTCCCTGGGGAAATAATTCTCGAACGGCCTCTTATTGACGGTTATCTTGCCGGCTCCGTCCATAATTCTCACGCGAGCGATTGAATTTTTACGTCTTCCAGTAGCTATGTATTGAACTTTCTCCGCCATTTATTTCTGTCCTTTTTCCTTTATGATCAGCTCTTTGGGGTTCTGAGAAGCATGCGGATGTTTATCATCGGCATAGACCCTGAGTTTCTTTAGCATCTTCGCACCGAGTTTGTTCTTAGGCAGCATTCCATGGACCGCATGCCTGATAACGCGCTCCGGGTCTTTCTTTAAGACGGTCTCAAGGTTCTCGGTATTGAGGCCTCCCGGATATTCCGAATACCTCTTATACTCTTTCTGGGCAAGTTTTTTACCGGTGACTTTTATCTTGCTAGCGTTTATCACGATCACTTCGTCCCCGACGTTCTGGTGAGGCGAGTATATGACCTTGTCCTTACCTATTAATATACTTGCGACCCTGGTAGCCAGGCGGCCCAGGATTTTATCCTTGGCATCCACTATATACCAGATCTTCTGTATATCCTTATCTTTCGCTATAAATGTTTTCATAAGACTTTGAATGTTATCACATACCCCTATATTTGTCAAATAAATATTTTACGCTTATCTTTAAACCGGGATGGATGCCTTAAGGAGCGTTTTCAGGTGAGCTTCTATATCTTTAACAGCGACTTCTGTAATAACGCCTGATTTCCGGTCCTTCACCTCTACGATCCCCTTCTTCGCGTTCTTCGCGCCTACCACTATTTTTATAGGTATACCGATAAGGTCCGCATCTTTGAATTTAACGCCCGCCGTTTCATTCCTGTCATCAAAAAGGGTCTCTACACCTGAGCCGGATAACCTATCATAAACGTCTTCAGCGACTTCTTTCACCTTCTTATCATCCATATTAAGGGCTATAATAATTGCCTGATACGGAGCTATCGATAAAGGCCATATGATCCCGTCCTTATCATTATTCGTCTCTATCACGCTGGCCAGTATTCTCGTAACTCCTATCCCATAGCAGCCCATGATCGCCGGCAACTCTTTACCGTCTTTATCGAGTACCTTTGCGCCTAACACATCCGAATATTTTGTACCGAGCTTGAACGTATGGCCGACCTCTATCGCCTGTTTTATTTCTATAGGCTTACCGCAGGCGGGGCATCCATCGTCCTTTGTTATCATCCTGAGATCCGCGAATTCTTTGGTCTCGAAATCGCGGCCGGTATTGACATTGATGAGATGGGTATCTTTTTTATTCGCGCCGGTAATAAAATTCGCCATCCCCTGAACGGTATTATCGGCAATTATTCTTACGTTCCTCAAGCCCACCGGTCCGGAAAAACCGACCGGGGCATGCGTCACATCCTCTATGGTTTTTACATCCGCAAGCCCAAGCGTAGCGGCCTTTAGATAATTCTTAATCTTCGTCTCATTCGCTTCATGGCTGCCGCACAATAGTACCGCTATAGTGTTGCCGTCCGCTTTATAGATGAGCGTCTTCACCAGTTTTTCCGCGCCCACTCTGAGCAGTTCAGACACTTTCTCGATCGTGGTTATGCCGGGTGTGTCGACCTGGGCGATCGGCAGTGTCTTTTCTTTTGCCGCTCCCCCCTTTGTCTTGGATTTACATGCGGCGACTTCGGTGCTAGCGGAATATTTGCACTTCGAACAAACTACTATCCTGTCCTCTCCGGCTTCGGACGGCACCATAAATTCATGTGACATGCTCCCGCCCATCATCCCGGGATCGGCCTCGACAGGTATATAAGGAAGCGCGCATCTCTCGAATATCCTGCAGTACGCTTCGTACATCTTCTTATAGCTCTCTTCCAAGCCCGGTACATCGCAATCGAAAGAATAGGCATCCTTCATTATAAATTCCGAGGTCCTCATCACGCCGAAACGGGGCCTGGGTTCATCCCTGAACTTTGTCTGGATCTGGTATAGTATAAGAGGAAGTTCCTTGTAGCTCCTTACATTGTTTGCCACGAGATCCGTCACTATCTCCTCATGGGTGGGCCCGAGAAGGCATTCTTTGCCGTGCCTGTCCTTAAATTTTATAAGCACATCCCCGAGAAGATCATAACGGCCGGTCCTCTTCCATATCTCAGGCGGATGTATCGCCGGCAGGAGCACTTCCTGACTGCCTTTAGCGTCCATCTCTTCCCTGATGATCTTTTTTACTTTCTCAAGCACGCGAAATCCGAGCGGCAGATATGAATAGACTCCCGATACCAGTTTTCGTATGAACCCGCCGCGTACCATAAGTTTATGGCTTACCACCTCCGCATCCTGCGGATCTTCCTTAAGTGTCGGGATCAAGCTTTTAGACCATCTCATATTTTCTTCAATTCCTTCAATAGTTCCGCCGCAAAATCACTCTCTTTGACGCGCCTGACTATCCTGCCGTTAATAAATAATACGCCCGAACCCTTGCCTGCCGCTATGCCTATATCCGCTTCCCCGGCTTCACCGGGGCCGTTCACTTCACAGCCCATTACCGCAATCTTGATCGGACGCCTGGCTGATAGCTGATAGCTGATAGCTGATAGCTTGCGTTCGACATCCGCCACTATTTTCAACAGATTGACCTGACATCGGCCGCATGTCGGACATGATATTATCTCAGGCCCGAAGTTTCTCAAATTTAAAGCGCTTAAAATTCTCTTCGCCGCGCTAACCTCTTCTACGGGATCGGCCGTTAAAGATACCCTGATAGTATCGCCTATACCGTCCAATAGAAGTGCCCCTATCCCGATCGATGATTTAATTATTCCGGCTTCATGCGGACCCGCCGCAGTAACACCAAGATGCAGAGGATAGTCGCAAGCCCCCGATATCTTTCTGTAAGATTCCACCGTCGAGATAACATCGGAAGCTTTAAGAGATACGATTATATCATGAAAATCCAGTTCTTCAAGGATTTTAATATACCTCTTCGCCGCACTGACGAGCGCATCGGGCGATCCGGCGCCGGCAGAGCCTGAATTCACGCCTACCCTTATGGGGATCCGCGCTCTCGAGGCGGCTCTAACTACCGCCGCTATCTCTTCTCTCTTTCTGATGTTGCCGGGATTGAGCCGAATCTTATCTGCGCCGGCCTTTATGCAGGCGAGCGCTAAGGTGTAATCGAAATGGATATCGCAGACAACAGGTATCTTTGCCTTATCCTTTATCGCCTTCACGGCAAACGCATCGTCAGAATCCTTGATAGCGACTCTCACAATTTCGCAGCCGGCGGCCTCTAACCGCTTGATCTGGGCAACCGTTGCCTTCACATTCGCTGTCCTGGGCGTCGTCATCGACTGGATCGAGATAGGCGCATCCTCGCCTATCCTCACCCCGCCGACCTTAACCTGTCTCGTTCGTCTGCGCTTTATCATGATACATTATCCATGAATTTTTATTATCCTGTCTAGGCCTTACAGGTCGCTGTCCCAATCTCACTCTCTACTCACCCCTCGCCAGAATATTTTTGGATTACTCAGCACACCCTTGCGTAGGGGTGTTGAGCGGGGCGTCGAAAGTCGCGAGCGGGCATGGATTTTTGGCCCGGGTATTCCTATCATGCCAAAAAGAGCGAGCGATCTTTCCGAGCGAAATTTCCTCGCAGGGGAAATTTCGCGTCCCCGCGAGGCACCCCTACGCAAGGGTGTGTTAGCGGTGAAAAATTTTCGCTACCTTATCGAAGACTCCAAACTTCATAATATCGTTATAGAATATGAATATCGTCAGCATGATTAGGAGGGTTACGCCGACATTGGCTATAGCCTCCTGCGCCTTAAGCGATAACGGCTTGCCGCGGAGTTTTTCGATCCCGAGAAACAGTATATGGCCGCCATCCAGTATAGGAAGCGGCAGAATATTGAATATGGCAAGCGACGCGCTCAATACGCCCATCAGATGCAGTATGTAGATGAGCCCCATCTTCGCGGCCTGTCCGGTCACGACGAATATCCCTATAGGCCCTGTGAGCGATTCTTTTACGGAAAGCCTTCCTGTCAGGATCGACCAGAGGGCCTTATATGTAACGGCGGTCAGCTGCAGCAGTTTTCTCCCGCCCATATAGAGCGACCGGGTGAAGCCGTACTTTACGCTCTCGATCGTCTGTGACGGCGTCACGCCGATCAGCGCAATGCTGACTTCAGCGCCGAAGATATCCTTGGCCTTACGCACGATAGGCGTTATCTCCTTGTCGAACGTCTTGCCTCCCCTGACTATCGTAAGCTTAATAGCGCTTTCGTCATGTTTATGTATAGCCTCGGTCATATCCTCCCAGTATTTCACTGCTTTTCCGTCGACCGCCTTAACTACGTCTCCGACGGCCAGGCCCTGCTTGGAGGCCGGATAATCCTTCATGAGCCCGCCGACCTCTGTAGTCATCGTGGGGCTCCCGAACATGAATATCACCGAGAATATTAAGAACGCCAGGAAATAGTTTAATAGCGGACCCGCGAATATTATCTTAAACCGGTCTCCTATACTTCGCGACAGGAACTCCCACTTCTCGCCGGCGAGCTTCTCCCACGGCTCGTCGCCGGCCATCTTGACATAACCGCCGAGAGGTATAGCCGATATCATATATTCGGTATCGCCTCTCTTTACGGAAAATAGCTTAGAGCCGAATCCGAAAGAAAATTTCTGCACCCGCACTCCGAGACACTTTGCCGTTATGAAATGGCCCGCCTCATGCACAAGCACCAATATGCTTAAGACGATTAAAAAAGATACTAACGATAGCATAATCTTCCGGTCTCCTCTCTCGCCCACGAGTCAGCATCCAAAACGTCTTTTACTGAAATGACGTTTCTGACATTTCTATGCCTCGCCAGGACCTTTTCAATTATTTTTGGAATATCCGAGAATCCTATCTTTCCCTCTAAGTAATTCTTCACGGCTTCCTCGTCTGATGCGCACAGCACGGCCGGAGCCAGCGCGCCTGAGGCGGCAGAAGCCCTCGCAAGCGCCAGACAGGGAAACTTCTTTATATCGGGCCTGCGGAATGTGAGCGCGCGGCATTTGAAAAAATCTATCCTATCCACTATCGCCTTCGAACGTTCAGGGAAAGTGAGGGCGTATTCTATCGGAAGCCTCATATCCGGCACCCCGAGTTGCGCTATCACAGCCGCATCGGTGAACTCCACCATAGAATGCACTATCGCCTCAGGATGTATAAGCACCTCAATCAATTTTTCGCTTATATTGAACAAGTGCTTGGCCTCGATTATCTCGAGCCCTTTGTTCATCATCGTAGCGGAGTCCACTGTTATCTTCTTCCCCATCCTCCACCTGGGGTGCTTCAGAATGTAATTAAGAGGAAGAGAATCGAACTTATCCCTTTTGACGTCCAGCAATGGCCCGCCTGAACCTGTAAGGTATATCCTGGAAACGTAATCGCTCTTGCCGTCGATGCATTGGAATATCGCGCTATGCTCGCTATCGATCGGTATTATTCTTACGCCCTTCTTCGCGGCCAGGGACATAACAAGCCCCCCGGCGCTAACCAGAGCTTCTTTATTGGCGAGAGCGATCTCTTTTTGATTCTCTATCGCGTCGAGGAGCGGGACGAGGCATGCCGTGCCGCTTATGGCAAAGACGATAATATCGACATCGCGCCTCGCAGCTATTTCCCGTAAACCCGGGAGCCCATAGACAATAGCGGTGGACGGAGGTAAAAGCCTATTTGCTTTGCGCGCCAGCGCCTCGCTTCCCACGGAAACTATTTTCGGCCGGAATACACGCGCCTGTTTGGCCAGGAGCTCTATGCTGGAATCTGCGCTAAGCGCCGTTACCTTAAACCTGCCGTTAAGGCGGGATATAACATCTAATGTATTAACACCGATGGAACCCGTGGAGCCTAATATCGCTATCTTCTTCATCGTTTCATCATTACTTCCACATAGAAATAGAATATCGGCGCGGTGAAGAGAAGGCTATCGATAAGATCGAGTATGCCGCCGAACCCCGATAGGATCGCGCCGGAATCCTTAACACCGCAATCTCTCTTCAGAAGCGATTCAGCGAGATCCCCGACCTGCGCCAGTATACCTAAAAGCAATCCGAGAACCACGAGATGTCCCATAGGAAAACTCGGCAGATAGAGTTTACCGAAAACCGCGGTCAAGACGCTGAATAGAAGGCCGCCCATAGTGCCCTCCACCGTCTTATGCGGGCTTATCCTGGGTATCAGGTTATGTTTACCTGCGAAGTTTCCGACAAGATACGCTCCGACATCCCCCATCTTGGTCACAAGCACCACGAAAGATACCAGGAGTGCGCCCTGGGGCATGAATTTCAGTTTTACGAAGAAAGAGAAGAACCACGCTATGTATAACAGGCCGAATAGTGTGACGGCTATACTGGCAAGCGACTGAGAGCTGTCGCGTCTTATGAATTGCAGGACAAAGATGAAGAGGCACGCTATGACTATAAAGAACGGCTCAAGCGTAAAGTACCCTTCATATCCTTTCTGAAAATATATTATGATCGGGATAAGCATTCCTATGCTTATCCCGAAATATTTGTAAACTATTATATTCTTTTTTTCGGCAAGAACGAAGAACTCCTTTAAGCTCACACCTATCATCGCCGACGCCAGAAGCGTGAATATCCAGTTCGGAGAGAAGAATACCACCAAGACGACAGGAGTGGTCACAAGGATGCTGGTGATGATTCTTTTTGTAAGCGAACGATTATCCACCAAACCTCCTCTCTCTCGCCTGATAGTCATGCACGCACTTTTCAAAATCTTCTTTTTTAAAATCCGGCCACAATTTTTCAACCACGCAGATCTCCGAGTAGGCTATCTGCCATAAAAGAAAATTCGACACCCTGAACTCTCCCGAGGTCCTTATCAACAGATCCGGATCCGGCAGTCTCCTCGTATAAAGATAATCCGCGAAGAGCTTCTCATCTAGACCCCCGGGGTCTATCTTCCCTTCGCGAACGTCTTTCACAATATCGCGGACAGCGTCTATTATCTCCGGCCTTCCGCCGTAATTAAGCGCGAGATTGAGGATAAGGCCGGTATTATTTTTAGTCTTCTCTATCTCGGCTTCTAATTTAATTCTCAAAGAATCCGGAAGCTCGCGCAGCCTGCCTATGACCTGGAATCTGATATTATTCTTAAGTAATTTATCGCCTTCGCTCGCCAGGTAATGTTCCAGGAGCTTAAAGAGCGCGGAGACCTCTGTCTTCGGCCTCTTCCAGTTTTCGGTGGAAAAAGTGTAAAGGGTCAGTACTTTCACGCCGAGATCGCTGGCGGCCTGCATAGTCTCCCTGGCCGCTTTGATGCCCGCGCGGTGCCCCTCTATCCTGGAGAGTCCTCTACGAGCCGCCCACCGGCCGTTGCCGTCCATTATTACCGCAATGTGCTGAGGTATATTCTTTGAGGTGTTCATCTATTTGATGAGGGTGAAGCTCATGATAAACGAAGCAAATACGATGGAGACCATCGACATGAGTTTTATCAATATATTGAGACTGGGGCCTGACGTATCCTTGAATGGGTCCCCGACCGTATCGCCGACAACTCCCGCTTTATGCGCCGCCGAGCCCTTACCGCCAAAATTACCCTCTTCTATGTATTTCTTCGCGTTATCCCACGATCCGCCTGAGTTCGCCATCATTATGGCAAGAACGAAACCCGAGACTGTAGCGCCGACCAGCATTCCGGTGACGCTGTCAACGCCTGCAAGGATTCCAACCGCTATGGGCGAGGCTATTGCCAACATGGACGGCAGGATCATCTCCTTTTGCGCGGCCGCGGTAACGATATTAACGCATCTCGCGTAATCGGGCTTTGCCTTGCCTTCCATAATACCCACAATCTCTTTAAACTGTCTCCTCACCTCGACCACGATGGCGCCTGCCGCCCTTCCGACCGCGCTCATCGTAAGAGAGCAGAATACAAACGGAAGCATGCCGCCTACTAATAGGCCCACCAGCGTCTTAGGATTCATCATCGAGAGGTCGATCTTCCCGCCCATTATCTCTATCTGATCGCGATATGCCGCGATAAGCGCCAGGGCCGTGAGCGCCGCCGAGCCTATCGCAAAGCCTTTACCGGTGGCAGCCGTCGTATTGCCGAGAGAGTCGAGGGCGTCCGTCCTCTGCCTTATCTCTTTCGGCTGATGCGTCATCTCCGCGTTTCCGCCCGCGTTATCGGCCACCGGTCCATAAGCATCTGTAGCAAGAGTGATGCCAAGGGTCGATAACATTCCTACCGCCGAGATGGCGACGCCGTATAGGCCTAAATTCGCGTTAGCTGCTCCGCCCGACATGTAGTAACTCGCCATGATCGCGATCGCTACCACTATCACAGGCACTACGGTAGACAGCATCCCTACCGACATTCCGCTTATTATGACCGTCGCCGGGCCTGTAACAGATGAAGCGGCCACCGCCCGCGTGGGTTTGTACTTACTGGACGTAAAATATTCCGTTGAAAGGCCTATCAGGACTCCTGCCACAAGGCCCGACAGGACCGCCCAATAGACGCCTATATACTGCATTCCGAGATTATATTTAACTACAAAAAATGAAATGATCGCTACTATGATGGAACTGGAGAATACGCCGCGCCTCAGCGCCGTCAACAAAGCTCCCTGATCGGCCTTCTCCTCTGTCTTCACAAAGAAAGTCCCGGCGATCGACGCCATCACTCCTACGGCGGCCATCACCATAGGTATGGTTACAGACTGCAGACTTAAGCCCAATCTTCCGAACGCCGCAACGCCTAATGCAGAGGTAGCGACTATCGACCCGACGTATGACTCGTAGAGGTCCGCACCCATTCCGGCAA
Organism: Candidatus Omnitrophota bacterium; assembly: GCA_026387175.1. Lineage (NCBI taxonomy): Bacteria > Pseudomonadati > Candidatus Omnitrophota > Candidatus Omnitrophota bacterium. The sequence goes on from JAPLME010000006.1 coordinate 57,677, forward strand.
CATCACCGACGTTATCGCCGACGTTATCGGCTATAACCGCGGGATTTCTCGGGTCGTCTTCCGGAATGCCCGCTTCCACTTTTCCTACCAGGTCCGCGCCTACGTCGGCGGCTTTGGTGAATATTCCTCCGCCCACCCTGGCGAATAAAGCCTGGGAGCTGGCGCCCATTCCGAAACAGAGCATAGTCGACGTTATCGCGCCAAGTTTATCCATACCATGCGGTGTCACATGGGACGAATACCACCAGTCCAGGAGATAATACCATATAGACAGGTCCAGAAGCCCCAGGCCGACCACGACCAGTCCCATGACCGCGCCCGATGAGAAAGCGATGCCAAGCGCGGTATTCAGGCTCGTTTTTGCGGCATTGGCGGTCCTGGCGCTCGACCTGGTCGAGATAGACATTCCGATAAAACCCGACAGGCCCGAGAAGAATCCGCCGGTTAAAAACGCGAACGGGACGAATATAGGAAGCTTGCCGCTTAACGCAAGCGCAATAAGCACGAGGAACATGACGCCGAAGAATATCGCGACTCCTGAATATTGCCTTTTTAAGTATGCGTAGGCTCCTTCCCTGACAGCATCCGCTATAGCTATCATATCGCCGGTCCCCTCGCTCGTCTTCAATATCTTCATCGCGAGATACCCCGCAAAGGCAAGGGCCAGGATAGATCCGATAGGGGCAAGAACTAAAAGATCTAAATGCACCTCAATCTCCTTTCGAGAATGTCTGGCTTCTTTCGGAGCCTACCGATATGAGCACTATCTTTGTCTTTAATAAATACTGCATCCTCTTCAGGTATTTCTTCGCGTTATCCGGTAATTTCGAATAAGAGGTGATCCTGGTAGTGGGCTTGCGCCAGCCCGGTAATTTTTCGTAAATAGGCCGGCAATCGTTGAGGACTTTGATACTGGAAGGAAAATCGTTATATATCTTATCGCCGAATTTATAGCCTGTGCATATCATTATGGTATCCAGGTCATCCAGCACATCAAGCTTGGTGACTACCAATTCATCCAGGCCGTTTACCATTACCGCGTGCCTTACCACCACACTGTCGAACCATCCGCAGCGCCTGGGGCGGCCCGTGGTAGCGCCGAACTCTTTGCCCTTCTGCCTGATCTTCTCCATAAGCGCGGCGTCGAACTCTGTCGGGAAAGGCCCCTCACCGACCCTGGTCGTGTAAGCTTTGACCACACCTATGACCTTATCTATCTTATTGGGGCCCACACCGGTACCTATCGACGCGCCGCCCGCGGAGGAATTAGAAGATGTCACGAAGGGATATGTGCCGTAATCGACGTCCAGAAGCGTGCCCTGGGCGCCCTCGAAGAGCACGCGCTTTTTATCAGCTATAGCATCATTAAGTAATCGCTTTGTATTGCAGACATATTTCTTTATCTTTTTACCGTAATCCAAATACTCTTTATAGAGGGAGTTGAGCTCAAATCCTTCTGATCCGTATATCTTCTCCAGTATAAGATTCTTCTCCTCCAGGTTATTCCGTAACTTCTCTTTAAGCGTGTCCTCTTCCAGGAGATCGATTATCCTTATGCCGCTGCGCGCGACCTTATCCGCATAGCATGGGCCTATACCTTTCTTGGTCGTGCCGATCTTCCTCTTCTTTTGTTCTTTAAGCTCATCCAGAAGTTTATGATATGGCAATATTACATGCGCTTCTTCGCTTATGAAGAGCCGTCCGTCGACTTTTATCGCGCGCCCTTTGAGCATCTCTATCTCTTCCAGGAGCGCCCTGGGATCTATTACGACTCCGTTACCGATAACGCAGATTTTGTTTTTGTGGAGTATGCCTGATGGTATCAGATGCAGTATAAAGGAATCTTCGCCTATAACTACTGTGTGGCCCGCGTTATTGCCGCCCTGATACCTGACTATGTAGTCGGCCTTCGCGGAAAATATATCTATTACCTTACCCTTGCCCTCGTCTCCCCATTGCGCCCCTACGATAACTGAACTTGGCATAATATTCCTTCTACGGCGTCATCGTAAATATCTGACGCGCTATCTCCGGATATTTCGCGATAAATAACAGTTCATCCTGCGTAAGAGGCTTCTGGGTGTGCACATTAGCGTACCTGACAAGCTCCAGGATCTTTGTAGCGTCCTTGTCATCTTTAAACTTTATTTCAAGCTTATCATAAACGTTCCTGAAACCTTTTATACCGCTATACTCTCCCGCCGTTATCTGCCTGCCCGTCTCTATGATCTCCGGCTCGCCCCTGCCGAGTTCTTCGAAGTCATAGAGCTCATAGTTGCGCCTGTCCTTTAACGCTCCGTCAGCGTGTATTCCCGACTCATGCGCGAACGCGTTAGCGCCTACGCCCGGCTGGTTGATCGGTATCGGAACTCCGAACGCGTAGGAGGCATATTTAGATATCTTCCAGGCGTGATTAAGCTTCACGCGTTCATCGAGTGAGTAGCGCCCGGCAAAACCGCTTGAATATTTTACCGCAAGTATGGTGCTGACGAGATCGGCATTACCGGCTCTCTCGCCCATGCCGTTTACCGTAGTGTTGATATACGCGTCGACCCCGCCGTCTATCGCGCCCTTGGCGCCGGCGAGCGAAACGGCCACGACCATGCCGAGATCATTATGGCAGTGCAGCTCTATCGGCAGCCTCACTTCTTCCGCGATTATCTTTATCCTGTTATATATCGTAAACGGATCATCATGGCCGAGCGTATCGCAATATCTTATCCTGTCGGCGCCCGCCTTCTTTGCCGCACGCGAGAACTTTATCAGATAATCGATATGCGTCCTAGATGCGTCTTCGGCGTTAACGCCTAAAATCTTTATGCCGTGCTTGCGGGCCATATGCACAGCCTCGACCATCTCTTTGATGACATCTTCTTTGGTATACTTTCCCTGGAACTTTCCGCCTATCATCTGTTCGGACGTGGAGATCGAGAGGTTCATGTTCTCGACCTTGGTCATCTTACAGGCCTTCTCGACATCCTGCTTAATGGCCCTGATCCAACCGCTTAATACGATGGGTTTCAGCACACCCATTTCGGCAAGCTCCAGATTAGCGTTAAGATAATTGGTTTCATGGCGCGTCACGGGGAACCCGAATTCGGACTGGCAAACACCCATATCGTTCAGATACATATTGATCATAGTCTTTTGGAGCTTCGCCAGGCCGAGCCTTGAAGTCTGCACTCCGTCCCTGTTAGTTACATCGACTATATATATTTTTTTATTCTTTGCCATAATTCGCTCTCTTTCGGTTCGCTATACTTTGATCAATTTTACGCCATAGATGTTCGGCGCGCTTCTTATCTCATCCAGAACACTCTTCGGCACATCACTATCGATATTCAGAATGCTGACGGCCTTACCGCCCTTCGCCTCACGGCCGAACGACATTCCGGCAATATTAACACCATTCTTGCCGAGTATCGAACCTATCTGCCCTATAATGCCCGGGACGTCTTTATTGCTTGTCACAAGCATATATCCTTCCGGGACTGCGTCGACATACGATTCGTCGATCTTGACTATGCGCGGATGAACCTTGGTAAAGAGCGTGCCGATAATAGAGCTCTTCATCTTATCGGTTTCAACCTCGATTATAATGAGGCTGGCAAAGTCCTGCACTTCCGCGGCCCTGGTCTCCACAATATTTATACCGCGCTCTTTGGCTATAACCATCGAGTTTACGAAGTTAACCGTCTCCTGAAGTATCGGCGTAAGCATTCCCTTCATGATCGACAACGTAAATGGCGAAAGATCATACTTCAGGATATCCCCGACGTACTTTATCTTGACTTTCTTCATGTGCCCATCGACGAGCTGGGCCTGCATAGCGCCCATCTTCTCGGCCAATTTAAGATAAGGATCTATGACCTTACACATCTCCGGTTCTACGCATGGTACATTGACCGCATTACGGATACAGCCGCTCATAAGATAGTCGCGAACCGTATTGGCCACCTCTATAGCGACGTTGGTCTGCGCCTCTTCCGTAGATGCTCCGAGATGCGGCGTCAATACGACCTGAGGGAGTTTCAAAAGTTTATTATCCTTCTGCGGAGGCTCATTTTCATACACATCGAGCGCGGCCCCGGCGACTTTACCGGCCTCTATCGCCTTGACAAGCGCGGCTTCATCTATAATACCGCCTCTGGCGCAATTTATAACGCGCACGCCCTTCTTCATAAGCTCAAACTGCTTATCCGATATAAGATGATTAGTCTGATCCGTAAGCGGTGTATGCACGGTGATATAATCGGAATTTTTGAATAGGGCATCAAGGTCCGCCGGCTCTATGCCCAGCACCTTGGCTCGTTCCATCGAGAGATACGGATCATATGCGAGGACCTTCATGCCGAAACTTAAGGCGCGTTTAGCCACCTCGGTGCCTATGCGGCCCAACCCCACTATGCCGAGGGTCTTGCCATAAACCTCATGGCCCGTGAATTTTTTGCGTTCCCATTCGCCGTTCTTCATCGAAAGATCGGCCTGCGGAATGTTCCTCGATAACGCGAGCATCATAGTGAACGCGTGCTCGGCCGTAGATATCGTATTCCCCGCGGGAGTATTCACCACTATGATGCCCTTCTTTGACGCGGCTTCGACATCGACATTGTCCAGCCCCACGCCAGCCCTTCCTATTATCTTCAGCTTATCAGCGGCCTCTATGATCTCCTTCGTAACTTTTGTGCCGCTGCGCACCGCCAGCGCATCATAATTCTTTATGATATCTTTAAGCTGAGCGGGCGTAAGCTTCGTATTGACATCGACCGTCAACTCCTTCTCCTTCTGAAGGATCTCTACGGCCTCCTTCGAGAGCGAATCGCTTATCAGGACTTTGTATGGCATCTTTGGTCTCCCGTATCTCTATTTCCCCAGTATTCCGGCGGCCGCTTCAATACCGCTGCCGGCCTTAAAATTATAGCCCATCTTGTGAAGAGCCGATTCAAGAGCCTTTATCGACTCTATAGTATGCTCCTTATCTATGCCTCCCATATGCGCGACCCTGAATAATTTGCCTTTAAGCTGTTCCTGGCCGCCAGCAAATGTCACGCCGTATTCCGTCTTAAGAAGTTTTATAAGCTCATCCGCATTCATGCCGGCGGGAGTATTCACCGCCGTAACTGCGTTAGACGGAGATTTCGAGAATAAGCTAAGGCCCATCGCCTTCGCAGCGTCCCTGAACGCGTTGGCCTGGGCGGTATGCTCGGCTATCACATTATCGACGCCTTTACTATTAATAATCTCGAGCGCCTTACGCAAACCTATAACCAGAGTTATCGCGGAAGTGAACGGCGTGTCGGTATCCGCCATCGCTTTCTTGTACTTTTTGAAACTGAAATAGAACTTCGGCAGCTTGGAGCTTTCCACGGCCTTCAATGCCTTCTGGCTCACCGAGCAGAACGCGAGTCCCGGGGGTATCATCAGCCCCTTCTGGGAACCGCAGACAGCGATATCCACTCCCCAGGCGTCATTCTCGAATTTGTCAGCCCCGAGGCCGCTTATCACATCGACCACATATAAAGCATCTGTCTTTTTTACGATCTCGCCTATGGCTTTAATATCAAAAACGGTCGCGGTCGACGTCTCGCAGAGAGTGGTGTAAACGCCTTTCACGCCGGGGTTGGCGCTGAGAAGGTCTTTAATGTCCTCCGGACGGGGGCCGGTACCCCACGGCACATCCAACGGAATGACCTCAACGCCGCACGCCTTAGCGATATCTCCGAAGCGCTCTCCGAATTTACCGCCGCGAACCACTATGATCTTATCGCCGGGAGACAGGACGTTCACTATGGACGCTTCCATCGCGCCTGTGCCGCTCGAGGTAAAAGTATATATATCGTTGGACGTCTTGAATATCTTCTTCAGCCCGTCCGTAGCATCCTTAAATATCGCCTGATATTCTTTAGTTCTATGATGAATGATGGGTTTCGCCATCTCGTTTCTTATCTCTTCGGGAACCGGCGTCGGGCCGGGCGTCATTAAATATTTTTTAGCCATTGCATGTCTTCCTTTCCGATGGAATATTATTTGTTCTGAATCACGTTCGTAATAACTTCGTCCACTATGCCGTATGCCTTAGCCTCCTCGGCAGACATGAAGAAATCCCTGTCCGTATCCTTCTGTATCTTTTCCAAAGGCTGCTTCGTATGTTTCGCTATTATCTCTTCAAGCTTCGCGCGCAGCTTCAAGATCTCGGTCGCCTGTATGCTGATATCGGCCGCAACGCCCTGAACTCCGCCCCAAGGCTGATGTATCATTATGCGCGCGTGCGGAAGCGCGTAACGCTTCCCCGGCCTTCCCGCCGCCAGGAGCACCGCCCCCATACTTGAGGCCTGGCCCACGCAATAGGTGTTGACATCCGATTTCACGAACTGCATTGTGTCATATATCGCAAGGCCGCTCGTCACTGACCCCCCGGGAGTGTTTATATATACATTGATATCTTTTTCCGGAGATTCCATCTGCAAGAATAATAGCTGCGCTATTATAAGGTTGGCCACCATATCATCTATCGGGGTACCTATGAAGATTATCCTGTCCTTTAACAGCCTCGAGTATATATCATACGCCCTCTCGGCTCTGCCGGTAGTCTCTATTACCATTGGAACTAGCATACTCATAATGACCTCCGTGGTTTATCTATACTGCTATTTTTCCGTTATATTGGAATTATCCAAAAGGAACTTTACTGTCTTGCCTTCCCGTATCTTATCCTTCAGATTATCGACCAGGCCTTCTTTTTCGTAATAATCCCTGACGAAGCCTTCGGCCTTGCCGCTCTGGGAGGCTATCGACTTATAGGCGCCGCTGACATCCTCGTCGGTAACCTCTATCTTCTCTTTACCGGCTATCTCGTCCAGGATGAAGAGCAGCCTTATCTGGCGCTCAGCGTCATCTTTAAATTTATCCTTAAATTCCTTGTCCTTCTTACCCAGCTCTTCCTTCCCAAAACCCCTCTCCTGCAGTTTCCTCTTGGCGTCCTCTACCATATGTTCCAGCTGCCTGGCAACGAAACTCGGCGGAACGCTGAAGACGTTATCATCCACGATCTTACCCAGGAGCTGGTTCTCTACATTTACCTCGGAGGCGGCTTTCGCTCTCGCCTCAAGTTCCAGCCCGATATCTTTCTTAAGCTCTTCCAGTGAGGCCTTGCCCAGATCTTTCGCGAACTCATCATCGAGATCGGGAAGCTTTCTCTCTTTTATCTCTTTTGCGAGCACATGATACCTGGCTTCCTTCCCCGCAAGCTTGGCATCCGGATACTTTTCGGGAAGCTTGGCGTCTATATCCGCTTCCTGACCCTTCTTCAGCCCGACCAGCTTCTCGGAGAGGCCGGGTATATATGAGTCCTTTTCAACGGTCAGCCAGAGATTTTCCCTTTTTTTATGGACAGCCTTTCCGTCCACAAAACAGTCCAGGTCGCTCACCACGTAATCGCCCATCTGTATGGGCCTATCGTCGGCCGCTATATATTTGGCATTCATCTCCTGAAGGCTCTTCAATGTATTATTGATATCCTCTTCGGTGACTGCCGCCTTCTTTCTTTCCAGGTTTAACCCTTTATATGCCTTCAATTTAAACTTCGGCCGCGTCTCGATTCTCGCCTTGAAAGCGAGCGGCTTGTCTTCCTCGAAAACCAGATCACTGATCTCCGGTGTGCCAATCGGAGTGATACCATGCTCCAGCAGAGCTCTTTTATATCCTTCGGGGACCAGGCGTTTCAGCACCTCTTCCTTGGCGGCTTTCGCGTAGCTCAGCTTAACCATGTCCTTCGGAGCCTTGCCTACCCTGAAACCGGGGATGTTAGCTACCTTGGTTATCTCGTTATAAACCTCATCGAATGCCTTTTCTATGGTCTCCCTGGAGGCCTCTATCTCAAGCAATGTTAAGCATTCATCGATCTGCTTCGCCTTGGATTTCACTCTCAATTCCTTTCGCTTACTACAATAACAATGGACAATAAAAAAAAGATTATATCACAAAAGAATCACATTGTAAATTTTTCGCCGAGATAAATTTCTCTGGCCTTCGGATCCGATATAAGCTCATCCTTCGTGCCCGATATTAAAATATGGCCCTCGGCCATCAGATAGGCGCGATCGGTTATCGACAGCGTCTCTCTCACATTATGGTCCGTAACGAGTATCCCCAGCCCTTTACTCTTCAACTCCTTAATGATCTCCTGGCACTCCGCCACGGCTATAGGGTCTATGCCGCTGAAAGGCTCGTCGAGCAATATGAACATCGGATTGGTGACAAGAGCCCGCGTTATCTCCACCCTGCGCTTCTCTCCGCCCGAAAGCGTATATGCTTTATGTTTACTGAGATGCGTTATCTTAAGCTCGTTCAATAGTTCATCGGCGCGCCGCTTCCTCTCTCTGGGAGAAAAACCGAGAGTCTCGAGGATAGCCATGATATTTTCCTGGACGGTCAGTTTTCTGAATATGGACGGCTCCTGGGCGAGATATCCGATGCCCCGGCGGGCGCGATCATGCAATGACATCCTGGTTATGTCCTTATGGTCGAATATTATCTTGCCGCTATCGGGGGGTATTATGCCCGTTATCATGTAGAAGGTAGTCGTCTTGCCCGCGCCATTGGGGCCCAGAAGGCCCACGATCTCGCCGCGCTTCACGTTGATATCAACGGAATTCACGACGCGCTTGGCGCCGTATTCCTTGACCAGGCCTGTGGCTTCTAATAGATGCATTACTTCTTCGCCTCTTGTTTAAAGCTCGCATCAAAACCGCCCATTCCGCCCTCCGGCGATAGTATAAGCTTAGGTTTGCCGGAAAGCGTCACTTTTTTATCGGTCTCAGAATAGCTTGCTCTTTGGCTGAATGTCGTGTTATCACCTCTTACTATCTTCACATTTCCATCCGCAATTATCTCCGTAAGCCTTCTTGTAGCGGGATCGAGATTAACCGTTATCTTGTCCGCGTCGATAGTTCCGTCTTCGCTCACAACCTTGACATTCTTAAGGAAGAACGCCTGGTTCTTCTCGTAATCAAACTGTACCTCGCCGTCGCAAGTTATCACGGTCTTCGATTTTTTAGGTTTTTCGCCTTTGGCGGCATCGGGCTTCTTATCCTTAGCTTGCCCGGCGCCTTCCACAAAGTCCCCCGTAAACCCTTTAGTCGCCAGGATGGTCGCATGCACATTCTTCTCAAGCATTACATTGTTCTTGTTCCTGTCGTAGACGCCCTTATCGGCCGTGATGACGGCCTCCGATTCCTCGCCGTACGCCGATGCGATTATGTTATCCAGTTTGACCCTGTTCTCGGATATGGCCTCGGCTGACTCCCCTTTCACATCCCACTTCTTAACGCCGCGCTCCGTCAGCCCTTCCAGGTTAAATGAAAGGACCTTATGGTTCACCGCGTCGCCCTGAGTCTTATCCGCAGCCTCCGGGGCCTTAGCCTCTTTCGCCTTCGGCTCTTCCTTATTGCCGCAGCCTCCTGTAAACAAAAATACGACCAGCAGCGCTACTGTGAGATTTCTCATATTATTCATTTTGGCCTCGTCTTCCATCTTCTGTGCATCCAGACCCATTGATCCGGATACTTTCTGATATAGGACTCCACAACGTCCGACCATCTTCTCGTATTGGTTAAAATATCCGCTTCCTTATCACCGGTATCCGTTATCTCGATCGGCTTATCTATCATCAAAGTATGATTGCCGTCTTCTCTTCTTATTATGAACGCCGGTACAATGGCGGCTCCGCTGGCCATCGCCAGCGCGGCAGGCCCCACAGGCGTATAAGCCGGCTTGCCGAAGAAATCGACGAATACGCCCTCTACCGAATCGACATCCTGGTCGGCAAGCATACCTATTATCCCGCCTGCCTTCAGAATTTTCAGTATCCCTCTCGGCGACTGATCGCGATAGATGACATTGACATCGGTCAACTTGCGCAGGTAATTAAGATACCGGTCGTATTTATGAAAATAGAGGCGTCTGCCTACTACCGAGCCAGGGTACTCTTTAACCTTCATCGTAGCAGCGAGCAGCTCCCAGTTGCCGAAATGGGCGGTGAGCATGATAACGCCCTTGCCCCTTTTAAGCTCATCCTCCAATATGCCTATATTCTCTATGTGGACAAGGTTGTCTATATTAGACTTATTGATCTTAGGGAAATTGACAAGCTCTGCTCCGGTCTTACCCAGATTCTCAAAGACTTTAATAGCGAGACGCTTTATTTCGGCTTCGTCCTTTTCAGGAAAGGCAAACCTCAGATTAGCTATTGTCAGATTCCTGTATTTCCCTGCCAGCGCGAAACCGATCCTGCCCAGCCAGGCCGCTATTGCGGCAGCGGCCCTGATCGGCATTAAATAGAATATGAATACGAGGCATCTGCCCCAATAGTAGAGATAATACCTCCTGAACTTGAATTTCATATACGCTAATCACTATATAATAGTAGGGCGGGTTTGTCAATCTCTTCGCTACGGCGAAAATATCTTATAAACATTTCAGTCCGGCGTTTACTTTCGGTCAATGCTTCCGCTTGCCGCTCGCTCGGAATAGGCTTCCTCGCTCGCTGTTGATAAAATTTCGATGATGAAGCCTGTACCGCCTATATGTATCGAAATTTTATAAAGTCGCTCCAGCATCGCCCGAAAGTTCCGCCATCTGACATATCCATATAATATTTTCGCCTTCGCTCCCCGGAAGATTTTTCGGCTCGCTCAGCAGGCCCTTGCGGGGTGGGTGTTGAGCGGGGCGTCGAAAGTCGCGAGCGGGCACGGATTTTTGGTCCTGGTATGCTTGCATGCCAAAAAGAGCGAGCGACCTTTCCGAGCGAAATTTCCTCGCAGGGGAAATTTCGCGTCCCCGCGATGCACCCACCCCGCAAGGGACGGGTCAGGAAGGACCGAAAAATCTCACCAATAAAACAGGCGCCCCTAGCTAATAAGCTGAGGGGCGCCGTCTTTTTTACACCGTACCTCTGTTTACAGACCCTTCTTTATCATATACTCTATCAAATCTACGACGCGGCAGGAATATCCCCACTCGTTGTCGTACCATGCAATGACCTTCGCGAAATTTCCGCCGATCACCTTGGTCAGCTTCGAATCCAAAGTGGATGAAGCCGGGTAATGGTTGAAGTCGATCGATACGACGTCATCTGATGTGTAGTCCAGGATACCTTTCATCTTGCCTTCGGAAGCGGCCTTCATGGCCTTATTGATATCTTCCGCCGTCGCTTCTTTCTTAAGCATGCAGGTCAGGTCCACGATCGATACGTTCGGGGTCGGAACCCTTATCGCGAAACCATCTAGCCTACCTTTTAGCTCAGGGATAACCAGCGATATTGCCTTCGCTGCGCCTGTAGAAGTCGGGATCATCGAGACCGCAGCGGCTCTGGCCCTGCGCGGGTCGGAATGCGGAAGGTCCTGGACCCTCTGGTCGTTGGTATATGCATGGATCGTGGTCATCAGACCTTTCTCGATGCCCCACGTATCGTTCAATACTTTTGCGACAGGCCCAAGACAGTTAGTCGTGCAGGACGCGTTCGAGATGACCGAATGGTTCTTCGGATCGTACTTATCCTCATTCACGCCCATCACTACCGTGAGATCTTCGCCTTCGGCCGGAGCTGAGATAATAACTTTCTTGGCTCCGCCTTTTGTGATATGGTTGACCGCGCCTCTGACCTCTTTACCCTTTTTATTCACGCCGTCGTTTTTAATTGTGAATAAACCGGTCGACTCTACAACTATTTCAACGCCGAGGTCTTTCCACGGAAGCTCTACGGGATCCTTCTTCGCCAGAACCTTTATCGCCTTACCGTTCACAATAATAGAATCCCCTTCGGCCTTTACGTTACCTCCTGGAAAACGGCCGTGCACAGAATCATATTTCAAGAGATGCGCCAGCATCTTCGCGTCGGTGATGTCATTGACGGCGACGAGCTCTGTATTCTTTGAACCTTTCTCAAGAATGGCCCTGGCGACCATCCTTCCTATACGTCCAAATCCGTTGATACCTATCTTTACAGCCATCGTCCTACCTCCTTTGAGATTTGTTTTGTTTATTGTAGCGCTACTATACAATAAAACAGATTATTTTTCCAGCATTTTTTATCTGAGGGCTTACTTCCCTCTCAGGAATATGAGAAAATCGGCGGGATTGATCACTCCGAGGATATTGCCGAATTCATCTTTCACTATTATGATCTCACCCTTCCTTGCCTCGACCTTGCTTAGCGCGGACTTGAGCGAAGTGTGGGGTCCGACCGTTATGAAGCGCCTCTGCATGACCTTTGTGACGGATGAGTCGAGCTCGTGCAGCAACGCCTCGGGGATCTTAAAGAGGACCTCCTTATTTATACTACTCAATTTTTCTCTAACGAAGTCGTACAGGACCGTGACCATTATCCTCTTATAGCTGATCGCCATCGGCATGAACGGCTTTCCTTCGATAAAATTCAGATGTGTCTCTAGGCTCGATTGGCCCGTCTCCTGGTCGATGGCCAGAAGGTATCTGAGCGAACTGTCCGGTATCGCGTCCACTCTCTCTTCCGGTATCGCCGCTAGATACGCGAGCTCATACACATCTTTCTCGTCCAGATCCAGAAAACTGTAATTATCCTTAATATGGAAAGCGATCTCCCTATCCTGGTCCCTGTAGTTGGAAACGTATTTTTCGAATGTATCTACGGCATCCGCGAGGAATACACCGAGCGCGACATCGACATTATAAAGAAGCCCGGCGGCAACCATAGCCGCGTCGTCCGACTGCCCCGGTCCGACGTGATGGCGAATATACATGTACTTGATATGCTTTGGAAGACTGCGCTTCTTATTGTCCGGGTCCACTATCAGCCCGGATGATTTATAATAGTTCAGCCGATCCTCATGCTCCTGGTGGGCAAGCACTTCACCGTCAAGGCCCATCTCTTCCATTATTTTAACATTGACTAGGTAACATTTGCCGTAACCGATATTGATGCCGTACAGCTCCTGGGTCTTCTTCCTTATATCGGGGTTATCTCTGAGGCCGCCCAGATACAGGCCTTTAAGTATATCGTGGTAATTTACGGTCCTGTCTTTGAACTGCGGAATTCCAAGAAGCGGTCTGCCGTTTTTTGTGACGAGCCTGTCCCTCGGGTCGTCCTCTATAGCGCTGTCGGCGTACTCGAATATCTCATCGATAAGTTCCTGGCGCTTCGTCTTTATGACTTTCGGGCTCCTGCCGAGGGCGCTTACGATATCGTCTATGGTGGTATTTACGTAGAAACGTTTATTGAATGCGCCGGCGCCGTTATGGGCGCGGCCCTCTATGGACTGCATGAAGACAAGGTCTTCTATTCTGGGGATCGTGCAGAGCCTCTCCGAGGTCTTCAGATTGCGGAAATCCTGCTGGATCAGTTCGGCCAGCGCTATCTTCTTCGGCATAATTGATGAATTATATCACAGCGCCGTTTTTATGCAAGAACATACTCTATATGAAGATATCGCCGGCGTGTAACCTGTGGCCGCGGAGGAACGAATCGGCGTCGAGAACCTTCCCACCCTCGAGCTGAAGATATTTTATCGCTATAGTTCCGGAGCCGGTATTCATCACGATGCCCTTGCCTCTTATTGTATCAAGGACCTCTCCCGGCTTAACCCCGTCCCTGGCCGGATAATCGGTAAGTTCGGTATTCAATATCTTCAACGTTTTACCTGAAGCGCTCGTATATGCGCTCGGCCACGGCAATAGGCCTCTGACTCTGTTATGTATAATTCTCGCGGGCTGGCCCCAGTCGATAATGCCGTCTTCCTTCTTCAATTTAGGGGCCAGAGTAGCCAGGGTTTTGTCCTGAGGTTTAAAAACCACTCTTCCGGATTCTATCAATTCCATCGCTTCGATAAGCGCCTTAGCGCCAAGGGCCGAAAGTGTTTCATTAAGCGTGATATTAGTATCTTCTTCATTTATCATAACTTCGCGTCTCAATATTATGTCGCCTTCATCCATCCGCTCGTTCATCCTGATAATAGTAACGCCGCTCGTCTTATCGCCGTTAATTATCGCCCAGTTGGTCGGCGCGGCTCCGCGGTACTTGGGGAGAAGCGAGCCATGCAGATTTATCGCCGAGAGTCTTGGGACGGATAGTGCTTCGGGCTTCAGTATCTGGCCAAACGCGATAACCACGAATAGGTCCGCGCCCAGCTTCTTCAGATATTCAATAGCTTCGCGGCTGGATGCGTCCTCCGGCTGATAAACGGGAATGCCGTGTGTCTCGGCCACAATCTTAGTCAGCGGAGGCTGGATCTTCAGATTGCGCCCGCGCTTTCTGTCCGGCTGCGTTACGAGCGCCAGCACCTTATGCTTCGAGGCAATAAGCGCCTTAAACGCCGGAATGGCAAACTCCGCAGTGCCAAAGAAAACAATATTCATCTCTACTCCCCCTCACATAGAAATAGGGTCTACGTCGACCGCTATCAGGACGCCGTGCGGTTTACGGAAACTGCCGAGGACTTTCCTCAGCAGGGCGCATATAGCGGTCTTGTCCTTACCCTTCATTAATATATTATACCTGAAGTATCCGCGCATCCTGGCCATCGGCGCCGGAGCAGGCCCAGAGAACATCGCGTCCTTATCTTCCGCCCTTATAGCTTCCGCCAGCTCGTCCGCCGTCTGATGCGTGAATTCTTCATTTCTTGCCCTCACCACCACCTTGACTAAATTGATGAACGGGGGGAATAGGAGCTCTTTGCGCGACACTATCTCCTCCTCGTAGAACTTGTCATAATCGTGCTTGGCCGCCGCAAGTATCGCGTAATGGTCCGGCGTGTAGGTCTGAACTATGACCTCTCCGCCGTCCTCACCGCGGCCCGCCCTTCCTCCCACCTGGGTAAGTAAATTAAATGTCCTCTCGCTCGAGCGAAAGTCGGGGATATTCAACGTGACATCCGCCGAGACGACCCCGACGAGCGTCACCTGAGGAAAATCGAGGCCCTTCGCGATCATCTGCGTCCCGACCAGCATCTTCACTTCGCCCGACTTAAACCTGCTCAATATCCTATCATGAGATCCTTTTTTTGCGGTAGTATCCGAATCCATTCTGGCTATTTTGATATTAGCGAAAGCATGGCTCATCTCCGACTCCACTTTCTCAGTGCCGAGGCCGAAATATCTTATGTAACCGGATTTGCATTTCGGGCATATGTCGGGCGGGGGTTGATGATAGTTGCAATAGTGGCATACGAGCTTCTTCTCCTCAAAATGATAGACCATGACCGCATCGCACCGTCTGCATTTCATGACGAACCCGCACTTCTTGCAGTTAATGAACGTCGAGAAGCCGCGCCTGTTCAGGAATATTATAACCTGATTACCCGCCTTGAGGGCTTTATCTATGGCATCCAGCAGCACCTTCGAGAATACGGTTATCCTCTTCCTCGTAGCAAGTTCCATCCTCATATCGACGATCTTCATCTTGGGCAGGAGCCTGTCCTCGATACGTCTGGTAAGGCGTATAAGCTTATAGTCGCCGTGTTTTGCCTTATAATATGATTCGAGCGAAGGCGTCGCGCTTCCCAATATGAGCGGGCATTTATTCAGTCTGGATCTCTCCTCGGCCACATCGCGCGCGTGGTAACGCGGAACGTCATCCTGTTTATACGTCGTCTCATGCTCTTCATCTATTATTATGAGACCGAGCCGCGACATGGGGCTGAATATGGCCGAGCGCGCCCCGACGACTATATCAGCCTTGTCGTCTTTTATCTTCTTCCATTCCAGAAATCTTTTCGCTGGAGTGAGGTGAGAATGGATGACCGCTACACGATGGCCGAACCTGGAGACAAAACGCTCTATCGTCTGCGGCGTCAACGCTATCTCCGGCACGAGCATGATAGCCTGCTTGCCTTTCTGCAAGACTATTTCTATGGCCTGCAAATAAACCTCCGTCTTGCCGCTGGCAGTTATGCCGTGAAGGAGGAATGTCCGGGGCTCATTTTTATCGATAGACTCCTCTATCTCTTTCAGTGCTCTTCCCTGCTCCTCCATCAGGACATGGGGCTCCGTTATCACAAAATCTTCCGCTCTCATTTCCGGGACCTTGATCCTCGACCCGATACTCTCTTTGCCCTTCCTTATGCCGCCGGGTATAACCGCGCCTATCGCCTCTCCCCATGAACAGAAGTAATTTTCGCCTATCCATTTCGTAAGCTTCAACAGTTCGTCCGTCAGGATGGGCTCTTTATCAATAACTCCTTTTATTTCCTTCACATCCTTCACTTCGGCAACGTCATTTAAGCCCACTACATATCCTACAATGGTCCTGGGGCCGAACGGGATAAATACCCTCGCGCCTATCCTCACATCATTATAAAGCCCTTCCGGTATCCTGTACTGGAAGAGCTTGTCGACCGGCAACGATACGGCAACCTCAGCGAATTTTGTCATTTGATCACAATAATTTCTTAATCTTTTTCATGTCAGCCCAGGCCAGTTTTTTATCCTGCGGGTTTCTGAGAAGATATGCGGGATGGAACGTCGGCATCACCTTTATACCTTCGTATTCATAAAAACTACCGCGAAGCCGGCTTATGGTGGTTTCCGTGTTGAGGAGCGTCTGGCTCGCGAATTTTCCCAATGTGCATATGACTTTCGGTTTTATTATGGCTATCTGACGCCTCACGTTCTCCCTGCAGGCCGATATCTCCTCAGGAAGCGGCGCGCGGTTATTGGGCGGCCTGCACTTTAATATATTAGCGATATAAACGTCTTCCCGTTCCAAGCCCATAGCCTCTATTATCTTGGTCAGGAGCTGTCCGGCGCGTCCGACGAATGGCAGGCCCTGGATGTCCTCTTCCGAGCCCGGCGCCTCGCCGACGAACATTAACCTGGCTCTCGAGTTACCGGCGCCGAAGACGACATTCAATCTCGTCTTAGATAGACCGCAGGCTCTGCATCGCAACACTTCCTTTTTCAGAGCTTCAAGCTGCTGCTTTACGTCTCCGCTTGCCGAAGTCTTTGCGCTTCCCGCCGCAGGCTGCGAAGAAAACAATTCCTCCGTCCCGGACTCTTTTTCAAATTCGATATACGATTTAACCGATCTTAAAATAGTTAAAATAGGGGACAGCGCCCTATTTTCCCTATTTTCATTCACGCTACCATGGTTCATTTCGCGCTCGCAGTCTCAATAGCCAGTTTCGCCACATCGTAACAGGCCTCCGGCTTCTTTATCTTCTGTATCTCGCTTCTCATTTTGACCAATCTTTCAGGATGGGCCGTCAACTTCTCCAGAGCATCCTTAAGGTCTTCTATCCTATCCACCTTAATTGCCGCGCCGTGCCTTACGATAAATGAACTATTGCGGGTCTCCTGTCCTATGATCGGAGCTATCACCATCATCGGAAGCTCCTTCGCAAGACTCTCGCTCACCGTTATACCACCCGACTTGGAGATCAGGAGGTCCGCTATCTCCATATATTCATATACATTATTTACAAAGCCAAAGACGGCCATCTTGTCCTTAAATTTCGGCTTTAAGGCCTCGAGCCTCTTCACAAGCTCTTCATTATGGCCGCATACAGCTATTATCTGTATCGGGCGGGATATGCTGTCTATCGTCTTCACTATGGCCTCGATCGGCCCGACGCCGAATCCTCCGCCTATAACGAGTATCGTCAGGCGGTCATCGCCGAGCCCCAGCTTATTCAATATCGCTTTTCCATCTACGGGTTTTGAAAATACCGGCTCTATAGGTATGCCTAAAACCTTTATTTTAGATTCCTCAACCTTCCACTTCAAGAGATCGCACTTGGTATCTTCTCCGGCTACCACATAAACATCCGTCTCTCCCGCTATCCACCATGAGTGCAGCCTGTAATCGGTAACGACCGTGATAAGGCGGGAGTCGAGAGCGCCTGCCTTCTTCATATCTCCTATGACCTCGCTTGCGAAGAAATGCGTAGAGATTATTACGTCCGGCTTCCATGATAATAGATATTCGCGCAGTTTTGCGGAATTGAACCAATTGTTAAGCCTTCTCATTTGTGAGACGATCAGGTTAATGAACGGATTGTCCGTAAGATAATAGGAGATCCCCCAGAGAGTGGGCGTCTTATTTACCATGAAGAGATATATCTGCAGATATGACCATTTGAATGACTCGCTGGTATAATCGAGCGCGTCTATTATGCGCACCTCCGTATCCGCCGGCTTCATCTCATCGAGCGCCGCCTTCACGGCCAGGGCCGCCTTTTTATGGCCTATGCCGGCCGTCGCATACGCTATCAATATCTTTTTCATTGTTTCCTGCCTTCCCTTTCTCTTCGCATCGACCTTTCGGATTTCCTTCTCTCTTTTACAAGCAGCCACTTCACCGCCTCCAGGAGGTCCTTAAAGATATAGTCCGGCTTAACGCTCCACTTTCTCATCTCATCCCTGGTGGTCTTGCCGGAAAGCACAAATATAGTATTCAGTCCCGCGCTCTTGCCGGCCAGGACATCGACCTCGCTGTCCCCTATTATAAAGGTATCGCGGGCCGTAACGCTGTATTTCTTAATGGCCTGTTCGAGCATGCCGGGTTTGGGTTTCCTGCAATTGCAATTATCCTCGTTCGTATGGACGCAATAATAGACCTCGCTTATCTTGCCGCTATTCTTTTTAATTTCGGAGAGCATCATGCAGGTTATTTCGTCCAGCCTCTCTTTCGAAAAGTACCCCTTATTCACACCGGCCTGGTTCGATACTATCACGACCTGCACTCTGTTACGGTTTAAGAGAGCCAGGGCCTCGAGCGCGCCCGGAAGAAAATGGAAATCTTTCAGCTCGGCCACATATTGATGCCTTGTCCAGCCGCCGGGATCTTTATTAACCACACCGTCTCTATCTATAAAGATCGTCTTTATCATAATTTAATATCCTCTTTCAACATATAGGCGAGCCACAATACGAGAAGCGGCAGGAAATGGAGCAGAAACCTGCCCCAGGTCTTGCTCGCGAAGAATACCACATCTACATAGGATATCATATAAAAGACCACATACCCGCAAAAGGCCAATATAAGCGATATCGATATATATTTCTGCGCGCCGGTGAATATCTTCCTGTAATTGAATATCGCGGCAAATATCGCGATGGGCCACAACAGGATCCACTTCTTCGGGCCAAATAGCTGCTTCTGGAGCTCATAAAATATCGGCCCTAATTTAGGAAGCTGTTTCAATAGATACACAGGGTTCAGGTTAAGCAGGTTTATCTCGTCGTTCACGATCCCGAACCTCGCCTTTATCCATATCCACGGCGCGAGGATGATTCCGATCACGGCAAGATAGAGGATCGGAGCATAAATCGTCTTTACGGAAGTTTCTTTACGGGTCGTAATGGAAAGATAAATCACAAGAGATGCGTTTATCGCGCAATATAGCATACCCTCATTCTTCGTCCATCCGGCAAGGGCCACCATCACCGCCGACACAGCCAAAAACCGCAGGTCCTTCCTGTCCTCGATCCAGGCCAGGAGAAAGACGGCGCTCGCGAAGTAGTAGAAAGCTAGCGGCAACTCCTGATAAGCGTTGGCCGCGTAAGAATTAAACATCGGAATGCTTGCCAGCAGGAATGTGAAGACGAGCGCGTATGTACGGCTAGCGAAGCGCCTTATGGCGAAATATAGAACCGAGAGTATTCCCAGAAAGAATAACGGAAAGATGATCTTGACCAATTGGTCGTTCAGATTCCGCATTGCCAGATACATAAAAGTTTCGGTAAGCGGTATGTTCAGCGGATAGTCCGGATGCGGAAAACCGTGGACAAGGCTGGGAAAATAAGTATCGGGTATAGCCTTAGCCAGAAAAAATATCTTCGACTTTATAGCATATATGGCTACAGCATCATAAGCCTCAATAGGCTTGATGAGCGCTCTGAAAAAAGCATATACCACCTCAAGCGTTATACCTGACGCCAGAAAGATATTCAAAAATCGATTTTTCTCATCGCTTACCGGAGGCTGATCGGCAAAGATAAACCTGCTGCCGGACTTTACATACCGGTACGCATTTATCGCTACAAGAAAAGCCCACGGAATCAATATTCCGGAGATGCTGAACTTCAGGCCAAGTAAATAAAATAGGAGCATCTCGAGAGATATGAATCCGACTCCCAAGGCATACGAGATGAAAGCCGTTTCTGTAAGATATAGCCTATTGAACCCTCCGGCGATCAAATACAGGATGTTAAACCCTATAAATGCGGCGGTTATTAAGACAGTGGCTAAACTGATAAGTTCCAAAGGCGTTATTCCTTTACCTTACTCTCTTCATAGTGTATGATTTCGCATCTATAACAAAATCCGGATCGGCACTCCTGAGGCGAGGATAGAGATAATAGACCGCTCTCCTCGATTCCATGTCGCCCTCTTCTAGGCCTTCGATCTTATATGTGCTATTTTCAGGCATCTTCGATTTGCAGTAGACTAAAAATTCGTATAGCTTGTCACCAGTAACGTAAGCATGTTTACCCTCGAGGGTCCTCGTTAAGAGAGCCTTGTAGTCATTGATATTCTTCTTCACGAATAGCTCTCTCGCAAAAAAGCCTATCCAGAGTGCAACCCAGGCGGCGAAAAACGCTTTTAAGATTGCTTCGGTCACTTCGTTCCCTCGCAATGACATTAACTTGCCACTATCCAGCGCACAAAGCGCCGGGCTAAAAATCCGAAATGTTTTACCGACTGTATCGACTTCAGCTGGTACAGTATGATATGCGACCTCAAATAAAATTTAGCGAAGGCCAGGCGGTGCAGGCTCTTCAGCTCTTTTCTTGTTATTCCACGAGGCACGTAAGCGGCATTTGTAAAATAAAACCGTTCCCAGTCCACATCCTTTAATTCTCCGCTCGCCAATAGCTTTTCATAGCTCTCCGTTCCGGGAAACGGCAGATATGTGAAAAAGTTGGCCCTCTTGAGCGGAAGCTCCACGGCGAAATCTATGGTCTGTTTGATAGTCGCCACTGTCTCGTCGGGAAATCCCAGTATGAAGAAGCCCGCTATATCTATGCCCGCCCTGTCGATCCTGTTAACGCATTCCCTTATCTTGGCCACGGTGATATTTTTTTTCATGGCTCTTAGTACTTCATCCGAGCCGGACTCGATCCCAAGCGATATCATGTATAGCCCCGTCTCTTTCATCAGGGCCAGAAGCTCATCATCGAGCGCGTCCATCCTGACGCCGTTAGGGACGGCCCATGTCATGCCCAGATCCAGCTCCTTCAGCTTCCGTAAAAGATCCTTCGCATACTCTTTATCCATCGTAAAATTGTCGTCGATTATATGGAATTCCTTTATTCCGAAATCTTTATTGAGCATCTTTATCTCGCCCAGAACGTTATCGATGGACCTGCGACGTATCTTCCTTCCGGAGACTATCTTGCCGGCGCAAAATGTGCAGGAATAGGGGCAGCCTCTCGTAACCATGATGGGCGCTATCGGAAACTGCTTAAAGAAAGCGCCATGCTGCGACTCCGGATACTCCTGTGGCTTTATAAGATCCCAGGCCGGAAGCCCAAGGCTATCCAGGTCATCCACGATTATCTTAGGATTTATCTTTATAGCGCCGCCTTCCCTGAATCCGAGGCCCGGTATTCCGGAGAAATCCTTTGGCCCCTTCTCGACCGCGTTCACAAGCTGAGGGAATCCTTTCTCCGCCTCGCCGACAAATAGAAAATCGAGGTCCTTCTCGGCCTTGAGCGTTGCCTCCGGCAGGGCCGAAGAGTGCGGCCCACCTATTACGGTCACGATATCTTTATTGAGGTTTTTTGCCGCGCGGAGCGCCAGCCTTATGAACGGAAGGTCGAACGTATAACATTGCAGCCCGAGGATATCCGGGTTATGCTCTTTAAGGATAGGCACAAATTTATCGATCGTGAGATTATCCTTGATGCAGTCCAGGAGCATTACATCATGCTCTTTCCTGATCGCGCTCGCCAGGTATCCCAGGCCGAGAGACGGCTGGATATGATCGCTCTGATTATAAGGCTTAACCAGAAGTACTTTCATGAGCTCAGTTAACAAACCTGTATTTAATGATCGCCCAGAGCGCGCCGAAACCGTGTTTCCAGGATATCTTCTTCCCTTCGGCATAACTTCTGCCGTAATAGGATATCGGCATCTCATAAATCCTCAAGGACTTATCCTTCAGGATCTTCGCGGTAAGCTCGGGCTCGACCGAAAAATCGTTCGACTTTATATCTATACCATCTATGACCTTCTTTCGGAACATCTTATAGCACGTCTCGATATCTGATAATGTGGAGTTATATAAGAAGTTCATCATGAACGTAAGGAAGCTGTTCCCTATCTTGTGCCAGAACATATGCACACGCTGCGGCTTGCCGCCCGACAGCCTGGAGCCGTAGACAACATCGGCCATACCATCCTCTATCGGAGCAGCCATCTCCACAAACTCGTTCGGATCGTACTCGAGGTCCGCATCCTGCACGGTGACTATCTCGCCTGTAGCAGCCTTAAAGCCCGTCCGCAATGCCGCGCCTTTGCCGCTATTCTTTTCATGGAGCACTACTTTCACTCTGGGATCAGCTGCGACTTTCGCCAGGACATCTCTCGTGCCGTCCGTGGACCCGTCATCGACTATTATCAGCTCTTTCACCATGTCGAGCTTCAACACTTTATCCATTATCTTCGTGACCGTATTCTTTTCGTTATAGACGGGCATCACGACCGACAGGATCTTCTCTCGCATAATTCACGTCCTTTTAATTAAAATACTTTCGATTTCCGCTCTAAAAGCGTTAACAGGCTCTCCTTATCCGGGCCGACGATAACGTCCGCGCCGTGCAGGCTCTTTGTGATATTCAACAGCCTTCCGAAGGATCTATTATCCGTCAACAGGACCTCAACTTTCTTCTTCTTTTTACGCTTCAGTATCTTGTATATCGACGCAACGCCGAACAGCAAGGGGTTGACATCCACCCGCCTTATATCAAAATGATCGATGGTTACGGGCCAATTCAACCCTTTCTTCAGGAATATCATGATCTGATGCCCATGTCTCGCCACGCTTGTAGCGATCTCATCGGCCTTCTCATTGGACAACGGCCCGTCTATGAAATATCCTACCCTCACATGCCTTCCCCACCGCTCAAAAAATATTTTCTCGTTATCACTGAAGAGGTCTTTGTTATTCTTCAAAGTCCTGAAGCTCACATTTTCCTTATGATATACGTACGCCGCCTTGGCGCGTGCCGTCTTATAACCGAGTGCCTGCGCTCTCTTGCAGTAATCCGTATCGTCAAAGTATCCGACATGGTAGATCTCGTCGAGGAGGCCGACGCGCTTGATCGCTTCTTTGGTGACCAGCATGCAGAAACCGCGGCATGTGTAGAGTTCCTGTATCTGTCCTTTGAACCCCTTCAAGGTGAGAGCATACTCATCTATCGACCTTTCTCCCGGGAACTGCCCGGACGTATTACTCGACGGGTTCAATAGTCCGATGGACGGGTTCGCCTCAATAACGTCCACCATCTCTTCGAGCCAGCCGGATGCGGCGATCGTATCGTTATTCATGATGCACAGGTAAGGCGCGTCCGAAACGACCACGCCCTGGTTCACCGCCTTTACGAATCCTAGGTTCTTATCGTTCCGTATCAATAGAAGGTCCAGGCCCTTATTCTCTTTAAGGCCCGAGAGATAGCTTTCGGTCGGGGCCTCGCTTCCGTTATCGATGACTATGAGCCTGTAAGGATAATTCGTATTCTTCAATATCGAATCTATGCACTCGCGCGTCACTTCGAGCTGATTCCAGACGGGAATTATAATATCGCACTTACTCATCTTTCTTCACAAGCTCCCAGTACTTCGCCCATTTTAAAAAATTGATGAACGCGAACAGGATCCCGAAGATAAGCCCGTAAATGCCTTCTTTATACCCCTGTTTCTTCACATAAGACTTCCAGAATATTTTGAATGTCTTGTTCACAAGGGCCTTCTTTATCAGGCGCTCGCTTAATATGCCTTCAGTTTCGAGCATCTTTTTGGCCGCGATACCGGCATACCTGTTCTGCCTTTGAACAAATTGATCGATCGAATCGAATGGATAATGATTTACATCAGCGTCGATCACGCCCATAGCGCCTTCATATACCGGCACCTCATGAACTTCACCTTTGTACTTAACATGTTTCCTATTAACCAGGTTGGGTATGTAATGATGGAACCCGCCATGGTCCATCGAGTGGCCTAAGAAGAAGTTTCTCCTCCTGAATTTATAAATTACTACATCTTCGTTTCCGGAGAGTGCCTTCTCCAGCTTCTTCCTGAAACTATCCGTAACGACGTCATCGGCGTCTATATGGAGAACCCAATCGTGCTTCGCATTATCGTTGCCTACATTCCGCTCATCGGCGAATGATCCGGAAAATTTATGATCGACTACGCGAGCGCCTAGCGACTTCGCTATCTCAATGGTCTTGTCCGTGCTGAAACCGTCAACCACGACTATATCATCCGCCCAGATGACGTTCTCAAGGCACTTGGCAATACGCTTCTCTTCGTTCTTAGTGATAATCGCTACAGTGATCTTAATCTTTTCCATGACAGCAGCAGCAACTCTCCTTCTTAGGTTCATTGTCGAGCATCTCTTTATACTTCACGTAACTCATAAATTGATATAGCGCGCCCGCCCACGAAATAGTAAATCCCAGGAGGCCGTCTTTGAACCCGCCCTTCTGTACATACCCTTTCAGAAATCGCGAGAGGCCTTTGCGGTACATCTTTATAAAATTAATATTACGGCGCTCCTTATACCACTTCTTTGCCTCGAGCGTTGTCTGGTTATTTATGCTTACAAAGAAATCATGAAAATCCCTGTAAGAATAATGAATGATATCCTTCTTGAGATGGCCGCACGTGCCGTCGATAAATACCCTTGGGTGGACCTCCGCTTCCTCATATTTGAAGAAACGCTTATCGAAGAGCCTGACCTTCGCGGCAGGATACCAGCCGCTATGCCTTATCCACCTCTTACCCAGATATGACTTAATGGGTATGGTATAGGCCTTATCTTTCATCTCGCCTTTCAATAGATTCGTAATCTCTTCGGCGAGCTCCGGAGTAACGCGCTCGTCCGCGTCCAGGCTGAGCACCCAATTGTTCTTCGCGAGCGAGTAGGCGTAATTCCTGTGTTTGCCCTCTATGTCCATCTTACGGCTGAACACTTTGTCCGTAAACCCTTTGGCTATCTTCACGGTATCATCAGTGCTGGCATCGTCGAGGATTATGATCTCATCCGCCCATGACGCGCTCTCGAGACAGGCCGCTATGTTATCCTCTTCATTCTTCGTGATCACTACAATTGAGACAGGCGCTTTACCGGGCATCTTAATAGTACCTCACTTTCGCTTTATGGATAAATGAAAGGGCATCTAAAAACTTCCAGAATTTCTGGCCTCCTACGAATATCTCGCTGAAACGCTTCTTCTTCGTCAGTATCTTGAACGCCGTATTCATATAAAAATTATTCTTATCCGCCGTCACCATAGTTATATTGGAATGGACGGGCATCTTCACTTCGTCTTTAGCGAAGAACCATACCCAGTTACCGTCCCTGGCAAGCTTGATGGAATCCATCTCCAGCCTCTTCAGGATATTGACGTCGTAAAGGTCGAGAATATAAGCGATCCTTTTGGGCTTGCCCCACCTGAACTCGAATATCTCTTTATTCCTGTTAAAATCTTCATCAAACGTCTTCACCTTTCCAAAGGAAGAGCTCTCCCTGTGATATACATATGCGCCGCATGCCCTGACGCACCTGTATCCTTCTTTGACGGCTTTACGCGAGAAGTCTGTATCCTCGAAATTGCCCATCCCGTATATCTCGTCAAAGAGTCCTATCTTTCTTATTAACTCGCGTTTGATCAGCATGCAGAACCCTATCGCCGCGCCGAGTTCCACAGATCGGCCGGAAAGCCGCCTGATCTTTTCGGCATAGAGGTCCACCGGTTCCCCATCCGCCGGCTTCTGGCCCAGATTATTGCTCGACGGATTCACTATCCCTATATCGGCCGAACTGTCGGCGACAGCTATCATCTCCTTTAGCCAGTCTTTTGTAACGATCGTATCGTTATTCAGAAGGCAGAGGAATGGGGCCTCCGAAGCGGTCATGCCCTGGTTAACGGCCCTCACAAAACCTAAATTTTCACTATTCCTGATCAGTCTAAGCGGCAGCTCGCCGGATGCCTTGAGGCCTTCGAGATAATTTACGGTCTCCTCGCCGCTTGCGTTATCTATTACAATGAGCCCGTATTCACCGGGCGTATTCTTCCTGATCGAATCTATGCAATCTTTCGTAAAAGAGAGCTGATTCCAGACCGGTATTATTATATCACACTTCATCTCGTATCCTTAGCCGCCGAATCGGCTATTTGGCAGACTCTATCCGCCCCTCTTTCGACATCGACGCAATGCACCGCCGGGCAGTCTCCGGATAATTTCATGGCGACTCCGGGGTTGTCGACGAACACCAGGTTATAGCGCTTAGCCTCTTTTTTAATAGAATTTATAAATAAGGTAAGCGATAATAACGCTCCCGGAAAGATTTTCGGGAAGATCCTCTCCCTTATATTTATGTGCCGTATTCCCAGAGGTTCGGCCAAATTCCATAAATAGACTATGTGCTGCCGTCTTGCAAGAAGGAGAAGCACATCTTTAAGGCGCTCCTTGTCCAAAGTTTTCGTAACTATAAAGACTATCCTGAGCCTCCTGCCCCATTTCGAATAAAATAACTGTTTATTCTTTTCGTGAAGCTCCCGCCGGGCTTTGTCTTTAAAAACGGTTGAAAATGTAGAATCCCTAATGTGCTCGACCACTATGTCATTGGCGCGAATACACCGAAAATTAGCGCGTATAGCTCTGACCGAGAAATCGTCATCATCATAATATCCCAGGCCGTATGCCTCATCCAGGCCGCCTATCTTGTCGATGACCGCCCTCTTTATCAGAACGCAGTAGCCCCTGCAAAAATCTATCTCGATATAAGGATATCTTTCCGCAATAGCGGCGTTCTTGGTCTCAAAACGCGGGTTCACGAGCCCGGCGCCGGGGTTCGCTTCGACGGCCGCTATCAACTTATAGAGCCATCCGGGCGTTCTCACGACCGTATCATTGTTCATAATGCAGATATAAGGGCCCGACGACATATTTATTCCCTGGTTGACGGCCTTTACCCATCCGAGGTTTGTCCCGTTCCGTATAAGCACGGAATTTCTATTCGTCCTGACAAACTCTTCCAGACACTTTCTTGTCTCTTCGCCGCTCGCGTTATCGATCAGTATCAAATGATACGGCGTATCGGAATTATTGACGATGCTCTCCAGACAGTTCTTTGTAAGCGCGGCCTCGTTGAATACCGGTATTATGATGTCGACCGTCCTATCTGCCATCGCGTGTCTCTTTTACAGCCAAAGCGGTTTTTCGGCCTTCTTCCAGCCAATCGCACGCGCGTTTCAGCGAAGGCGGTTTTATTACAGACGATCCGGTCATTTTTGCTATAGGATAAACAAGCCCGCCAGCCTTATCTTCGAAGGAGACTATAGCATCGAATCTCTTATCCTTCATACGTTTACGCAACCTCTCGATCATTTTCCCTGAGATTGTGAGATCGAATAATAACCGGGGGAGATTAAAATAGTCTATCCTTATATTCTGGTGCGGCGCAAGGCTCTTTTCCCTCATCGTCCCTTCTATTAATTTTCTTATCGCGTCTTCGCCTTGCGCGGAATTGATCCATAGATGGACCCAGGACCATTCCCTGGCGAGGCCGTAGACATACTCTGTCAGCCCTGATATCTCGGCGCGATCGAGCGTATTGAGCGAGGATAAGACGCCTATGCGGAGATGCTTCCCCCACTTATCGTAATAAATCTTTTGGTTTCTCTTCACCCACTCTTCCCTGTTACCGGCCTTATCGAAGGAGGCATGAATGCGGTGGTAGACATAGGAGTCACGTATGGAGACAGACCTGTATCCCGCCTTATGGGCCCTTATCGAGTAATCTGTATCATCGTAGCCGCCTATGCCGAAAGCCTCATCCAGAACGCCTATCTTATCTATCAGCTCCCTTTTCACGAGCATACAGAAGCCCTGGCACTGGTTCATCTCCATATACTCGCCCTTATAGCGCTCGAGCGTCCGCGCATAAGCGTCGACTGAAGCATCGCTATGGCCGCCGCACTGGGGGTTTATAAGACCGACATCGGGATGGGTCTCGGCAAACTCCACCATACTCTCTAACCATCCGGGAGCCGGGATCGTATCATTGTTCATCATGCAAACGTAAGGAGCGCTGGAGATCTTAAGTCCCTGGTTAACCGCCTTTATATATCCGGCGTTCCCCTTATTTCGTATAAGCACCGTCTTATCCGGGTTATCAGAGGCAAACTTGCGCAGGTACTCTTCCGTATCTTTCTCGCTTGCGTTATCGATAAGAATAAGCCTGTAAGGATAGCGGGTATTTCGTAAGATATGCTCCAGGCAATCTTTGGTGAAAGATAACTGGTTCCAGACAGGGATGATTATGTCGCACTTCATACTGCCACCCCCAGCCTCTTCTTGAATTTTATAATGTGCTTCTTTAACTTCCGCTCCACCGTATGGTCGATCTTTCTCTTTATCTTAACCGATAGCGGCACTTTCTTTGATTCTTCAAGAACCCCTTTCAGGAAAACATAATCTATCCCCTTTATCTTTGGGCTGTCCGGGGAGCGGGAATAATCGTTATGGCTCTTTATGAGAGATATACCTTCTTCTTCGCAATATTTATACAGATCGCTGCCGGGATGCGGCGTGAAGAAAGCGGGGCTCGCCCTATAAGGCTTTATCTTTCGTATCATTTTAAGGGTATCAAGAGCCTCTCTCTTAGTCTCGGTCGGAATACCCAGCATATAATTCGCCCAGACGCGGACGCCGTATCTCTTACATATAGCCGCCGCCTTGTAATTCTGTTCGGTCTTTGTCCCCTTCCTTAAGAAATTCAACACCCTCTGGTTCCCGCTCTCGAATCCTATCAGGAACATTACGAGCCCTGAGCGGGCCATCCTCTTCACCATATCCTCGTTCCTGCATATTATATCGGCCCTGGACTGGCAGATGAATGGCCGGCCGAACCTGTTCTTTTTATACTCATCGCAGAAATCCATTACCCATTTTCTGTTTTCGGTAAGGCAATCGTCATGGATCATCAGGCTCTGAAAATTCGATCTTTCGCGCAAGAGCTTCAATTCATCCATAACGTTCTTTACGCTCCGCCTTCTGACCTTGGAGCCGAATATGATCCTCTCGGCTGGCTGGCAAAAACTGCAATTGTAGATACAGCCTCTGCCGGCTATTATCGTGACAAAAGGTATCCTGAGGAAATGGTCTATCGGCATTTCTCCGGCGGCGAATATCTCCCTGTCGGCGAAGGGAAGGCTGTCCAGGTCCGGCTTCACGCCTCTTATTATTCGATCGGCCGTCTTCCCTGACTCCAGGTCCTTGAGCAGTTCGACGAAGCTGATCTCTCCTTCGCCGAGCACTATATGGTCTATGCCGGGGTTCTCTTTAACTTCTTCAAGCGCAAGGTTCGGATGCGGTCCGCCAACTACCACTTTTATATTCCTATCTATCTCTTTTACTATAGCAATGGCCCGGGTAACCG
The DNA here is from genome assembly GCA_026387175.1 of Candidatus Omnitrophota bacterium. Lineage (NCBI taxonomy): Bacteria > Pseudomonadati > Candidatus Omnitrophota > Candidatus Omnitrophota bacterium. The sequence goes on from JAPLME010000006.1 coordinate 87,322, forward strand.
TCTCATAGTCGACGCTCATCATCGTAAAGCCGACCACCTGAGGCATAGAGGCCTTAACCTTCTCCTTAAATTCATCCCAGGACGCAAGCTGCCTCAAATCTATAAGGCTCACTTCGTGAGCGGCCTTCTTGACGGAACTGGATATCGAAGCCAGACCATGATTTATCCATACAAGTTTAAACCTCTCTCCGGACCGGTTAAAACCCGTTTCGGCTATTCCCGCGAATACCAGCAATACCTTCATAGGATCATGCGCCTTTCGATAAAAATCTGCCCGCCGCCTCCAGCACTTCATCAGCCTTTATGGACTTAAGGCACGACCTATCTTCGCAGATCTTGTATTTAAACTTTTTATAGCAGGGCCTGCAGGGGATGTCGCCTTTCGATATGACAATATGATCTTTGGACATCGGATACGGCCCGTATATATTTTCATCTACGGGCCCGAATATCGACACCGTATTCAACCCTAAGCCCACCGCCATATGCAGCGGACCGCCGTCATTGGTTATGATAAGCTTGCACCTGTTGATCAATCCTAGAAAATTCCTGAGGTTCGTTTTGCCGCAGGCCATTATAGCCTTGCTTTTTATCTTACTTTGGATATTATCACATATCTCTGTTTCGTGAGAATCGCCCAGAAGCACCACTTTAGCGCCGTAACGCTCCGCCAGGCCGTCGCACACCTTCGCGAATCCGTCGCTATCCCAGCGCCTGTGGCGCGCGTCGGCCCCCCAGCTCGCGCCGCATCCGGGTATCACGCCTATCAAAGAATCGCTCTCGGTAACACCGTTAGCTTTCAGGAAGTCGTTTGCCCAGGCAATATCTTCGTTCGTTATATAGACTTTGGGGCTTGGTTTAAGATCCCTTATATTGATATCCAGAAATTTCAATATATCGCAGTAATATTCCACGACATGTTTTTCGTTGAAACCGTCTATATCTATCTTACGGGTAAGGAACCGGCCTCTCTTCCTGTAATTAAATCCGAATCTTTCCCGTATCCCTATAAGACCTAAGAGCAGGCTATACTGGTACCCCAATGAAAGATCGATGGCGATGTTGAATCTTTCCCGCATAAGGGTCATCAGGAAGTCCCAGATCAGTCTAAGACATCCCATCTTCGACCGCTCCCATGCTTTCCTGTAATCGTCTTTCTCGTATATAAAAAACTTATCGATCTTCGGGTTTGATCTTATGACCTCGTAAGATCTCTTATTACAAACGTAGCCTATAAAGCAGTCGCGATATCTGCTTTTCAATATCTCTACAAGCGGAGTAGAGAATAGGACATCTCCGATGCCAAAGGGATTTATAATAAGGATCTTTTTAATCTTCATAAGCCGGTGGTCTTGGATACCCTGATAATTGCGAGACTTGTACCTATGGCAAACCAGAAGAGGGTCGCCAGATTCAGAGAATATAGATTGGTGTCAAAGAAACTATGAACCAGAAAAGCGAAGACGCCGATAGATATACCCCAGAGAGCCGTCCGGTAAAAATCGTCTTTGATGACCTTTAACTCTTTTATAACCGCCCGGAAATATAAAATAATTAGAAATAGGAATCCGGCCAGCCCCACAACTCCAGTATCCGCCGCCATCTGCAGATAACAGTTATGGGCATAGCTCCCTTTCTTGCCTTTCCATTCGTCATTCCTGTATTTCATAAAGTTAACGAAGAAAGTATTAAGTCCGTTACCTATCACAGGATGTTTGACGAATATCTGATAGGAAGTGCCAAGCATACTGACTCTGTCGCTGATGCTGCCCGTTGCGAATATAGCGCGCGTCATCTCGGTCTTGACCAGAACGGAGGCGGAAAGGACCAGGACAAGCAGGAGCACTATCCATATCTTGCGTTTTGAAAACGCCAGATATAACATGGATATGCCCAAGCCTATCCAGGCGCCTCTGGCCTTGGCCAGAAAAAAAAGATAGAACAATGCTGCCGATGCAAATCCCGTCAAATATCTGAGCACGGACCTCTTCATATCGAATAATGTGACACAGGCAATAGGCAGGAGCATCAGCAATATCCATGCCGCCAAATCGTTCGGATATGGAAAACACGCCGTAGGATACCCTCTGAAGAATCCTGCTCCATCGAAAATCGGACGCATACTGAAAGAAGGATAATTATGCAGCAGATCATATCCTGTGGTGTAGTGCTGGACAAGGCCATCGATCGTTATTATCGCGATGGATAAAAATGCTACCGTCAAAAGATCCTTCAGCCGTTCCTTAGTCCTTATGGTGTCTGCCATCACAATACACAAAAATACGTATTTTAAAACTTTTGTAAAAAATGCTTTTATGCTGAGAGACGGATAAGCGGTATTAAAGAAAGAGGGTAGGATAGCGATAACAAATATTGCCAGGCCGATGCCCATCTCTATTTTTGCCGCCTTCACGTCCCGATTCAATAACTTTTGGGCTATCCACACAGCTATCGCGATCGTTATGCCAATTTCTGATATTGATTTTGAAAAAGGCGCGGCGAAGACTACCGCATAGAGGCACCATTTTATCGTTTCACTAAAAATTATATCCAATCGCTCTCTATTATTCAAAATCCCTCTTTCCTTTATTCCTGCCAAATCTACCCGTATCTACGAAAGCGAGCCTTACTCCCAGCGTCACCATCAAAATGATAACACATCCGATCAGCACGAGAGCCGATTTAAGCGGCAGCCTTTGCACCAGCAGAGCCGATAGCCCGAGCACTACGCATATACCGTATATAGCTATAACGGTTCTTCTCTTCCTGAATCCCAGAAGAGCTATCCTATGCGACGAGTGGTCACGGCCGCCCTGGAATACGGAGCGTCCCTCGATCGATCTCATCACAGTGACGAGTATGGTGTCGAATATAGGGTAAGCCAGTATAAGTATCGGCATAGCAAGTGACGTGGTAAGAAATCTTGTGCTCCAGCTTCCCATTACAGCGAGCGCCGCCAGCACAAAACCTAACACCAGGCTTCCCGTATCTCCCATAAATATGCTCGCCTTTGGGAAATTGTGCCTCAAAAAACCGAGGCCGGCGCCTGCGAGAGCAAACGCTATGATCGCTACGTCTATCTGATTACTCGTGCACATGACAATCCCGAAGAATACCGAAGCTATCACGGCTATTCCCGCCGAAAGGCCGTTCATGTTATCCAGAAGATTAAACGCATTGGTGATGCCAACTATCCAGAAGTATGTAAACAGTGTATCAAGATAGTAATTATGCAGAAAGTCCACCCTGACTCCTGACTTGATCACTATCATCGCCGCAAGAAATTGGCCTAGTAATTTTACCTCGGGCATCATCCCCATCCTGTCGTCTACAAGGCCGACGATCAGCAGGAATGTGGCTCCGGTAATGATGCTAACCAATTTGATATCCAATGTAAAGCCGATGGTGGTAATGAGTCCGGCTATAAATGATAGATAGATAGCGACACCTCCCAGAAGAGCTGTGGGATGGGCATGGACCTTATTGATCTTGGGATGGTCAATATATTTAAGCTTAATGGCAATATTTTTGATGACGGGAGTAATGATATAAGAGATCACCGTCGTAAGCACGAAGATTTCGATAACGTTCTTTATCCTCAGCATAAATCCACCCCGACCCTTATTTCTTAAAATACCTGATTATATTCATAAGCATCTCTTCCAGATCCACCTTCGGCTGAAAACCTATAAGGTTCTTTATCTTCTTAATATCCGGCGCCCTGTGCCTCATATCCTCAAAACCTTTCTCATACGCCTTCTCGTAGGGAATATGCACAATGGGAGAATCCGATTTGGTGAGCTTCTTTATCTTCACCGCCAGGGCTTGTATCGAGATGGTATTGGGATTACCTATATTGAATATCTCCCCCACGGCCTTCCGATTATTCGCAAGGGCCGTTATCGCCCGTACCGCATCCGAGACATAGGTGAAGCTTCTCGTCTGCTTCCCGTCCCCGTATATTATTATTGGTTTATCTAAGAGCGCGCATTTAACAAAACGCGGTACGACCATGCCGTACATACCGCTTTGGCGCGGACCCACTGTATTAAAAAATCTCACGATGACCACCGGCAGCTTCTTCTCGCGCCAGTATGCCAGCGATAAAAATTCGTCCATAGCCTTAGCGCAGGAGTAGCTCCATCTCGAGATCGTGGTCGGGCCCAGCACCCTGTCATCGTCTTCTTTAAAGATTCTCTTCCCGGGCCTGTCCTTACCGTATATTTCCGAAGTGGACGCTATTATCACTTTCTTCTTACCAATAGAATTCGCGAGCTCCAGGACGATCTCGGTGCCCTGCACGTTCGTATGCATAGATTCAAGAGGATTGTCTATTATATATTTAACTCCTACGGCGGCCGCCATATGATATACGGTATCACAGTCTCTTACAAGGCGTTTCATCAGCTTCTCATTCATGATCGTGTCTATATACAGCGAAAATTTCGGATTGAGCTTCAGATGTTTGATATTTTCCATATTGCCCGTCGATAGATTATCTATGACCGCTACCTCTTCATTTCTCCGTAAGAGCTCTTCCGCGAGATGTGAACCGATGAAGCCCGCTCCACCTGTTATAAGACTTTTCATGTCACTCTCCTTGTTATATTATTTCCGGCATAGCCGTTCTTAACGAGACTTACACAATACGCAGTATCCTATTCCCAAGCTGAGATCCTTAAACATGTACTCCAGTGCGAAACAGATGCGGTGAATGAGGTTCACTCTGGAGACGAGGAGCTTCGAAATTCCTGAAAACTCACGTATGGCGCTGACGCGCGTCCTCTCGTTGAAACATTTATCCGTATCGGCCCCCTTACTCGCGCGATCCTTCCTGTCGAATAGCAGCATCGCGTTCGCAATATAATGAAAGACAAGCTGGCCATAGCACCAGCATAACATCGGCTCGAAACCGCCCTCTTTCAGAAGAGCGAGGAGAGCGGCCTTATCATATCGCCGGTAATGGCCGGCGTTCCTGTCGAACTTCGAATACAGCCTTCTGTGAGCGGGGACCGTCATTATCAGATACCCGTTCTTCTTTACCACCTTATCGTGGAGAGAGCGGATCATGCTCCTGTCGTCCTGTATATGTTCGAGGATATCGGTCAAAAAAACAAGATCAAACTGCTCATCAAGCTCAAGCGCGCTCTTCTTTTCAAGCCTTATGCGCGGAGAGGTTATCTTCGTTCTGGCCAGACTCAGGCTTTCGTCCGAAGTGTCTATGCCCTTCGCATCGGCCAACCGGTCTTCGAGGGCCAGCAACAGGTTGCCGACGCCGCAGCCGACATCGCAGACGCTCTTGACCCGGCTGCCCAATATCGACAACATCTTATCGATATAGACGTCCCGCGAATATTCCGTAGGTGTGATCGCTTCCAGTTTATCGAACTTCATTGCTTTGGCGCCTTCCCTCCGAATGTTACTCCAACAAATTGAAAAATGCCCGCGGCAAATCCGAGCGTCACCATAAGCGCAAGCGGCAGTTTTATGGCCAGAGCGATCGGCACGAAAAAAAGGCCCCGGCGTTTGTACGCTATTTTTATAAAATCAATATTAAAGAGCACATACAGAATAAATGATGCAAGCGAAAGCGCAATAAGTAACCTGTTATTTATGATAAGGAACGGAATGATGCTCACAATGAAGAACGCGCCCGATACGCTCGCCAGGCCTTCGGACGGGCTAGCGCACCAGTTATCGAATTTTCCGCCTCTTTTTAAAAAAAGCTCCGTCCAATCCCTCGACCTTAAGAAAAATAATTTCATCTGTTTCCTGAAGGAGGGGTGAAAGTGCTGAACAACAATAGCCGGGTCGTAGGCGATCAGTATGCCGGCTTTTTTAAGACGTTCCCCGAAATCAAAATCCTCGACCGATGCCGTCGTAATGTCCTCGTTAAACCCGCCCACTCTTTTGAAGGCATCTCTGGTTATACCGGCGGCCCTCAGCGCAAAAACGCTCACATATTTTGTCTTGGGCGTCCACGATTCGGTCAGAAGCGCCTTGAAATACGCGAAGTAACCCTTTTCGGCGGGCTCAATATCATATTCGCCCGCTACGGCCGCTTCCCCTTTTTTAAAATTATCTACGAAAAGCTTCAGCGTATCCGGCCTCAAAATTACATCGGAGTCGAAGAATATCAGATGATCGCCCTTAGCTTCCCCTGCACCTCTGTTCCTTGCCGCGGCCGGCCCCGGATGGGCCTCGAGACGCAGATAGATGACATCCTTGAATTTATCGGTCGTCGCTTTGAGGTCGAGCGTCGAGCTGTCATCGACAACTATCACCTCAAGGGCGTCGGCGCATAAAGTCCTGTTTGTTTCAACAGACCTCAAGAACCTTTCAAGCTTATCCGGATTGTTATAAGCCGGCGTAATGACGGATATCATCCACTTTTCCTTTTTCAACCGACAAGTATCTTTCGCGCCCTCTTCAGGAGCATCTTGAACTGATACGGCGTCCTCACCTCTACGAGAAGGCCGAGCCATATATGCGGTCTTATGTAAAACCGCGCGTTCGCGCTTTTCAGGCAGCGTTCGAGCATGTCAACGGGAAGGGGCGAAACCGAAGGAATGAACTGATAGTATAGAAACTTGTTCCAGTCGACATTTTCAAAATCGACTCTTCCCTTCCATTCATCATAGATCGCGCTTCCCGGAAGCGGCATGAGCGGAGAAAAGCTTGCTCTGTCCAACTTCAATCTTAACGCAAACTCTATGCTCTTCTTGATATCGTCCTCCGTTTCATCGGGATGCCCTATAAGAAAAAATCCTGTGACTCTTATCTTTGTATGCTTTTTTACCAGGTTCAGCTTTTCTTCGATCTCCTTCGTCGTAAGGCTCTTTTGCAGTTTTTTCAGTATTCTGTCCGATCCCGATTCGATACCGATCGCCAAAGAATAGCAGCCCGCGCGCTCCATCAGCTGAAGCAGTTCCTTATCGAGGGCATCTATCCGCACGCCGTTAGGCAAAGATATCCACACCCTCAGGCCCCGTTCGATAATACCGGACAGCACCTCCCTCGCATACTCTTTGCCCATCGTGAAATTATCGTCTTCTATCTGGAACTCCCTGACACCGAATTTTTTATTCAGATACTCTATCTCATCCAGCACGGCGGCGCTGCTTCTCCTGCGCATCTTCCTGCCATGTATCCTGAAACTCGCGCAAAATGTGCACGAATAAGGGCATCCGCGGCTTGTAATGATCGGCGCTATCGGAAAAGACCTCGCGAACGTCCCATGAGGCGCTTCCGGGTATCTCCTCGGATCCATAAGTTCCCATGCGGGCATCGGCAGGCTGTCCAGGTCGCCTATGTTCCTTATGGGATTGACACATACGGCGCCGGCGGCGTTCCTATACGCGATATTGCTGAGATTTGCCAGAACCGACGTATCTTTTACGTCGCTCCTCTTCAAACCCGCTATCTTGTCTATTATATTTTCGCCCTCTCCCAAGACGGCAAGATCGGCATCTTTAAGAAACGCAAGCGTCTGATGCGGGTCGCCTGTCGCATGCGGCCCTCCGACGATTATCAGTGCCTCTTTCATGCGCTGCCGCGCTATCTCCAGCTGTTTTCTCGCAGTATAGAGCCCGTTCGTATAAAGCTGGAACCCGATCACATCGTACACCTCTCCCTTTAAGCGATCGGCGAAACCTTCAAGGGAAAGCCTCTCCTTGTCGCAGTCGAGAAATGTGACATCGTGCCCGGCGTTCCTCAACACAGACGCCAGATATCCCAAGCCGAGATTCGGCGCGATAGTATAGCAATACTGGCTGATAGGCTTTACTAAAAGCACCCGTGCCATCAAAAGATACCCCGGTAGACCAGCAAATACACAATCGCGCAGTAGCAGAGAATGTTCACCAGGAACGGGATGTCTTTCAAAAGTATCTTCTCCGGGTTAGATCCGCCCCGCCTCATATTCACCAGATAGAGATACCTGAATATCCCATATGCTACGAACGGTATCGTGTATTTAAGCTTATCGGTCCCGTGCTTTGCGACCGTTTCGGCCGAAAGAGCATACAGCGCGTAACTGAGAATGGAGCACCCGGCCACTATGGTAATGAGCTGGTCGAGGAACTCAAGGCTGTAGCCTTCTAGGCTTTTTCTGTGCTGCTTCGATCTCTCCAGAAGAAGCGCCATCTCGGCCCGCCTCTTGCAAAGCGCCAGAAATAATGCAAGCAAAAATGTGCATAAAAGGATCCATGATGATATCAGGGACGTGATACCGCTTACAGAGACACCGGCAAGCAGCCTAAGGATGAAGGCAAGCGATATGGCAAATACGTCTATGATAGAAATATGCTTTAGCGCCAGATCATATGCGATGTGGAGGACCAGGAATATCACGACTATCGCAAACAATTTGCCGGAAAGCATCCACGCCCAGAAAAGGCCTGTCGATACAAGCGCGAACGATACACCCGCTGCCGGGCCTATATTCAGCTCGCCCTTGGCAATGGGCCTCTTACATTTATCGGGATGGTGCATATCCTCTTTCCTGTCTATGATATCGTTCAGGATATAAGAGGCCGATGATACTATGCAGAATATGCAGAATATTTCAATAGTAGAAAAGAGCGTGGCGGGGTCACTGAGCTTCTTAGCGAAGAAAAGACCGGCAAAAACAATGATATTCTTTGTCCATTGCTCCGGACGCATGGATATTATTATCTTTTTGAGAATCTTCATTAGCGGTCCTTTATTCTTTGTAAGCGTATGCGGTTATGAGCCCGCTGTTCTTCATCATGCCCAGCACTGCATCGATAGGCAGCGATAACGCATAAAAAAGCGGGTTCGTGAACGATACATTAATGCCGTGAGCATTCAGGAAACACTGCAGGCTCCCTATTGTGCCGAACGAAAAAAGATCATGCCGGATCTTCACCTTTCCAAATTCGCTCTTCTTCAAAATCGCGGTGAGCGATTTCGGAGAAAAATGGTAGAGATGCTTAGGCAAAAAAAGATGGAACCAGTATCGCTTAAATAAGCGAGCTTCCAGCGAATCGATATTTTGAACACCGATGACCGCAACCCCGCCCTTTTTAAGCAGCCTGTAGGCCTCCTTCAGCACCGACGAGGGATCGTACATATGCTCAAGCGTCCACCAGAATGTTATCGCATCGAAGCTCTCGGGCTTAAAATGAGCGTCCACAAGGTCCCCCTCACGGATATCCAGTCCCAGCACATCCCTGCCATACCCGGTATAACCGATATCTATGCCTTTAACATCCCATCCGAGGGCCTTGAGTACATATATATACCTGCCGCTGCCGCACCCCACATCAAGGAGCGATCCCTTCCGCCTTAAAGGTATCTTCCTGAAAATATTAAAATACAATTTTTCGTAAAATGCCGGCTTTCTTTCCGTCTTCTCCGGATCGTCCTCCAAATAATACTTGAGGAGAGATTCCCTGGATGGCCGGGGGCTCAGAAAAGCAAGCCCACATTTCCCGCATCTTACCACATTATATTCTCTCTTGCAGCGCTGTTTGATATTTGCCGCTTTCAAAAGCAGGGACGGATCATCGTTCCCGCACAATCCGCATCGTACGGTTTCCAACTGTATACTGCTTTCGTCTATTGAGCTTCTATTTTGAGCCATCGCGAATTATCTCTTCGATTCCGGCCCTGTCGGCGGCCTTGAAAAACGGTAAACATAGTATAACCCAACAGCGCCTATCATCATCAGGTAAGGCACTATAGGCGTCCTGTACCTGACGGACACTATTGTAATGAGCGAGCAATGGGCTAATATGGAGTAAAATATGACCGCAAAGATCAAAAAGATCGATTTTTGCTTACGGGATTTCCGGAAAACCAGCCAGAGTCCTATCAGGAATATCAAATATACGTAAAATTCCATGCTTGAAGCAAAGACGTTCGGCACCCTTGAATTATTAATGAGAAGTATAGGGTCGAAGAACCCGAAGCAGGGCCATATAAAATAATTCAGGAACCTTTTAGTGTAAATACGGCAGGCTGTAGCGGCTACGGCCGCAGGCTCTTTCAGTGCGACGCGTAACGAACCGGCGGGATCTTTAAACGGATTGACCCCCAGAGCGTCAAGTCCCCGGTTATCCGGGCTTTTGTCGGGCCACGGGCTCTGAGCGTTCCAGCAGGCTTCGAGCCTGAAACCGGACTTCACCACCAAATTGAACTTACCGTCATTCAGGTAATTAATAAATGTTACGGGGGCGATCAAAAAAGACGCAACGAGAACGGTGATAAGGGTATTCACGGCCTTCTTTCGAAACGTAATTTTATTCACCGCAAAAAGCTCCGTTACGAAGAATAGGACAGGCAGAGCCATGAATAAGCTCCTTGTGATACAGAGCAACCCCAGGACGAGGCCGGCGGTCACCCTGTAGAGCCTATTATCGGGCTTCCTGAAACATCGGAGATACGAAAGGACAAACGCAGCTAATAGCGGCAATATAAGGGCTTCTCCACCCAGCACCACCATATACATTATCAGTATCTGGCTCATACTTACGAGTAAAGCCGTTAATATGGAGATGCTCCTGACCCCGAAAAGCTCTTTCGCTATATAGTAGGATAAGACTGAAAGCGCTCCTCCAAGCAGGCTTTGAACGAATGTAGCCGCGTAAAAATTATGACCGAAACATTTATATACAAGAGATAGGAGGACTATATATCCCGGCTCCCAGACACCGGGAAACAGGGTTCCCCCTTTTAGTATCTTCTCCGGGTTCGTTACCATGGTCCATGCGTTTGCGTTATAGGTACGGCCGTCATCGCTCGAGTCGACAAAGACGCTTCCTCCTCCCGTGGTCTTCAGTATGTGGAACGCGAATACGATCCTGACTATCGTGCCGACCAGAAAAAGAAGCGCAATCACCTTTCGCTCATCCTTGAAGAACGACACTATCCTAGTATAAAGAAGTTGCGCCAACCCGTCTATGCGCGTGATGGCAGCAAATAAAGCCGCTATAACCGCTGCGGCGGCCACATACCCTGAAAATCCTTTAAGCAGACATGTCACAGCCAAATGAATAGACGCAATAACGAGCGGTATGAAGAAAAAATCCTTTCTAAGAAAAAAACCGGCGCAAAACATGGATGCAAGAAATACAGTTGTGACCGTTCCGATATAAAGATAATAGATCCCGGACAAATAAGAAGAGCCCGATATCTGGACATTGAGATCTAATGTTAGAAATGAGAGGTGCAAGGCAAGGCCTATTGGTATGATCTTGTGCAGATTTGTCTTAAAATCGGTCTTGAAAAAAATCGAATGAAAAGCGCTGTAAAGACATAGGACCGACCAGCCCGCCAGAGGCACATAGAGCTTTCTAAAGGGAAGGTTTATATAGACTGCCGTGCCCATTATGATAAAAGCTATATAGATCACCAGATAGGCCGCCATACCGAAAACTATCTGATCTGCGCCGTAAGAAACCGGATCCAAGCTATGCTTTTTTTTCAATATAGCCATTGCGTGAGGCTCATCCTTTCTTGGCGATCGCGACGATATCGCCTGACGGTATTATAAAATTATGATACTTTAACCGCGGAGGCAGGCGTCCGATAAGGCCTTCCATAAGGCTTACAGCGCTGCTCTTCTTTTTTGCCGATTCCTCGCTCTTCTGCCTCATATACTCCCCGGCATAATAGGGATTTATCGATTTGAAAGCGCTTTTAAATCCCAGTATCTTGAAACCCATCGTCCTGAGAAAAGCGTTAAGGTTCTTTTTCGAAAAATATACAAGATGCTGCCTGTGGATATAAGGCCATCTCTTTCCCGTGAACTTCGCGAAAAGGCTGCTTGTATCTACAGTAACTATAACAGCTATCCCTCCGGGCCTCAGCATCTTATACACCTTTTCCACCGCGATCCTGGCGCCGTTAAGGTGCTCCAGCACATCGGTCATTATTATCATATCATAATGATCCGACGGCATCTCTTTCGCTCTCACAAAATCAAGGGCCTCCACCCTGGAACCGAATCTGGCCTTTGCGACGCGTGCGGCCTCCTCCGATATGTCCACGCCGTAGACATCCCATCCGAACTCCTCTCCGACTTCCATGCATATACCTGTTGCGCACCCTATATCTAAAAGCCGGCCGCGATGAGGCGTAAATCGGGAAAGCGACTTAAATAGGCACCGGAACGTCAGATGTCGCATCTTCCTGTGCATCTCCTCATCTTTTCCGACAATGCCCCATACCTCATGATATTTCGCATATACCCGCTCTATCTCTTCATTATTTAATATAGGGTAACTTAGCCAGAGCCCGCATCCGCTGCACCTGATTATGGAATACTTACCGTCCATATCATAAAGCGGAAGGTACTCCGCGGAACCGCATACATCGCATTTGATCTTATATGCCATCACTTCACCTGGGCCTTCGCCGGCTGGGGGTTCTTGAACCGTTTCTCGATCGAATTGCGAAGCTTTATTATATCATCCGAGCTGAAGGCCTTCGTAGATATCTTAGTCGTGTAATCGCCGGGCCTGCCCTTGAACCATGCATGGTCATAATCGTCGGTAAAATTTATGTCGAAATTCTCTTTATTCTTATAGATAAGCGATCCGGGATATGGAGTATAGACCGTGATATCTATATCGTCGAGACCGGCCTCTTCCAGAAAATCCGTCGTCTCCTTTATCGACTCCCTGTTCTCGCCGGGAAGGCCTATTATAAAAAAGCCTTTCACGCGGATACCATATCTGTGGCATAGCTTTATAGCTTCCAGGTTCTTCTTTACCGTCTCGCCTTTATTGATCGTATCGAGTATGCGCTGGGAACCCGACTCGATCCCGACGCCCACTTCTACGCAGCCGGATTCCCGCATCCTACGCAATATATCCCCGTCAACGGTATCAGACCGTATAAAGCACCTGTATATAACGCTCAATTGCTTCAATCGATCGCATATCTCTTTCATCCTTTTTCTATCGACCGTCATCGTATCATCGAAGAACATGACCGCCTCATAGCCGTATCGCTTTACCAGTAACGATACCTCTTCGAACACATTCTGCGGGCTCCTCATCCTAAGGGTCTTGCCCCAGGCGTTATTCGCGCAGAATTTACAACCGAAAGGACAGCCGCGCGAGGTCACCAGCGTCGTGGTCAATTTACCGTCAAGATAATACCGATAGCTCTTGATGTCGATCGTGTCCCTGTCCGGGAACGGGAAGCTGTTGATATCGGCATAGTCGCACTGGGTTACCTGAGACTGCTCCGTTGAGGCCTCTTCCCGCCGTACGATATCAAGGATAGCCCTCTCCCCCTCCCCCTTCACCACAACATCGAACTCGCTAAAAGCGTCTTCGGGCTTGCCCGAAACGTGGGGGCCGCCCAGCACATATAGCGGGGATCTGGCCCGGTTTATCTTTTTAACCTGCTTTACCAGGCGCATAACGGTCGGAAACTGCGGAGTATTGGAATAAAAGCCCACGATATCGGCGTCGATAGATTCCGGAAGAGGCTTCTCGTCATTCATATCGATGTAAGAGATATCGTTGTAGCCGTTCTGTTTGAGATACGCGATAAGGTAGAGAAGCCCGAGCGACGGAAATACTTTCTCGTTTATCAGAAAATCGGAATTTGGATTTATGAAAAGTATTTTCATTGTTCTATCATCCCTTATGTTTCTCTTCCAGGCACTCCTCGTACAGCTTCATTATATCCGCGGCGAGCCTGCTCTTTGAGTATTTCGTCCGGACGGATTCTCTGCCATGCGCCCCCATCGCCAGCCGCCCGGAGCGGTCATCCATCAACCTGATGATCTTGCGGGCGAGATCCGCATGATCGTTCGAATCGGCCAGCAGCCCGTTGTAGCCGTCCTTGACGAGATCGACGACGCCTCCTACGGCGGTCGCTATAACGGGTTTGGCCGACGCCATGGCCTCGATCAACGATACTGGAGTTCCCTCATTCAGAGACGTCAGCACCAGCAGGTCCAGGTCCGAATATACGGATGCCAGATCCTCTATCCAGCCCGTAAATATGACATGATGCTCCAGGCCGATGGCCTTCGCTTCCTCTTTAAGAAACTGGTTAAGCTCTCCGTCCCCTACTACCACAAACCTGATATCGGCGCCGGGTCTTTCATTTAATACGGATCGCGCCGCCTTCAGAAACATCTTATGGTTTTTGATAGGGACCAGGCGCCCCACTATCCCGATAAGCATGACCTTATCATCGACACCCAGTCTTTTTCTGAACCAGCCTCTGTTCTTATCGCATTCAAGGAACCTGCCAAGATCAAGACCAAGCGGTATGACGACGCTCTTCCGCTCCTCTGCGACCCTCAGTCTGTTGATCAAATCATTGCGCACCGCCTCGCTGACGGTTATCACCCTGTCCGTATATAACGCCAAAAATTTTTCTACGCAAACAAATATCCTGGCCTTCAGCGGACTGAAATAACCGTCGAAGACGTGCCCATGGAAAGTGTGGATCTTTATAGGGACGCCGGCGAATATCGCGGCGAGCCTGCCGAGCGCTCCCGCCTTAGCCGTGTGCGTATGCACAATGTCGGGTTTCTCGGACCTCATGATGCTGTAAAGCTTTAAAAACGTCTTGAGGTCATTTTTTAATGATATCTCCCTGCCCATCTCGGGAACGACAACAGGCTCTACACCATAGTCTTTGGCGAGATAGCCCATATCTCCCTCCGACTTGCTAACCGTTCCGCAAACAAGCGTATCCTTATATCCATTGCCGTTTAAAGAGCTCGACAGCAATATCGAATGTATGGCCGGACCACCTATATTAAGCCGAGTTATTATCCTGAGGATCTTAACCATGGTTCTTCGGTCCTATATCAATTTAGTGAACGCGATAAAAATAACGTAGAAGATCGCGGAGCACAAGAGCCACCCCGCGATAATAAGCCCTGCGTGTTTCCGGCACATATTAAAAACCTCTGTGAAAAATCCGTAACTGGCTGAAGAGAGAATGTTGTGGCGCGCGTAGATCAGGATGGGGGCCGCGATATTTCTTGTACATGAATAAAATATGGCCGATCTAAATGAACTTGACAGGCCGACCATTATCCTATACGTCAAGCTGTCCGCAACAATTTTCTGATATACCATCTTCCGATCAGCCCTTATTAATCACTTTTATGACCGTCCAGGTGACATTATAATTTTTTGTTTCGAAACTGAACCCAAGGCCTATATTAAACACTCCCGCTCCGGCATACATGCGTAAGCTATCGAGCCTTTTATACGCAAGCATTTCAATTAAAACGGTTACTCTTTTAGAAGTCGGGTCAATAAACGCCTTCGCTTCTCCGGCTGCGGCAGAATCTTTTAGCGTCATCTCCACAGGCTCGACTTTGAGTATCTTTTCTATGCGCGCTATAATAGTCCCATCGGCACCCCGCATCACATCGCCCTCTTTCATGATATCGGTCACAAAAACAGGTACCAACGCAACGGCCTCGCATCGTATATGCACATTTTCGACCTTCACCCATGAAGGATCATCGGCGAGCCTTATCCATTTAAACGCGAAGAGCGCAATAAAGGCTATGACGAAAAGAACGAACAGATCAAAGATATTTATCAGTCCGAAAATCCTTCCCTTTTCATCGATAACCTTCATACCGTCTCCCTTTTTTAATTGATATATTTTTTTGCTTTGTAATAAAGAATAGCGAGATATTCGTGCAGTATGCCCCTTATCTGTTTTAATTCAATGCCATGCTCCCTTGAGTAATAGCTGCCTTTTTTTATGGGAACATAATAAATGTTCATTCCTTTCAGGTACTTATCGCACAACAGCTTCACCCTCAACATATGATAAGGAGAGCTTACGATTATGGCGCTCGTCCATCCCCTCGCCCCAGCAAGGTCTTTTAAGTGAAGTATCATTTCATAGGTATTGGCTGGGGATTCGTCCAATAGTATCGCTTCGGGCTTCACTCCCAACTCGACAGAAAGCGCTTTCATGACCTGCGCCTCCCGCATGATAAAGCTATATCCGCTCGAATACAGTATCTTGTCGGAATAATGTGATTTGTACAGATCTATAGCAAGGGCTACTCTCTCTTCATAGCTCTGTCCGACTTTGCCGGATTCCCCTACGCCGCCGCCCAAAACCATTATCACGTCCGCCTTCGCGGGCGCATCGCTGATCTTCAGGGGGTTTGCCATATACCATAAGAGAGATGTATGGAATAATACGGCGTAAACGAGCAATGCCCCGGCAGCGACCGGCAGAAACCGTCTTTTTGTGCCTTTGTATATCTTTACCAGGTTCGCTTTCCATAACGTATCTTTTTGTTTTGCCTTTTCCTGCGCAACCTGCTCCACCAGGGCCGACATCTGCGCCACCTTGTTGGCCCACGAATTCTTCTCTGCCGTCTCCATAAAAAGCTGGCGCTCGGCCTCGCTTACGGGCTTCTCTATGGCTTCGCGCACTTGCGCGGAAAAGGCCTCCGCTGACTCGGCGACCATTACCACGGCGCCGTTCTCGGAGTTGAATTTCACGACTTCCGGCAAACCCGTGGAAACTACCTTCTTGCCGAGCGAGAGATACTCGTTCAGTTTAGTCGGATAGACGTTCCTGGTATACTCGGTTATCTTATAGGGTATCAATGCGACATCAAACTCCCGCACATATAGCGGCAACTCATCCCGTCCCTTTTGGCCGAGGAAAAAGACATTCGGCAGATCCTTAACCTGTGAGGTATCGGTCTGTATCGGCCCACAGAATACAAAGTTGGCGTCTTTGTTGCGCGTCGCCGCCGTGCGCACCAGATCGAAATCTATCCATTTATGGATGCCCCCCAGATACCCGACGATCGGATGCCCTATACGCCCTATGTCCTCCGGAACCAGCGAGGTATTGGTCAGGGCTTTCGCGAAATTCTCAATATTGACGCCAAAAGGAAAGTAATGGACCTTCTTGCTCCACTGCGAACAGTATCTGAAAAGCTCCATGCTGGTCACGAATACGAGATCCGACCGCTTCACCATCTTCTCTTCCGTGCGCTTTATATTCTTAGCGCCCTTGGAGCTCACCTGGAAGGAATCTATACAATAATAGATAAGGACTTTCGGGTCTATCTTCTCGATTATGTCCAGGCTCAATCCTGTAGGCAGAAAGTCCCATATTATCGGATCAGAGAAACCCACCGCCTTAAGCCATTTGAAGAGGACCGAGAATACGAGCTTGCGGTTCAAAAATCTGGCGGGGCGCAAATACGGAAACGGCAATACGAGCGGCGAATAGACATACAGGCCGTCCTCTATTTTCCTGATGCCGTGCAGCCCTTTTCCCCAGTTGGCAAGGCGGCTTCGTATCCTGCCGATATCCCGCACATTAGGAGCCCTGGCGCCCGTATTTTCTATAAAAAGCACCCTATCGCCGCTTCTGGCGAGCCTCGTCATGATCTCCTGATGGCCCTGCCAAATGAAATCCCAATCGATGCTTGATATGCATATAATATTCTGATGTTTTTGCATGTTTTCCATTCAAAATTTGTAGTGGAAGTGATTTTACCATACTGTTTATCATATCTCAATTTAATTATATAGATATGATATGAGAGAAATATTATTTATTGGATAGCCGGAGAGCTTTAGCAGAATGGCAACCGGATGCGAATTTTAAAGCAAATATCTAACTTTTTAATTTATTCTTAACAAGTATGCCCGGCAGATGATCTACCCAGTTATACGCTCCCGATACCTTCATCTTAAATCTAAAGATATTGTCGGTGCCGTATACCCGTATCCTTCTGGCAACGAAAGGCTCTTCTTCCGAATTATCCATACCCATGATATTTGTGAACGCTTTTGAATATCCTGCGTCCCTTAGCAGGCGTTCGGTGGCTTTATTGAACGATCTTCGGCTGCCGAAAGGATAGGAAAAATACCTGACATCGCATCCCACCATATCCCTTATCCTTTCCCGCGATGCCGACGCCTCGTGACTGGCCGACTTCTCATCCAGATCGGACATCGTCTTGTGAGTGCATGAATGGGAACCGATTTCGACGCCGCAGGAGCTCATATCCTTGACCTGCGCCCATGTTAACGGCCTTAACGGCTGAGCGTTATTGAAAAGCCGATCGGATCCGAGCCTGGAATCGATAAAATCCGTAGTGATGAACAGGATCGACCGCGCGCCATACCGCTTCAGCAGCGGAAAAGCGTTTGTATAAACGTTCTCGAATCCATCATCGAAGGTAAGTAGATAGCTTCTGCCACAAGTCGAGAGATAGCGCATCTGTTCCTCAAACCGCTCCGGCGTCACATTGATCTTTTGCGGATCCGACGAAGGATCTATATCGCCGATGGAATGATAGACGAGAACGACGTTCCGTTTACGGTAAAACGGCGTTATGAAAATATATGCGAGGAAGCTTATAAGGTCTTTAACGAGCTGCACCATCTTTTACGGCCTTTACGACATAATTTATGGCTAAAAATCTGCTCGAAACAAAGTTAAGCTTTTTTGAAAGATAAAGAGATAGCCTCGGATTTATCCTATTCAATAGGGACAACCTGAAGACATGAAACACTGTCCGCTCAACCCTGAAACCGTATTTCTTTAATAAAAGTTCCAGTTCTTTTCCACAAAGCAGCTTGGGCTCAAAATCGTAATTCATAAAAGACCCGGAGATGTCCGCCTTGATTATCTTTCGTGAGACCTTAAGAAACGCGCGTAGATAATAATCGAGTTTGTTCGTAATGCTGGAAGCATTCGGCGCGGTGAAGATGGCGATACCATTCTTCCCTGTAACGCGGGCGACCTCCCTGATGCCGGCCTCAACGTTATCGAGATATTCCAGCACCCCAGCGCATACCACAGCGTCAAAGAAACCATCCTGGAACCCAAGCTTTTCTATGTTTCCTACGGAAAATTCGGCGTTCCTGAACTTTTTACCGTTTGCAATGGCTATCATTTCGCTTGAGACATCGACCCCATACAGCCTGCCACACCTTCCGGAAAGCTCATCCGTATATACGCCGGGACCGCATCCTATATCCAATATTCTCTTGCGATCGGCTCCAAGCATAGTAAGCACGATTCTTTTTCTTTCCGCAAATATAAAAGATCTCAGATCGTTAATCCGCCCATATTTACCGTTGTACTCAACAGCCTGGTCATCAAAATATTTAATTACTTTTTCTTTCATAATATACCTATGATTTTAGCCGCAATTCCTTCGAGATCTCTTCTTTTACCGCATCGACAAGCCCCGAGGCAATGACCTCGTTTCCTTTCTCGGTCAGATGAACTATATCATAATAGACTTCTTCGGAAGGGTGTTTCAAAAGTTCAGTGTGAATATCGACTGTCTTTACGGACATATCCCGCGCGATCTCGTCTATCGCGTTCCGCGTCAACGCGTGAAGATAGTAATAGATATCTTCCCTCGTCACAGGCTGTCCGGCATTCACCTTTACCCTAATGGCCTCTACCTGCTTAGGGTCGAAGTACATATCGTATCCTTTTATAACCGTTCCCTGCTTAGCCAGTATGATCCCTATGCCGTGTTCTCTGGCCTTCGCGACCAGTTCCCGCAGATTTTTCGAAAACTCCCGCATGATCTTGGCAATAAGCTCTTTGCTATACACCTTTTTCTTAAAAATACAATTCTTCTCTATTATGATCGAAAATAAGAGGCTCTTCGAATATAATAAATTGAAAAGATGCGGAACCGCCGCAAAGTGCCTCGTGACAGGGCTAAGGTCATCCACCCTATGATAATCATTAAACGCTTCGTAGAAAGTTATCAGGTCCGGCCGGTATCTGAGAATTTCGTTCGTGAAAAGGCTCAGGATGGTTTTTGATGTGCTGCCCATATAACCGGCGTTCATAACCTCGGCCCTCACCGGCAGATCGATCGCATTCAGCTTTTTCTCGAGTATAGACGGATAATCGTTTCCGTCTTCGACCTCAAGCCCTTCCGTAGAAGACCCACCAAGGCAAAATATCCTGTAAACACCATCCGGCTTTTCTGCCGAAAATTCTTTGCCTCTAAATCCAAGACTGTTGACCGCTACCTTAAATTCCCTGGATCCATAACGCTGATTATAAACTCCCGGCTTGGACTTGCAATATTTCGTGCCGTCAGGCATTTTAATGATCTCATGCTTTACCCTGTCATACATAACGATCTTCTCGGAAGGCCCATTATTCCCGGCACCCTGATGCCTCACATCAAAACCATAGGAAAGATACCGTCCGGTCTTATACTTAAGAGCGAAATAGGTGCGCGCGCCAAGCTCAAGACAGGTGACAAGCAGTATTAACGGTATAAACGAAAAGATAACTATCTTCAGGGGATGCTGCTTATTTACCATGCGTAGGCCTTCTATTTTTTTGTAAAATAATTTTTCGAATGCGATGCGGTCTTCAATAGCTGCATCAATCCTATATTGTCAATCCTCGATATGCCTATTGCATAGATCAGCTGGAACATCTTTTCATATAGCGCTTCCAAGGGAAGCTTTATCAAAAATTTCACCAGGCCCGCGGGAAGACGTAAGGCGACACCGAGCGCAAAGACCTTCTGGAGGTTTTGCATCTGGCGGGCCTTCTCCATCTTGACGGGGCTCGTCATGAAATATGAGCTTTCCATATTTCCGAAATCATGGCCGCTCGACAGGTAACCGTTGCTTGAAGCGTATTCGAATATCTCCGTTCCGGGATAGGGCTGAAGCAAAGAGCACCAGGCATACGTCGGATGGATGCGCTTGTTCAGCAAAAATGTCTTAAACGCATTCTCGATGGTCTCCCCGGGAGTTCCGACGATATTATAGGTAAGCAATCTGATCCGATGTTCTTTTATTATAGCCGTCGCGGATTCTATCTGGCCTATGGTCACCTCTTTCTTCAGGATGTCGTTCCTCATATGATCGTCCCCCGATTCGATGCCGAGCCTTATCGAAAAACACCCTGCGCCCTTCATCTTTTTCACAAGGTCCCGCGTTACAAGGTTCGCCCGCGCGGTGCAGCTGAACGGCAGGCCTATCTCATTTTTATAAATACCGAGGAACTCATCCACCCACTGTTTGGACAGTATAAATGTATCGTCAAGAAAGAAGATGTGCCCCAGCCCGGGATTCTCTGTCTTCAAGGCCCTGATCTCATCGATAACATGCCTGACGCTGCGCCGCCTGATCACTTTCCCGTTGTTCCGGTACATATCGTTATACAGCTTATTGAAACAGAAAGAGCACTGGAAGGGGCAGCCCCTGGCGGTAAGCATGTGCCTGTGTTTCTGTTCTTTGAAAAACCCGTATTTGTCATAGATGCCTCTGTCCGGATACGGAATCGAATCCAGATCGTCTATCAGAGGCCTGAGGCCGTTGGTATATATACGTCCGTCTTTTTTTACCACAAGGTTCCTGATACCGGTTATATCTTTTCCGGATTCCAT
Organism: Candidatus Omnitrophota bacterium; assembly: GCA_026387175.1. Lineage (NCBI taxonomy): Bacteria > Pseudomonadati > Candidatus Omnitrophota > Candidatus Omnitrophota bacterium. The sequence goes on from JAPLME010000006.1 coordinate 108,710, forward strand.
CGCGTTGACGATGTCCAGTATCGCGCCCTCCCCCTCTCCGCGACAGATGATATCGAATGACGGGTCCTTTGCGATATCAGGGTAGAATGTGGGGTGCGCTCCTCCGCATATTATCGGCGCATCGATACGTGCCTTGACCTTCCGGGCAAGTTCGGACATCCAGGAATATTCGCCTGTGGTTATCGAAAAAGCTATGATGTCCGGCCGGCATTCCTCGGCCTTCTTTATCAGGTCCTTTTCAAGGCTCTCGATGAGAACGTCGGCCCCGTGCCCCGCTTTTTTCAGCACGGCCGACAAGGTCGCGATACCGAGCTTTACAAAAGGGTCCCTCTGTAAAAAAAGTACTTTCATTCCAGCTCCCATAACATCGAAAGGCACTTCTGCATCATACCGAGGCCGTGGCGAAAAGCCTTCATCTTGGATTTACCGCTGATCCTCTTCTTATAGTGAACGGGCATCTCGGCCATCTTCAATCTCAGCTTTGCGGCTCCATACAGAAGATCAAAGTCGCCCCACTTGCAGTCCTTCATCTCGATATGCCGGTAATGACGCTTCAGGAGCGCCTTGGTGCCGCAGAGCGTATCGGTATTACGCTGCCCCATTATGATGCTCATCATGATGCCGAACATCTTGTTACCGATATAATTGGCGAACTTCATCGCCTCTTTCTCCATCGGGTATACCATCCTGGTGCCGTTCACGAACTCAGCGGTCCCGTCGGCGATGGCATTGAAGAACTTGGGGATATCTTCCGGCATTACGGCCATATCGGCGTCCAGTATCATAAGCACATCGCCTTTCGCGCTTTCAAAACCCGTGCGCACGGCGTTCCCCTTACCAAGGTTCTTCTCTATGCGTACCACCCTGACACCCTCGATCTCTTTCGCCATCTTCCGGGCTATATCATACGTCCTGTCCGTCGACCCGTCATCGACGATGAGGATCTCCGTCTGCGCCCCGACTCTGGGCACCCTCCTCACGCACTCCTCAACATTGCCCTCCTCGTTATGGCACGGCACTATGACGGAGCACGACAGCTTGTCCCTTTTCGAAAGGCGCTGCCGTTTTCGGCAGACCGCATATTGGACAAAGGATATATTATTTATAACAAAGACTCGCGGTATGATCTTATTGATGATCTTCGATATCAGCGGGATCCGGACCGGAAGGGCCAATCTGAACCCTTTCTCGGAAATATCGTAATCCGCCACTTCCAGTATATTGCATATGTCCCTGAGCGTGACAAAATTACGGGGCGCATCCGGCGTCCTCAACCCAAGCTTCGCGCCCAGCCGTATCACGGGGGCCCACAGGGGATTTATATTATTGATCAATATTTTCGTATCATCGCCGGCCCATTCTCTCAGCCGGCCGAAGAACAGGCACAGGTCCTCGGTATAATCCAGAAGATTGGAGAGTATTATGTAATCGAAATCCTGCCTCGGTTCGAGCGTCCATATGTCCCCTTTCACAAGATCCAGGTCCGGATGCTTCTTCTTTGCGGCCTCTATCATATTCCCGCTTATGTCCATACCGAATCCATACAACGGCTTTACGGCAGCCAGTAGGCTCCCCGTCGCACAACCGACCTCCAGTACCCGCGAATCCGGCGGTATGATCTGGCAGTAAAACCTTGTCACCTGGTCGTGGTAGTACCCGTTCTTCCTTTTGTAAGAATCGTAATTATCGGCTATGGAATCGAAATGCTTGCGAACCTGATCAATCATTTTTCCTGTATTCTCCTATGCAGTAGAAGCCCAGATCAACCGGAACATATGCGGGAAATACGCGCGTTCCGCAAAGAGACATCTGTTTATCCAGCGCCCCGAGTATCGAGCTGTGGCTATTCGGGTGTATCTCATCATCATCGCGGCCAATGAGCTTAAAGAGCATCTTTGTCACCGCATTCTTTACGGGAAAACCCGCAACCAGGCAACCGCCTTTTTTTATCACTCGCTTCATCTCGCTGATCGCGTCGCCAAGCTTGACCACATGTTCCAGCACGCTCATGCAGACGACCGTATCAAAGCTCCCGTTCTTGTATGGCAGGCGCAGAATATCCGCCCTGCTGAAGCCGATCCGTTTCAGGCCCTCCTTTTCCATCGCGCTCTTCACCCTTCCGAGGAGCGGATGGATATCCATCGCATGGAGATCTTTAGCCCTGCGCGAAAGGGCCGGCAGAAATAATCCGTAACCGCATCCTATCTCCAGCACCTTATCGGACTCCGGCATCCGCGGCAGCGCCATCTTGTAGCGGTGACGGTAAACCAGGCCGTAAAGAGGGTGATAGACGAGCTGCGCGAGCAGATCGAGCTCTTCATCTCCCCACGCTTCCTGATAATGCCGATGATCGGGCAGTTTAAAACGCTGTTTATTCATCATATAGAAGGGCGAACAGCCTTTATGTACAACGAACCTGAGAACTCGCGCAGAATCGGAGTTGCCTCGAACATACGTCCCATCGCCGAAACCATACCGATCAAGGACCGGGGCACATACGGATGCAGCCAGTCAAAAGGCGCTATCTCGATCTCCCTAAAGCCCGATTCCCGCAATGTCTTCCTTAACTTCCATCGGACAAATGCGGTCTCATTCGGCGAAACTTTAGGAAATAGGCCGCGGAACCTGCGCTCGGCCCAAACTTGCGGATTGAGCATATTGGGTTCGGTAAAACTGATTATACCATTAGGCTTCAGCAGTCGGAAAATTACTTTGAGCGCTTCCTGGAGATCAAGATGATGTAAGATCGAAGAGCCGATGATCGCGTCGAACGGGCCGTCCATATCGCAATCCTCAAATCGCCTTTTCACAAAGCGGACCCTGTCTTCCGGCAAATGCCGCGCCCTTGCCTTATTCAGCAGATCTTCCGAAATATCGACGGCCACTATACAGGCCCCTTTTTTGGCAAAGATCTCGGTGAAGAGCCCTGTGCCGCAACCGATCTCCAGGACACGCGCGCCCGGACGAAGCCGCGCGCCGGAGGCCACCATCTCCGCGCGCCGTTCGGCGCGCAAACGGCCGGCCGGCGTGGCCCATCCCCAGAGCAGTTCGGTATCGCCTTCGGCGAGATATTTTCCATGTTCTATCTCGTGAGCGGCCCGTGTATTCATGCGTGAGACCTCGGAGCCAGAGCGCGTATGCCATCTATTATCATAAGTATACCGCCCGCCGTAAATACTAACAGGAGCGGCTCTACCGACCAACGATGCCGTGCCTCTACGAAATAGAGCGAATGCGTGAACGTGAGCGCGGCGAAGAAGAGGCAGATCAGGACAATGGCCGGCTTTTCGCCTTTCTTCGAAACGAATAGACGATAGAAGATCGAGAGAAGCGCCGGAAGGAGAATGGCGAGGTAGTATATCTTATATAGGCCCATCCACCGTTTCGGGTAAAGCCCTCCCTGGTGCGGGGAAAAATACCAGAAATAGCCCATCTTTTTGATTATCCTCTTAATGAATCCCATCGGATCATCTTTGAAATAACCGACCGTGAGTTTTTTAAGGTACTCTCCCTGCTCCAGCTCGTTCATCTTATAAAACTCTTCCGGAAGCTCCGAAGCCATCTTATCCACCGTCGTGACATTATCCTCGATATAGAGGGAGCCCGTCGTCCCGGGCGCGTTGCCGCACCAGAGGGCCTCCCATTTATTGGTCTGAAGCAGGACCGGTTTCCCGAAGACGATCCAGTTCCTGACGATCCACGGAGACAGGATGGCCCCGCTTATCGCCAATATGGCGAATGTCAATGACAACCACTTCCGCAGGGCTTCATGCGACACGATACAGAACCATGCAAGACCGAGGACCAGGAACGGCAGGGTGGTGAACCTGAAGTTGATCGCCAGCCCGGCGGCGATCCCGACAAATGCCGCGTTTCTTAAGTCCGGCCTTTCTTTCAGGCGGATGAGCGACCAGGTCAGAAGTATGAACAGGAAAGAATAGACGTTCATAGCATGCAGTTTCGATGTCGAATAGACGATGAACGGCGGATAGAGCGCCGCGAGGGCCGCGGCAATGATCGCGGCCTTTCTGTCAAATATGCTCCGCGCAATCAGAAAGATCGGCGCAGATATAAGCGACGTCACCACGATCTGTATAAAAACGACATAGAGCGGGTTATGTCCGAATAATTTATATATGGTGAAACACAGGAGTATGTATCCGGGGGCCTCTAGGCCGTAATAATTTGTATGAAAATGCCTGTAATAAAACCCTCCCCCGTTCAGCATGTTATTGACTATCGATTCGTATTCGAAGAGGCCCGGTTTCATATAGACGCCTGAACCGAATAAGAAGACGAGCTTCACCACGATCGAAAGGATCACCAGGAGCGCTATTATATTCTTATCACGCATGCTATGGCCTCACCGGTACACTATCCTGTATCTTAAAAGCGCCGCGGCAAGGCTTACGTACGCCTTGTAGTTCATGGGATCTTCCTTGATGGCCCTGAGATACCATCTCCGGCTCGCCCTGAAATCGCGGTTATGATGATGCATCCTGCCTCCTGCGATCATAACGGACGCCCGGCGCTTCCGTACCATCGCATCGATCCCATCCTGTGATCTGTCGATCCGGGCAAAGTTCCTGTCGAGGAGCTTTAAAGTATTGACGGCATTGGATTCCGCGCTTCGTAAAAAGGCCCCCGTCTCCGTCACCCTGTAAAACGCAAGTGAATCCGGCAGGAAATGGAATCGGTATCTCTGCGATAATCGCATCCAGTAATCATAGTCCTCTATCGTAAAAAGCTCTTTGTCTTCGGAGTATTTCATGCCGTCGTCGAAGACGATCTTCCTCCGGAGGACGACCGCCGAAGAGTGCATGCAATTGCCTTTGAAGAGCAGCTTATTATACATGTTATCCGCGAGCGGGCCGAACGAAGTATGCCTTAATACCTTTCCGTTGTAGACCACGGCCTCATTATGAAAAACGAGATCGACGCCGGGGTTCTCATCGAGTATCTCCCTGCAGCGCGCAAGCTTATCTTCGCGCCAGGTATCATCCCCGTCGAGAAGAGCGATATATTTGCCGCGGGCAAGGCTCATACCCCTGTTCCTGCCGCATGCGGGCAGACCGCTGTTCTCCTGATAAAAATATTTAACTCTTTTATCGTCGATCCCGGCAATGATCTCCCTGGTATCATCTTTAGAGCCATCGTCGAAGACGATGACCTCGAGGTCGGCAAAAGTCTGTTTAAGGACGGACCTGACCGTTTCCTCTATATACTTGCCGTGATTATATGCCGCTATTACTACGCTGATCTCAGGCACCTTTTCCACAGCGTTCCTTTCTCATGGCCTTCATGGACAAAAGACCTTCCCGCAACCCCAGAGACACGAACCCTATCTCGCTCTCGATCTTCTCTGTGCGGTATGACGTGTTCTTCGGTCTCGGCGCTATATTCGGAAAGAAACTGCTATCGACGGGCTTGATCAGGCGCGCATCCAGCCCGAACACATCCGCAATGAGAAGCGCATAATCATAACGGCTGACTATGTCCCGCCCCGCGATATGATAAGTCCCCTTCTTGTCCATTTCGAGAAGCGACCAGATCGCTTCGGCGCAATTATAGGCGCACAACGGATTATCGTAAACATCCACGACCATATTGACGTCCTTGCCGGAGCCGAGGGAGTCGATCAGGGCCGTGACGAGGTTCTTCCTTTCGCCTTCGTGGTTCCATCCGTACATCAGTATCGGCCTGACGATGATATTGTCCTCTAACGCTTTCTTGACCATGATCTCGCAATCTAATTTCATGGCTCCGTATTTATTGATCGGGTTGACCTTGTCGTTCTCTCCGTAAGGGGCATGCTCCCCGTCAAAAACGGCATTGGTCGATATATATACAAGCTTTGCCTTTGCTTTTTCGCACAGTTCGACGATATTCTTTGTCCCCAGCACATTGGACCGGTATGCAAGGTCATAATGCCTCTCGCAAAAATCGACATCCGCCGCGCCTGCAGTATGGATGACGGCGTCGATCTTCTTCGCCAGGAATACCGCCTCGAGCGCGCCGCGATCCTGCACGTCCGCCGGATAATACGTTATGTCGGGCCCGTTCGCCATCCCATACTTGCCCAAATAGACGCCGGCGACCTTATGCGAAGGTTTTTTTGTATCGATGAGCGCCCTGCCCAACAGCCCCGTAGCGCCGGTTATCAAAATATTCATCTCTGTCCTTTTAAAAAATATCTCAACTTCTTCAGCATGGCACCGCGTCTTGTCGGCGCACCCAGGCAGTGCTGACAGGCGGTAGGAAGGGGCGTCCCCTTATTCCTGATATTATCCAGCAACGGCGCGCTCTTCTCCAGTATCGCTCCGAGCGTATCTTTCTGGATATTTCCAAGCGAGACTTTACCATCATACGCCATGCAGCATGGAACGACATCGCCGCTTGACAGCACCCCCAATATCCTGCTATTGCACGGCCTGGCTTTTTTCACAGGATAGAATTTCTCAATCCTCCGGCCGTAAATGAAAGGCTTTATCTTCAACGAAATATTATCAGCAACTCTCAACCCCGGCTCCAGCATATAATTCGCACTAACATCTGCAAGATAACCATCGACAAGGTCGGCGTCGTATCGGTACGAGGGGATCCAAGCCTGCATCTCCCGTAAGAAGCCTTTGCTGTCGATCTTCAGGTCTTTTACAGTATCATATACGGAAGGATCACCCTGCTCAAGTCCAAGCAGCTGCTTCAATCTGCCGGTCCCGGATATAAAATTGCATGCAATATCAACGGTGACGTTCGAGGTGGTGTTGCGGACCGCTTTCAGGAATGCAAATATCCCATCCTTGTATTGCTGAAAATCGTATCCTGTCTTACGAACGCGGGAGAACAATCCGGCGCTCAATACCTGCAGCGACACCTTGATATATTCCGGGCGGGCATCGATTAGCCTATCTATCACCTCTTTTGAATTGAAAAGAAGTCCGTTCGTTACGATCATCACGGGCACCTTGCGCCCCCTGGCGTAACTGATGAAAGAATATATACGCTGATCGAGCAATGGTTCATTGAACTGGCTAAGGCAGAGATGCCGAAACTCTTCCGTCACACATATCGAATCAATGACGCTGAACACGGCCTTATCCGGCAAGATACTGGCCTTATCGCGCCGTAGCGGATAACCGCAAAAATCGCAGTTCATATTGCAAAGGGACATTGTCTCGAGTTGGAGGATGGAGAACCCGTATCGCGTTATGTCAACTTGCTGAAGGCTCATCCGGCCCTCCTGTTGCGCAAACAGTGAAGCAGCCACGTAGCGCGGGTATAAAAGTGATGGTCGTGCAGCATCATATCCACCCTGCGTGAAACCGCGCCTGACAGGGAATTTTCACGCCACCGGATAAAACGCATATTTCTTTCGTATTCCCGCGGAAACGGCAGCGTCTTCTTTACCCGTGCACGCTTAAATATTCCTCTCGCCTTCCCATCCACATAAATCGGTTCCAGACCTTCTGCAACGCTTATCAATGCATTCCTTGAAAAATGGTACAGGTGAGCTATATGAAGTGAACCGAGATAACTACGGGTGGGGCTGTTATAATACTGGGCATTCTTGATGCTCGGCACCGATAGGAAGAGGATCCCGCTGTCCTTGAGAAGACCGCATGCCACCATGACCGCTGCCTTCGGATCTGCCAGATGCTCAAGCACATGGTTCATTATTACCAGGTCGAAGCGATCGCGGATATGCTTCATATCGTCGATGCCACCGTGGCGCAGATCAAGCCCTTTGTTAATGCTTCTGCCATACTCAAGATAGCTATCGTTTAGGTCATACCCCCGGACCTCAGCGCCTGCGTCCAGGAAGGAGGCCAATATTCCTCCGGCGGAACAACCGATCTCCATGACCGATTTACCCTTCAATGTAAACGCCTTGTAATGAGCACGGAGAAAATCCATTATGTACAACCCGTTCGTCCGCTGCGCCTTGAAATGCGCGGATATGCTTGACGTTCCGGAATTGAAATAGAGGTCTTGGTACTCCTTGCTGTAGAATTCTCTTAAAGAACGATCGTCGAGGCGGGGGTCTGTGCGTAATATACCGCAAGACTTGCAAATCACCGTATTCAAACTGAACCCGTAGCGGTCAGTTTCAGCGATAATCGCCGCATCGCCGGAACCGCACAGACATCGGCAGTGTTCAAGCGCATAGATCCCGCTCCCGATCTTCTCCTGGATAGCATCCCGTAGCTTTATCTGTTCATCGCTTAACGGCAGGTGCGCTATGTTCGAGAATTGGTATTTCTTCGATATTATTTTGCGATCGTGCGTGCTCATCTTATGACCCATTCGTTGCAATTATGAAATTTTGGTTATATTTTCGCTATGCTTATAACTTTCTTCAAGCACATCGGCCACAGCCTTATCCCATTTATTCTGGGCCTTCAGTATGAGCCGTATCGCCTCTGCAACGGCACCTTCGCCGCCGTTCTTCTTCGTAATATAATCGGCGACATCTTTCACCTCATCTACCGCGTCGTTTACCGCGATCGCAAGCCCGACGTTTTTCAAGATCGGGAGGTCCAGAAAATCGTCTCCCATATACGCTATAGAGTCCCGTGTTGCGCTATTATTCTTCATCACCTCATCCAGTGTCTCGAGCTTATTTATCCTGTCCAGATACAACTCATCTATCTTGATCTTGCTTGCCCGCTTAGACACCGCCTCGGAGGCCCTTCCCGATACCAGCACGATCTTAAGCCCTGCCGCCTTTGCTGCCCAGCAGGAAGACCCGTCATGTATGCAGAAGAGCCTCGTCTCGAAGAGCTTCTTCTTACCGAGATCGTCGTTACTCCAGATAACAAAAGGTTTCGTCATGACCCCGTCCGTATCTATGATGAGTATCTTGATCTTTACGATCTTCTCCCTCAACCTGCTGTCCATGCTATTCATGCGTCCCCCTATCATTCTTCATCTTTGCGAATATCCTGTTGACTTCAACCAGATCCGACGGCGTATCGACACTGTAGGTGCGATGTTTCGTCACAACCCCTTTAAGCTTATGCCCGTTCTCCAACACCCTCAAGAGTTCTATCCCTTCGATTATCTCGAGAGGCGTCTGCTTCATGGCCGCAAAACGCAGAAGATAATCCCGCCTGAATGCGTAAAGCCCGATCTGTTTGTATACGCAGTAATTCTTCCTTGCTTTAGGATACGGTATAGGAGCCCTGCTCATGAACATTATGTTCGCGTTGACATCCATCACGACCTTAACGTTCATCAGGTCTACAAGATCTGCAGGATCTGTTATCCTGCCGGCTAATGTGACAACATTCACCGCGCGGTCATCCATAAGAGGCCCGGCCGCCTGCGATATCATCTCCGGGTCGAGCAAGGGTTCATCACCCTGAACGTTGACTATGATGTCCGCCCCGCGTTTCTCTGCGACTTCGGCGATCCGGTCTGTGCCTGTCTGGTGCCGAGAAGACGTCATGACCGCTTTGCCGCCGAAACCTTCAACGCACAATAGTATACGTTCATCGTCAGTGGCGACAACTACCTCATCAACTATCTTCGACTTGACGGCGCGATTATATACATGGTAGATCATCGGTTTACCCGCTATCATCGCCAAAGGTTTTCCTTCGAATCTGGTCGAGGCATAGCGCGCAGGTATGACCACTAAAACCTTCTGTCCAATACCGGTTCTCTTCATAATGGTTTCCCTTTTATTGTCGTGACACTAAATGAACATAACCGGCCTCTTTATGATCGGGCCAGCAGCTCTACCGCTTTCCCCGCAATCCTGTCCGACGCCATACCGTCCGTTTTATAAAAACACTTGCGCAAGACCAGATCTTTAAGCTTTTCATCGGGCCTTAATGAGTCGGGATCTTCCAGTAATCTCCTGAACTCCCGCCTCAGGCTCTCTACAGAATATGCGCTTGGGACTACACCAATATCTCTGAACACAGAGCCATTAAAACCATTAGCCTGCCACCGCACGACCGGTATGCCTCTCAAGAACGCCTCTTCTCCGACAGTGGAGTATGTGAATAGAAGAAGGTCCGCGGAGTTAAGGTCTTCTTCAAGCGAAACATTGGATAAAGTAAAAGCATCTCTGTACCGTTTGTATGCGGGCATCTCCTCCATCTTGGCAAAGGGATGGCTTCGCAGGAATAAACGTATTCTCAGTCCCTCGCTCGCAAGCGGCGCAGCACGTACCATCTCGAAATCAAGCCGCACATTGAGCGTCGAAACTAAAAGGACTTTTGCCGGATCCGACGCTTTGCCTGATCGAGGTTTATTTCCGGCATTCTCCATATGATCAAAACGAGCGGATCCCGTCATGAATATCTTTTCGGCGGAAATACCGTTCTCAAGCAGGATATCCCTGCACAATTCTCCCATCACGAAAAATCTATCGGGAGACGGCATCGCCTTTCCATCCGGCTTGCCGCTGAATTCCATCTCAGGATCTGCAAGTATAAATGTCTTCTCCCGGGCATAGCTTGCATGCTGCATATCACATTTTACGGTCGCGGGGCTTCCAAGAATAGCGCCCTGGTTAAAAGCCCTCGCCGACAGATAGAGCTCAAGAAAAGAAAACGATACCTTGGGTTTATAAAAAGCGAATGCTCTTTTAAAAGCGGTCTCCATCAAATAATTATGCGGTAAAGAGGAGTCGCAGAACCCATAAGCCAATTTATTGCGAAAAAGCGGCATCATATCACAGCCGTCTTCCTTAAAGATAGCCTTGAACTCATCGGAACGGCTGAAACGAAGATACCTATAAGCAGGCCGCATGTCAAAAACCAGGGAGGGTATATCCATCATCCTTAGAAACTTTTGTACAAAGATAAACTCGGCGTCTACGGTAGCGGATCCAAGGGCATCGATCGCTGATCTGCACCCTGGGGCATCTCCCGACTTCCGACCTACCCATAAAAACCATGCGCACTTAGCTCCCTTGCCGCGAAGCTTGTCGGGAAGCGCTTTAAAATATTTATCGTCTGCCTTGCCTGTACTGTCATCTATCTTGAGGCTCCAGCCCCAGAAACCTTGAAACACAATATTGGGCTCTGCGATAGGCACAATGGCGATCCGTTTCATATAATGATATGCGCGTAAAGAATCGAATAAATATTTTATCCGCGAAAGAGTCGCCCGTATCAAACTGGTTCCTCTTTCAAATTGGCATTGCATTCCGGTGGTTTTATATTTCGTCTTCAATACGCTAATGACTTCTACCGGGGCGCCATATATCACGATCTCATAGGCCCCCTCCCTATCAGCTACGTACATGGCCGTGAAGATCTGCAGGAGCCTGTTAAATGTGTCATCGCGTTCAACCTGCTTTTCGCTCACCGCGTGATACCACCATGGATTGCCGCAACCGGGGATCTCAAGGGCCTGACGCAATGTTTTTCCATGACATGGCGTTGCCGCGATACGGGAGACTATATCAACGTATTTCTTGCGTGTATTTTCCCGGATCGCATCCATCTCCTTCCTGCCGAAAAAGAACCGCTGGAAACGCGAAGCCGCCCTGTATTCTTCGTCCGGCGGCATAAAGCTCAATACCGCCTCGCCGGAGACGGGGGAAATAGAGCTGTCTTTATAAAGAATGTATAATCTTTTCACTATTTTTCCGATCCACTTAACATTTGCATTAAAGAAGCGGGCTTTTGAACAACATGCATTCGCCCACATTTGGATTAAAGTAGCCCGGCTCTACCGAACGCTTAGTAACAGAGACGAGTTTGTAAGGGGCCATCCAGCTGCCGTATGTTTCCACACTGCGGGCCCTGCTTATGAACGAATCACCATCCGTAACATTCTTAGTAGTAAAGTTATCCTCTGCCTTCTCGATCAGCAGGATATGCCCCTTAGGGGCTATCCGCTTTATCTCTTCCAAGACTGCCTTGCACAGGTCATCCGTAAGATGCTGAAGGACTGTGCAAGTCATCACAAAATCGAACTGGCATTTACCGAAACCTGAAAGCTTGTCCAACGAATCAATTTTGCAAAAATCTATGGCGGGCAGCAGCTCTTTGGCTATATCGACCAGGTGCTGCTCCCGCTCAAAACCGACCACTCTCTTGGCATACTCTTCCATCACCATGATAAGCCGTCCGTAGCCGCACCCGACTTCGCACGCTGAATTGATCGGATATTCCTTGTCGATCCTGTCAAGGATCGAACGTATAGCCTTTCTCTCCTTGTAGTCTCGGATATTCGCGAAAGGACCTACGGCGTCGCTCACCATATCCACCGTCCATACAAGGCGGGATCTCTTGTCCAGCAGCTTGCCCCACGTCTTCCTGCGAACCTTCACCAATATAGACTTAAGAAGCACGCTCATTGGCAGCGCTGTGGTATCGAAACATTTCAGCTGCATTTTCTGGAAATACTTAAGTTCGTTCAGGTTCATTTAATACCCTTTCTCTGCTTCTGGAGCGTTATTTTATAATGAAACATCCGCCCATAGGAAGCTCGTAGCATAAATAACATTTATTTTCCGACAAGAACGTGTCAACGGCTTTCTTAGATCCCGGGAACTTCGTGAATCCGTAATCATCTACGACTATGCACCCTCCGGCAACGATCCTCGGAAAGAAAAATCTCAGGCTGTCCAGGGTAGGCTGGTACAGGTCCACATCTATATGTACAAACGAGAAAGCATGACCTTCGACCTCTTTGAACCGTTCCGGTATCCACCCTTTATATAACTTCACAAACTTAAAATCAGACAACACCTTCCGAACCTCATCTTCCGTAGAGCCGAACATCATCTTCTCCTGTGCAACCTCTTTCGCAGACAATGCAAATCTTTCGTTTTCATCTTCCGGCGTCTTATCCGAAAGCCCATTCTCAAAAGAGTCAAAAACATGGAAAGAAGCCCTGAAATTATTGTCCGAGAGAATTTTCGAAATGATATACGTCGAATGTCCCCTCCAGCATCCGCATTCTGCGAAGTCGCCGCCCAGCTCTTTCCCCAGCACCCACCCGGCCATCTCCTGCAGGCCATAGAACCTGCATTGCTTGGAGAAGTTGTCGGTCCATTCGCCCTTGGTCCGCTTCAATCCGTCATAGTACAACCGCACCCTGCCATTATTATTATAAAATGAAGATAACATATTCCTATCGAAGAAGACCATGTCGCTCTTATCCCTTTTCCGGGCGAAATATGCTTTAACTCCCGCCAAGTCAAATAATGCCTCCATGCCGGCCTTCACAGATCGCTTGATTTTCATATTATCCCTGATCCTATTTTATAACCTTAAAATCAATACCTGTTCCATACTATTTTCACCACGTACTGTTTGAGCCGCCTGCCGACCTTATTATTGAACGCGGACTTCACGGCGGTGCCGAACCAACTCTTCCACACTGCATCCATCAAAGTCCATATATAGTATTTAATCCTATCCTTACCGCCCTTCTCTTTCATTATAAGTCGAACCCAGTTATCATGATAGTACCCGATCTTTTCCTTGGAGAGAGCCGGCAAGTCAAGGATCGAATCCTTCCTCTCTTCGAAACCATGTTTATCGGGTATGCCGGCAGGCATGAAACCTTTTTCCTCGCATACAGACCTGAGGACCGTACCCTTATAAGGATAGAATATATTTATGCCGTATGTGGATATCGACGGAAGACCTGCCATAGTCTTTATAGAATCATCTATCATCTCCGCAGTTTCAAAGGGAAGGCCTATTATGCATGACACCATAGTATTGATTCCGTGCCTGTGGCAGGTCTCGAAAGACTTCACAAGCACCTCTCTAGATATATTCCGTTTCATCACTTCGTTCCGGATGTAATCATTGCCCGACTCAACGCTCATCATAAGCGTCTTGCAGCCCGCTCGCTTCAATGACGCACAAACGTCATCATTGATGTGATTGGAGCGGGCCGTACACCAGAAAGGTCTTCTGATGGTCTTCTCATAAATAGCACAGAATTCCGTGATCCACCGTTTGTCGGACAGGAAAAGGTCATCCTGGAAACATAGAAGCTTATCGTTCTGTATCCTGTATTTTGTCAGGGTAGACGTTATCTCGCGCATCACGCTTTCAACGGTCCTGTAGCGCATGCGGTTCGTCGCCATGCCGTATACTTTTCCGAGCGCCTCATTCGAACAGAATGTGCAACGATACGGACACCCTCTGTTAAAATGGAACAGGGCTACGTTCTGCCGGTCGATGATATCCTGATACGGGAAGAGCTCGGTCGCCGGAAATGGCAAGGCGTCGAGATCGGCCATAAGCGGCGCGAGCTGATTCTTCACTATCCCGCCTGAGACCGAGTCCCTGTACGCGAGGTTTGGCACACTGCGCCACTCATCACCCTTTTCCAGTTTCGAGACGAGATCTAAAAGCGAGAACTCGCCTTCACCCATAATGACAGCATCGAGCGGGCTCGCTTCTTCGATCACCACTTCAGGGAATAAGGTGGTAAAGACGCCGCCGCATACGACCAGACACGGATAGGCGCTCTTAATGCGCCGCGCGAGATCCCTTACATAAGGAAACTGGGTCTCGACAGCGGTGAATCCGACCACTGCAGGCTTGCGCGCCTTTATACCATCAAGAACACTTCCGATCTTCTTTACGCTATCTATGTAATTTATCCTGACTTCATGCCCGTTCGCCTTGAGCACGGCGCCTATCGACGCAAGGCCCGGATGATACGGCAGGCCGTGAAACGATGACACATCCGGATATATCAACTCAACCTTCATGCCGTTCCCTTACTTAGATGCGTTAAACTGAGTTTCATACAATCTTCTGTAAACCCCGTTCTTCGACATAAGCTCCGCGTGGCTCCCACCCTCGACGACATTGCCGTTGTCAAGCACCACAATGTTATCGGAGCCTTGTATTGTAGAGAATCTATGCGCTATAAGAATGACCGTCCTGTTCTTGGCAAGCTTATCTATCGCGTTCTGTATCTGCCTTTCGGTCTCACTATCGAGATGGCTCGTCGCCTCATCGAAGATCAGTATCTCGGGGTTCTGCATGATAGCTCTCGCTATCGATATCCTCTGTCTCTGGCCTCCAGAAAGCTTTACCCCGCGTTCTCCGAGTATCGTATCATATCCCTCAGGAAGGCTTTCCAGATACCTGTCGATCTCCGCGATCCGGGCGGCCTTCCTCACCTCTTCATCCGATGCATCGCGGCGACCGAAAGCTATATTTTCTCTTGCAGACGCATTGAATATGAATACGTCCTGCGAAACCAGGCCGATCCTGGTCCTCCATGAATAGAGGTCGATATCCCTGAGATCCGATCCGTCAACCTCTATCCTGCCTTCGGTGATCTCATAAAATCCTAAAACTAGATTGATCATCGTCGTCTTGCCAATACCTGAAGAGCCGACTATCGCAGTCATCTTGCCTTTAGGAATTACGAGCGAAATCCCTTTCAGTATATCCTTTTCGTCCGAATACCCGAAACGTACATTATTGAACCTTATACCTTCCTTAAGAGCCTCAAAGCGTTGCATCCCCGGCCTTTCAAAAGTCACCTCCATTGCCTTGTTGAAATTTTCATAGGAATCGAACGAGCCCAGATAACCGGCTGCCTCGGCCCTGCGGTCCTGAAAACTGCCGAGATCCGTCAATACATTTTTCGATACGTAAAGGTAAGCTACAAGATAGGGTATCACCTTCACGAGATCCAGCCGTGCGACCCTTATAAACAGAAGGAAGAGCGTCAGAAACACTCCCAAGAACGCAACCTGCGTAATCGGCAATAATAATTCCGACTTTTTCAGGATGGAGTAATTATATTCGTAGCACTTATCCGCGATCTCCTTAAATCTTCTCCGCTCACGATCGCCGTCCGAGAATATGCGAATGACACGTATCCCGTTTATGATCTCAAGGACGGTGAAGTTAAAATCGGCTATGGCCCTGTTCACGGATGCGCCCAGCGCCCTTATCGATTTGACGGTCATGCCCAGGGGGATCCTGACCACCGCGAATACTAAAAGGGCGGCTACGGTCCATTGCCATGATATGAAAAATAGTATCATGACATTAACAATCAGTCTGGCGGCCATCGCGAAAATACGAAGTGCGCAGTTTATAAAATTACCTATCCTAGTCGTCTCATTATAAAGGCTATTGACGATATAGCCCGTTTTCGTTGAATCGTAGAACTTCATCCCCGAACGCATCAATTTATCGAAAAGATCCAGCTGCAGGTCCCTGGTGATCAGAAAGCGCTGCTTACTGATCGCGACGTTCCCGAAATAAAAGGCCACGTGTTTCGCCCCGAAAGAGATAATATATACGAGGAGGAGAAGCGATAAGATATCGGTCCTCGCCCAGCCCTTGAAGATGCTATCCAACCCGCTCAATAAAGGTATACCGGAAAAGATCGAATTGCTTCCTATCACACCCTGGAGTATCGGGAATAGCAATCCGATATTAAACATCTCAAGGAACGAGCCAAAGACTACGAATAAGAATATAGAGACGGAAAGGAGGTAGTATTTTTTAAGATAATATATGACCCGTTCTGTCCTATTCATATTTAAGTCCTCACCAGCTTCGACAGCATCCTCTTCACGCCCATCGGAAGATACGGCGCTATCGCGCTCCTGACATTTTGTATCAACGCATACAACGGATAATATTTAGAGTTCCGTCTTGAGTAATGGTCAAGCCTCGTCTCTTTCCGGATCAGATCGGCCCAGCGGCGCCATTCATTATCATGCGCGGAGGTGAGGTTGACGATAGGCTGCCCGCCGTATTCAGCTACCATATCGAGATACTTCTCAACATCCTTAATCAACCCGGAATCTTCGACGCGTCCCCATACAGGCGTCCCCGGCAGAGGCATCAGATAATTGAGCGAATAGTAATGGGCGCCTATCTCTTTCAGAAATTCTATCGTCTCTAAGATGGTTGCGTGCGTCTCCGATGGAGAGCCTATCACAATCTGTACGACGCTGAATAGGCCTATATCTCTCGTTGTCAGCAACGTGACTTCTTTATTTTGCCGGCGCGTTATCCCTTTCCGGTATTCCGACAGTATCCGATCCGATCCGGATTCCTGTCCGTACTCGATCTTTATGCAGCCCGTTTCCTTCAGCCGCCTCAGCAGGCTGGCGTTCACCCTATCGACCCGCGCGCCGGCTATCGTGTAAAACACTTCCAGTTTTTCTCTCTCAAGGGCGTCGCAGAATTCGCGGACCCATTCGGGCTTCGAATTGAACAGCTCATCCGCTATCAGGAAACCGTCAACACCATACATGTCTTTTAGGTATTTCATGTGCCTGATGACATAGTCTGTGCTGTGCTGCCTGATGCCGCGCATGTGCCTGTAACAGAAACTGCATCTGTGGGTGCATCCCCTCGCGGTCACGATAGACACATAGGACCTGCCTTCTCCCACGCGCTCTTTGATCTCGGCATAAAGCGGATTCTCGGCTATCATGCCGCTGTACGCCTTAAAGAGGTCGGTGGTAGAATCAAAGTATCTCTTCAGGTCCACGAGGTGGTATGCCGGGAACGGTATCGTGTCAAGATATGCGACCTGCTCCGCATCCTGATTCTTTAAAACCTTATCGCCGTTCCTGTATGAGATACCCGGCACGCCTTCTAACAGCTTCCCGTATGCGATCTTATCCAAAAATACCGGCAAGCTCGCTTCGGTCTCGCCATGAAACACTACGCCGATAGCTGTCTTATTGAGCAAAAGTCCTGAAACGGATGCAAGCGGCCCGCCGGCTATCTGTATTATACTATTAAACCTTTCCTTAACGGCAAGAGATATCTTCTTGGTCCTCCCGAAAGAGGTTGCGATACCTCCGTACCCTATAACTGACGGCTTAAAATCATCGATTGCTTTGAATATGCCGCTAAAATCGCCGCTATCCATAACCGTGAGCTCAAGATCATCGATATGAGGGTCCAATATCTTCGCCCGGTGTCCAGCACGCTCGATGATCGAGGCTGCATAGAGAAGACCCAGCGGCAGCATCAACCCTCCCGGACCCCTTCTCGATGGTACATTTATGAGCAGTATATTCATCGTTATCCAAATTCCTTCACGTTATCCGAAAATATCTGCCAGAATAACCGATCTCCGGAATTCGGAATTTTTATATATGACTCCGCATACCGTCCATATACCCTGCCATCGATGGCGAGCTCCTTCTCCAGGTCGATTTCAAAACCATCGTTCAAGTTTATCGGATTCTTTTCAAAGATCGACGCTATCCGTTCTATGAGCCTTCCCTGCGGGCTCCTCTTCAGATCATCCGTCGTTATGAATATTATCGGTTTCCCGTAGAGGACTGCAAAGTTGATGGATGAGCTGTTATGCGCCATAACGAAACGTGACTTCTTCACTAGCTCGATCGTCCTTCCTTTGATGACCGGCCGATCCCCGAAATAGCCCGGGTGGTCTTCGTATCTCGATCGCGGATGAGCCGCGACAGTTATCTTTATGCCCAATCTATTTTCAAGATGGTCGAAGAAATCACGCAAAAGCGGAAAATATTCTTCGGCCGTAGAGTACGGTTTTTCATTCCGTATTATATATTCCGGATGAAAACAAACATCCTCATCCAGGAATACTCCCGTCATGCTATCCGTCGAAATGTTCGCCTTTCCCTCCCTGAGATAGATATCGTAATCGAGCGTATGGATCGGGATCGTCTTCGTGCTATTGTCTCTAGGGTAGAACCTTCCGAAATGGACCGATCCGCTCCCGCCCGCCAGGAACATGGCTGCCGGGCGGACCCCTATCAATTTATGCGGAATTCGTAGAAACAGACTGTTCAGCATTCTTCCGAAACCGCCTTTGTCAAATACGCGGGATATCCTCGGCATGATCGCGCTGTCATTGACCAGGGGTATCGCATTTGCCCCGAACATGCAATACCGTATGTTATTGTTCGAAAGCGCCCTGAAGATCGCATATGAGATCAGGCTGTAAGAGATCATACAGACGATCATGCATTCATCCTTATCGATCCGGGAGATCGCGTAACTCGCTCTCTTCAATGTATTAAACAGTTTGTGGCCGTCCCGATCGCCGGGATCCTCAGCTTTTACATTTCCATGAAGATCGGGATGCAGGAATGGCGTAAAATCCCACGCTTCGACCTCAAATCCGTTCTTTCGTATGATATCTACGCCGAACCTCTCGTAGTCGCGCCGGCAAAATGGGGATTCCACGAAGAATATTATCTTTTTTACTTTAGGCATAACGCCCTCAACACGGATTTTATCCGGAATTTGACATTCGACTTCATGATATGCCGGCGCATTTTTTTATAATGGCCCCCGAGATCTGCCTGCCGTCCTTCCTTGGCGACTTTCCTGAATATCCCGTACATGTGGATCTTCTGGGCAGGGCCTCTCTTCACCATCTCCAGCCCTCCGAGAGAACAGAAGTATTCTAGCGTCTCAGGCGAAAAATAATAGGTATGCGCGTTCTGAAGCTGCAGCATCCCAAAATTCATTATATTCGGGACCGCTATATATACGACGGACCCCGTATCAAGATGTTTCGTCAGCTTCTTAAGGAAGCTTACCGGGTTCAGCATATGTTCAAACACATGGTTAAGGATGACCACGTCATAGGTGCCGTTTATATTTGTTATATCACCCTGCACCATCTCCATCCCATTATCCCGGCCGAACTTTACAAGGCTCGGACTATACTCCACGCCTAGGACCTTGGCTCCCGCATCCCTGAACGGCACCAGATTCCAGCCGCCCCCGGCGCCCAGCTCCACAATAGTCATGCCAGGCACGATCTCTCTAACTTTTCTTATCTCATCGAATATATAGTAGCCGTACTTAGTATCATATTTGAATTTTGCCGTGTCCAGATAGTCGTCGCCCTCGTAGCACCTCCGGTATAAATCCGAAGAATAGAAGCGCCGAAGCTCCTCTTCCGTCATCCTTGGGTTCGACTGGATGAGCCCGCATTTTGTGCAAACCACTGAATCCTGTATCATGGCGTACCTGTCCGCTGATGCCAGGAGATCGAATGCGCGGGCGCCGCACAGACATTCGACAGTCTCGTATTCAATAAGGCCATCCGTCACCTTACGGTTAAACTCCCGTACAAGTTCAGCCTGAGATGCCGTGATCTTCATAGCAGCCTTTGAGGGAGAGTGAAATTCGGCGAATGGGATCAGTTTTTTCTTTATCTCGATATCTACGCCTTTTTTTATTTTCGTCTTCAATCTAAACCTCTCTCAGTACCCTAAGGGCTTCTTCGAGCCCGAACTCAACCGGATTATTGCTCAATGCGGGCGTAAGGTCTAAGCCCCTCTTAGCTATAAAACCGCGGTTTTTTTCCGTCACACCGTAATCACTGAATTTTTTAGTAAGGCACGATAACGGGCCATAGACTGATAGGTCGCTGCTGAACCTCTCTGCCTTCATCCTTATCGATAAGCCTTTATCGGCGACATCTATCAGATCATAAAGATCTGCATACAAGTTGCACCCTTTTTCCATATTTATCTTCACGACCGCCGGTAATAGATATGCCACCGCCAGACCGTGCGGAATATTGTGGTAGAGCCCCATCGCGTAAGATATCGAGTGGCATGCCCCGGTATTGGAGTTAGCGATCGCTATGCCGGCCAGAGTCGAGCCGAGAAGGACCTTCCTCCGCAAGTCCATATTCTGCCTGTCGTTAAGAACTTTGGGAAGATTGTTATAAACGAGCCTGAATGCCTCTTTTGAGTAGATCCTCGTTATATCGTTCGCACACCGTGCCGTATACGACTCCACCGCATGGCCTATAGCATCCATTCCCGTGGAGGCCGTAATACTGTCCGGCATCGTGGCCGTCAACGATGCGTCCAATATGGCATAATCCGGAATGACATACTTGCCCCCGATGCCTCTTTTGAACTTTGTCCTTTCGTTGACCAGGACCGCGCCACCTGTCACTTCGCTTCCTGTACCGGCGGTTGTCGGCACCATCATCTTCTTTACGCCAGACGTAAAGATCTTGCCGGTCCCGTGATATTCCTCGACTTTGCCGGCGTTTACGGTCATGACGGAAAGCGCCTTAGTCAGATCAAGCACGCTTCCCCCGCCAATACCTATATACAGGCCCGTCTTCACCTTCCTCAATTTTCCGGCATATTCGTTTACCATATCCGTAGTGGGTTCAGCTGATTTCACGGTAACCGCTTTCACCGCGGCAATAGTTTCGATAGCTTCGAGCATCTTTACTACGCTTTCTTGTCCGGCAATGTTAGCATCGAGTATAACCGTAATATTCTTCGGCATCTCGTCTCTGACGATCGCGCCGATATCGGATGCCAAGTTATCCGACAATATCAGCTTTGTTGTCGACTCAAACTTTATCATTCTTTTGTCCCCTCAGCTTCATTAAGGCTTTCTTGGTGCTATTCACCATGTACCCAAAATCTTCATCGGACATCCATTGATGGAAAGGAAACGAGACCATGTTGTCGAATAAGTTATCCGTATTCGGGCATTCGGCCTTCCCCTGGCCGCATTTCTTGTAGAGATCATATCTGTACAAAGGATAATACTGGACTATCGCCTGTACCTTATACTCAAAAGCCAGCGCTTTTATAAGATCGTCTCTCGTCGATGCTATTCCGTGCTTCCGGCCTTCATACTTTGCTGGCAATAGATGATATGATGGTTCACATCCATCCGGCACCTTCTGAAAGACCAGTTCAGGGAATGCGGATAGCGCCTTCCTGAACTCGAGATACCGCGCTTTCCTGGAATTATTAAGGCTCTCTATTCTTTTGAGAAGCTTATACCCTATCGCGCATTGTATTTCAGAAATCGTAAATTTATAGGGAAGTTCATTGTCGAGAACCGTATCTATGTTTGTCATAGCCGGCTTCCAGTAGAACTCTTTCTTATCGAACGGCTTTGCGCCGAAATTTCTCATACCGGGCACCTTGGCCGCAATACCCGCATCCTTAACATATAGTGCTCCGCCTTCGCCGAAAGTCGTCATGTTCTTCTGTGCATGGAAGCTGAATACCCCGAAATCGGCGAGTGTGCCCGCTCTTTTTCCGGCATGCATCGCCCCGAATGCCTGGGCGGCGTCTTCCACTATAAGTATCTTTTTATCGGCGCCTATCTTTATGAACTTACCGACATCAGCGGTCACGCCGTATAAGTGGACCAGCACTATCGCTTTCGTCCGTTTCGTGATCTTATTAATTACATCATCGGCGCTTATAACCCAGGTCAAAGGGTCAATATCCGCCCAGATGATCCTTGCTCCCCTCCTTAAGAATGGCAAGGCCGAAGCGGTGAATGTATGGCCGGGGACTATAACTTCATCCCCTTCTTTAAGGCCGCAGAACGCCGCTACGAGTTCAAGCGCAGATGTCGCGCTGTTCAGGGCGCAAACGCTGCCGGTATCTGCCCCCAGGTATCTGGTAAGCTCTTCTTCGAATAATTTCAGGTATTTACCCTGTGTAAGCGGATCAGCCGTCTTCATAACATTTACAATAAAGGATATCTCCTCATCGGTAAAATCATGAGCCTTTCCGCTCCACGGTATTTTCCAGCTATCCACAACATTCCTCCATCATTTAAAGGCCAACGGGATCATGGCACGAAAGCGTCGAGCGCCTCTTTTACGCCTATGCTCATCCTGCCGCGGCCCGCAGCAGAACCATCGCTTCCCGGGGCGGGAAGGTTGAACTTCTCCGGTATTGAGATGCGCCCATCCACGTAATCGATAAATTTATAGAATATATCCATGAGCCTTTCAGCTGAGATCTCAGGATTCTGTATAACAGGACCGTATCTCATATTGATCTGTCTCGACATGCCCTTAAAACCGGGCCTATCAGACACCTCTATATAGCCGAATTTCTTCGAGACGGAATATATCGCTGTCCCGGCGTACGGCGCGACGAAAGTGACATCGCAGCTCTTCGGCTTTATGCGTTTATTGAGCTTTATTGTCTCAAAAATATCTTCCTCGTATTCACCGGGAAAACCTATCATATTATTCGCAGTAGTGCGTATGCCGAACTCGTGTATAAGTCCAAACACATCTTCTATCTTCTTATTAGTAACCGAGCGGCGCAGGATGTGCCTTCTCATCCATTCACTGCCGGACTCTATCCCTATTCCAATGCCGCAGCATCCGGACGCTTTAAGCATCTCCAGCTTCTGCCTCGTGAGCGTTTCGACGGTAGTGTTTATCCAGTAAGGCAGGGTTACCTTCAGCTTCCACAATGCCGCAAATTGCGCCATCTTCCTATCCGGTAATAGGAGAAAGTTGTCGTCGCAGAAGAATATGATGTCGAATCCGTACCTTTCCTTTAAAGACTTTATCTCGCCGATAGCCCTTTCAACCGACTTCCTGCGATGGTAGCTGCCTGAATCGCGGAATAATTTCTGATATGAATCATTTATGCAATAAGAGCACCTGTTGAGGCAGCCTCGCGACATCTCGAAATATCCGGCTTTATAAAGTTTCCCGTTGTACGCCTTCACAAAGTGGCGGCTGTCCCAAAAGTCGAGATCCTGAAATGGAAGCGTATCAAGATCCACGAACGGCCTTAACGGGTTACGCCGCACCTTTCCGTTATCCTTAAACCATAGGCCCTTTACACCCCTGACATCTTTATGGGCAGACAAGAGGCCGCAGAACTCAGCCATAGCATCTTCTCCTTCACCCTGGATTATATAATCGATATTGGGGTTGTCGATAAGGATATGCGGCACTATGGTCGGTGTAGAACCTCCCGCGATTACCGGTATATCCTTGTCTATGCCGTTGATGATACTGAGAAGATGGTCCGCATATTGATAATTGTCTTCCACTATGCTTATCGCTATAAGGTCAGGTGAAAACCTCATGAACTTTTCTTCCAGCATTCTGTCCACTTTTTCCGGCGAAAGCCCCTCGTAAAGGTTTGACGTATCCGTAGGAAGGACCAGTTTCGCCTTCTCCCTGACAGCATTATCGGCGTGTTCTGTCTTCAGTATAAATGTCGTGTCAAAGAGCTCTATCTTGTGGCCGCGGACGGACAGCATGGTCATAATAACCGAAATCCCAATAGGGATCCTGCCATAACCGTTGGCATTCGGATAGATAAACAGTATCTTCACTTAAGCTTCTTCCTAATCTCCAGCTCTTTCTCCGTGATCCTCTTGACGCCATCCCCAAGAAGCATATCTATATCCTTTATGCGCTTATAGAGCATATTCATCGCATGGACCTCAAGGCTGGCAGCATGGTCAGAACCCCACATGCCGTGATCAAGCGTTATGTGTCTCTCCACGACTTTCGCTCCCAAGACGCTTGCGATAACGGTGGGTTCAAGGTCATACTCGTGTCCGCTGTAGCCGACTATGCATCCGTATCTTTTCTGCAAAAGCGGTATAACCCGCAAGTTCACTTCAGCGGCCGGTGTAGGGTATGTGGAGTTAGTATGCATAATGACATAGTTCCCTTTCGAATACTTCTCCAGCACCTCAACGGCCTCATCGACCTCCTCTATTGTGCTCATCCCGGTCGACAGGATCACGGGCTTACCGACCCTGCAGGCCTGGCCAATAAGCTCCTTGTCGGTCAGCTTGGCCGACGGTATCTTGATAAAAGAGATGTCATACTTCAATATAAAATCCAGGCTGGGCAGATCCCATATTGAAGCGGTCCATGCCAGAGGCTTTTCTTTGCAATACCTGTCGATGTAAGAATATTCCGCGTCCCCGAACTCGACCTTATGCCGATATTCAAGATACGTCATCCTTCCCCATGGGGTATCGCGCATCACGCCTTTCTGGTGCTCCGGGACGCATATCTCGGGAGTCCTCTTCTGGAATTTCACACAATCCCAGTTGCAAGCGAAGGCCGCGTCAATAAGCCTCTTGGCGATATCGAGGTTTCCGTTGTGGTTGATCCCTATTTCGGCGATCATGAATACCGGGGAACCTTCTCCGATAGTATGATCAGCGACCTTTATCACTTTCTGCGCCATAGCTTATCCCCGCTTTTTTAAAATATTATTTTTCATGAAATATTCACACACTTTTAAATCCTCGGCATTATCTATCTCGTACGATCTCCAGAAGTCCATAATATACATGCGCATCCTGCCGCCCAAACGGTTCTTGCATCGTTTTAGTATCTCCGGTTTAAAAAGATATATCGAGCCGTTCTCCAGATAAAGCGGTTCCCTGTCCTGCCTGCGGCCTCTCTCCTTATAATTAAAACTGACGCTCTTAAGCCGGGGGCCGATCTTCTTCCAAATGGTATAATCCTCCAGGATGGCCGCCGAAAACATCGAGTCGGCCTTCGTCGCGCGAAACTGCGCTATGGCCATATCTATATCTTTTGCGCGGCGAAGCGGCGAAGTAGCCTGAAGGAAGACCACCAGATCTATCCCGGCGCCTCTCTTCTCTATCTCCGATAGGGCATGCATAAGGGCATCTTCCGAGCTCGCAGTATCGGTCGATAGACGTTTCGGGCGCCTTATCACCTTCGCGCCGTATTTCTCCGAGACGGCGGCGATCGTATCGTCATCCGTTGTCACATATACGTCATCGATAAGGCTGCTCTCGAGCGCCTGCCGGATCGTCCAGGCTATCAGCGGCTTTCCACAGAAATCCACAATATTCTTTTTCGGTATCGACTTCGAGCCGCCCCTGGCGGGAACGATGCAGATTATATGCGCCATATCCCACCGAAGATACAGCCCGCAAGCTCACGAACGGCTCCAGAGCCCGAGGGGGTCTTTAAGATCATCCGCGACACGTCCTTGATCGCTCTATATGCGTCGGAAGGGCAGACGGGCCAGCCAACGACTGCCATCGCGTCAAGATCATTCACGTCATTACCTACATAAACGACCTTCCCGAGCGGGATGCCTTTAATTTTGCAATATCTTTCAAGGGCATCCCTCTTATCGTCGATACCGTACTTGATGGGGATGCGAAGCTTGCGCGCGCGAAAGACCGCCGTCTTATTCTTTTCTGTAGTGAGGATGACCTGTTCGACCCCGGAGCGGCGCATCATATCGATCGCCAGGCCGTCCGACCTGTTGACCATCACGCCCTCCGCCCCTTTCTCGCTGACGATCGCCCTATTATCCGTAAGCACACCGTCAAAATCGTATACGATCAGCCCTACATCTTTCAACTGTATCTTATGCACACGCTTTTTCAAATGAACCTCCACGAACGCCTGAAGAAAGGCCGTTCTCTTCCATGTATCTTTCGACCGAATATTTTAACGATGGCCGGATCTCGTCGGTAGCGGAGAGCCTGTCCATAAAAGTCATTATGAAGCGCCCGACCCTTGCGGGCGCAGCAAGATCGTTAAAATAGTTAAACTCGCGCGCCCAATTTGAAAAATCTCCTATAGACGTATCGCCCGCAGCAGAGAGTCTGATCGCTTCCTTCATCTCATCGAGCGTCTTGAAGAAGAAACGCTGCTGGACATCTTCATAAAATGCGAACCTGCCCACGCCACCGCAATCCCAGTGCACGGCGGGAGTCCCATAAACGGCGGCGACGATACCGGCTGAATTCAGGCCGTAACATACTGCGAGGTCCGCCTCCCTCGAAACGGCAAGCGGGCTCTGGCCGTGATCGATGACCGCCAGCCGGCCTTCCTTGCCGAGAGATTCCACCTTCGAAACGATCTCTTCGCCGCGCGGCAGCTGCCTCAACGCAGCGATATCGTAGGACTTGCTCTTGATGATGCCTCCCCATCGCGGGTTCTGCTCTAATAACTCCAGCATCTCCAGATAGAACCTCGCGAGAGACCCGGGAGAATGGAGCACTTTATATCCCGCGGAATTATCGAATATCGCCATGATAAAATCAAGGCCGCCGGCCATCTTTTGAAGCCCAGCAGGGGTCTCTTTCCCGGGCGTAAGCCAGAGCCCGGAAGGCAGGATGTTCATCGACATATTGCCCAGCTTCATCATGCTCTCTTTAATGTTGTCTCCCCATACGAAATAGACGTGCTGAGGGAAGATGTGCGTAGGCAGGGGATAAAAATAGTAATTGGACCAATTATATCCGAACATGATGCCGCCGGCGTCTTCGATCGCGCGCGACTGGACGTCCTGTCTCCACGAAGTCTCCTGATGCTGTATAAGCATCCTAGCTTTAAAGCGCACAAATACGGCCCGATATAGAATGTACAATATTTCGTACTCGAAGGTGTATATCGCAAACCATCGCGGCTCGTTGGAGCTTCGAAGACGTCTCTTAAAAAAGATGGGCGCCAGATCGGATGGCTTCAATCGCGCCAGCTTCATCAGCGCGACGATGTCCAGCCTGAGCCACTTGAAGGCCCGGTCCGTGATATCATCGACCGTCTCTTTAAAATGGCCGCGGTCATCTCTATCTATGTAATTTATTATGTCGAATGTCTCCGCAACTATATGCCTGCGCCAGAAGGCGAAGTCGAATACATCCGTCTTCACGTACTCCACCCAGACCGAGGGCTTCGTTTGGCAGGCATTACCGAGACCCCTTTGCGGAATGAATCTTACCAGGAGGGCTAAGAACGCATAGTACAACGGTTTCAGGTAATGCTTGATCGTATCCTTGAGACCGTATTCCTTGATGCAGTAGTTCCGCCTATCGTAAAATCCATCGAGGGCCCTGTTTGCGGGATGCCGCGTTATATAAAGTATATTATCGCAATCGACCGCGCCGTCGATCTTCAGTTCGACCATACCGATGAATTCGCATTGGCTGCGGACTATCGCCGCAAGATATGACTTGATCGTCTTCCGTGACCGTCCGTCGGCTCCGGCGCAACAGTCATCGCAGAAACGGTCGATGCTCTTATCCATGCGCTCCCAGATGCCCTGAGACGCGGCAAAACCTTCCCCATCCCTCTGGCTTATCGATAGCTCCGCAGGCCGCAAAAGAGAACCTGCGCCAACGGCTGCAATAGCTTTCATGATGAGCTTTGCCGTAGGCGTTACGCAATGTTCGTCGTAAAATATCTCTGACGATCCTGCGATCCTCCTGAAAAGCATGGAGACTATCTGTGGCGAGCCCAGCCTCTGGATCCATATAACGTTCTTTTGCCTCTTCATGTATGGCGCAGCCCCCTGAACGAGGTATCGTTATGGCAATACATCTTTTCGAATTGCTCCACCGATGCCGCAAATTTCTTTTTAAAATAGTTCTCGAGAAGCATCTTGTTAGCTTCAAATAGCGATGCGTGAAATTCATTGTCGGTCATGTCTGTAAAATTAACACTTAACAGGTCGGAGTTCCGGTGTTTATGCTCATAAAAATCCGCGCAATCTTTCAGCAGGCCTTTTTCGATCGCATAATAATATAGCGGGGACCCTGGATATGGCGTAACCGGCCGTATGGTCCTTATCTGCGCCATATCGTCATATTTCAGCAGGAATTCAACGCCCTTCATGAGGGTCTCTCTGCTCTCGCCGAGATTGCCGAAAATAATATTAAGCCCGGGGCTTATGCCGGCCTCAAGCGTGTTTTCAACGCCCCTTATGATCTGTGCCGTAGTAAGCTGTTTCTCCATCTTTTCAAGGGCGAGGTCATCCATGGCTTCTATGCCGTAGTTGATAAAAACACATCCTGCCCTTTTCATAAGTTTCAGAACCTTCCCGGAAGCGTAATTAAGTCTTCCGTTACAGTACCAGTTTATACCGAGATTCGCCTTCAGGAATTGATCGCACAGCTCGATCGTTCTCGCTTCCGAAGACATTAAGAGTTCGTCCGAAAATGTTATATAAGTGATGCCATATCTCTCCTTGAGTATCTTTATCTCATCGATAATGCTTTGCGGCCGCCTCGGACGGAACCCTTTATCCATCCTGTAGCAAAAATTACATCTGTATGGACATCCCCGCCCCGTGATCATGGGCAGTCCGCGCTGGTTATGCCTTATATTAGGATACCGGAATAACGCGTAATAATTTATGTCGAACAACTCCCATGCCGGATGAGTTATCAGATCGAGATCTTTTATCAGCGCCCTCTCTCCGTTCGTCTGAAACTTTCCGCGCTTATTATCCATGTAGGCGATGCCTTTAACGTCTTCCCACGGGCTCTTGCTTTCAATGGCCCGGCATAATTCGACTATGGTATTTTCGCCCTCGCCTATCACCACGGCATCGGCCCCCGTCTTCTTTAAAAAATAGGCGGGCTCGGGAGACGGTCCGTGGCCTCCGATCACATAAAGGGGTCTCTTTCTCGATCTATTTATACTGTCCGATATCTTGAGCAGTTTACGATATTGATAGTAACCGCCTATCACCCCCACGCCGACCATATCATAATTATTGCCGTCAAGGTGCGCAGTAAGGTGATCTTCGGGCATATGGTATACATCCTGCTGATATATCGTGACATCATGCCCGGCCTTCCTCAGGGCAGCGGCTATATACGCCGTCCCTAAAGGGAACTGGTGCAAAAACGCGTCATTATCATAAACCACTAACAATATCTTCAAGGCTTCTCCACGAACGATATGGCGTTGGCATACGGCAATTTATTGATCCTGGTCTTCTTGTCGGCAAAGAAATCGTCTATAGCCTTATTGGCGCCCGCAAATGCGCCATAATCGTCAAGTATGACTATCCCGCCTCTTGAGACAAGCGGATAGAGTTCCTCGAGACAGACCGCCGTGGCCTCATGAAGATCGACGTCTATATGCAGAAGTGATATTTTGAGGTGCGGATTCTTCGACTTGTATTCCGGCACGGTCTTTAAAATATCCCCTTCGACCAGTTCTATGTTCTGGTAAAGCTCGAGCTTCTTAAGGAGGGTGATGAATTCCTCTTTCCCTATGCTCCTGCTTCCGGCTTCACGGATGAACTGCGCCCTCTTCGCTACGTCCTTTTCAAACCTGGCTTCCGGGAACTCCCCGAATATGTCGAAACCTATTATCTTCTTTGAGTAAACATTCTCGAAAAGAGCCCTGAACTTGATGAGCCTGGAGAGGGATACGCCTTTAAAGACACCGCATTCCACTATGTCGCCCGCAATGTTCGATACCTTCCTGAATAGCTCAAGATGCGTCGCGAACTTGCTTATCCTGTTTATCGGAGCGGTCAGGTAAAAATTATTTTCGTAATAGAACTGCTTGGAAAGATCGAGCTCTATCATGCTGCTCTCCTTTTGGCTATCTTTTTGGCCTCTTTAAAATCCTCTTCGGTATTTATATCGACTAAAGACTCCAGCCTCTTCTGTTCATAAAGCATAGTTCCATTTCCATACCAACTGCTCCTCCTGCGGAAATAACCGACATTCATAATATAGAACATGCCGTTCTCGACCGCATACTGTTTCTTGAAATCCTGAGTGTTCGGCCGCTTGCCGCTGGTCGGGAACAACGGCCTATCGCCTTTCCATATGAACGGGCTTACCCCCGTAACCGATATCACCGCTTTCGGCCTTTCTTCCCTGATCAGTTGCGAGATCTCGCGGTAATCTTTAAGGCTCCTGAACGGCGAGGTCGGGTTCAAAAGCCAAAGGTAGTCGGAATCACGCATCCCGTATTCCTTAATGATCACCTTAATGAGATCCATGACGGACGAATCTTCTCCGGCCAACTCTTTACCTCTGAGATGTGCACTTACCCCTTTCGGAACGGAATAGCCCTTTTTATCGGTCGAGACGATCACGGTATCGAAGATGCCTTCCGGCGTGGTCTTCACGGCGAAATCGACCAGCGAATAGCCGCCCGTGAAGTCCCGCCAGTTCTTGTTATGGCACCGCGAAGATCTTTCCTTGGCCGGTATGAGCGCGTAATTCCTCATAGCCTTCATCTCTTTAGCATGTTCCTTTCGCGATTATATAGGTCGTCTTGTTGTTCAAAGTATCGCGCGAGAATATATCCTGGCCGGAAAGGTTGAAAAAGGCCGCTTTCCGGAAATACGACTTCATTAATTTATTTATCTCCTCATATGTCATCTCGCTTATATGGAACGGATTATCGACATGCTTTACCGACTTATCGGCAAGGGGGCATGTAAGCCATAGCTCCCCTTTCGGCTTAAGCCATCCTTTCGCGCGGGACAGGAACGCGGCCGGATCCGTAAGGTGCTCTATAGTCTCTACGGATATTATCTTGTCATATCGGCATTTCGGGCAGAACATCTCTGCGGATGACGCCTGGAACGCGATATTCTCTCTGGAGTGGTGACGTTTGGCATATTCGATCGTCTTCGCATCGCCGTCCACACCGGTCACCAGACGTGCTTTTTCCGCGATAAGCTCCGAACCATATCCGCTGCCGCATGCGATGTCGAGCACAGAATCCGAAGGCTCTATGTGATCCAGGAAGAAGCGGTAGCGCGCAAAATGCCTCTCATAGGCGGCCGCATCGAATATCGTCCTTCTGATGCCGAGCGCGGCGTCATCGTGCATATAAAATCGCTGGACGTTGAACCCGCCCCTCGATTCCCAACTTATGCGCTCTTTCCGAAACGATAGCATTGCTTCGGCAAAAGGGATATCGTAAAGAGTCTCCACATTTACGCTATCTGCCTCATCCATTTCGAATCCATACGAATCTTTACCGAGTAGGAGATCATTCAGCTTCTGGACATCCCTTGCCTTCACAATCCAGATAGCGCCATTCAGTTTATATGTTACCGGCTGGTCCTGGCGTCTGAAATACTTCGGTCCATCCTTAAGAAGGAACTTTGCCCTATTCCGCCCGTCAAGTTTAAGCCCGCCGTAAGGAGAGAATCTCGTACGTGTAACGCTCACCACGCTATCGAACGACTTGAGCGAAATGGCGAACTCTACGGATCTATCGACATGAGAGGCTGTCCTGAGCGGCGCTGACGGAAATAGCAGGGCCAGTATATCCGGCTTATTCTTGTCCATTGCGCTTAGGGCGTGTAATATAACATCCTTTATCGAGACATCGTCTCCGGACAAAACTTTGGGCCTTTCGATAATCCTTATGCCGTGATAGCCCTTATACTTAGAGAGCAGGTCCGGTTCATCCGTAGTAAGATAGACATGTCTTATATGTTTCGCGCCCACCGCCGCGTCAAGCGTATACTCGATTAGGGGCTTAAAATCCAAAAGCACCATGCTCTTCCTGTAAAGGCCCTTCGACCCGCTGCGGGAAGGTATGAGAATATCGATCTTCGGCGTTTTTAAGTCCGGCAAGTTGCCTCCATATTTTTATTGAGCATCTCTTCGATCAGGCAACACCGATAGAAATTTATCCGCGAGATTTATGGCACTGATGGCAATGCTCTTAAGCTCCTCTATATTCTTCATCCTTTCCTGATAGAGCTTGGCTGTCTTCTGCTCTTCTTCGGTAAGCTCGCCGCCTGCCGACCGGACGATCGCGTTAAACTCATCCAGCATACTGGAAACCTCATTCGCCCTCTTCTGGATGCCGCTCTTGATCTTATTAGCGATTATATTCTTAACATCCAGGTTTGCCTCATAATAGTCTCTGCGCGATCCTTTGATCCAGATATTCTTGACGGCCCCCCATTTTTCAAGCTCCCGTATGTTGAGACTTATCGAACCTTTGCTGACTTTCAGCTTACCCATCAGGTCATCGAGCGATAAAGGCTTGTCGCTTAAATAAAGCACCGCATACAACTGAGCTATAAATCGGTTTAATCCAAAACTGTCGCACATCTTACCTATGCTCTCTATAAACTTATCTTGCGCACTTTCTAGTTTAGAATTCATTGTCTCCTCTTTAGTATTTATATTGTTTAAAACATATTAAACGTTGAATAAGTATACTACACCACTGATATCGTGTCAATTAATATGTTATAATCTAGTTCTGAACTCTTCCAATAGCCTTTTATACACCAAATCATCTGTTTCTGCCTCTTTTATCTCATCATACCTGTCTTTTGGGAAGCGAACATAAAATGAAAAGGTTCGAAATAGGCCCTCAAGCTCTTTGCGGGTCATCCCTTTTGGCACAAATTGAACGCCGATAAAAGCCGTCGCATCGTAATCAGGGTCCAAACCCTCCTCCTCGCACAATTTTCTGATAGGAGTACCTTTAAAAGGCGCTAATAAGCTGACTGAGAAGGAATCGGGCTTTACCAATCTATTCAGCTCTATGGTATCGAAGATATGCTTTCTGGTTTCACGAGGCAGGCCTATTATGTTATATGAAGATACCCTTATGCCTAATGAGCTGACGATCCTGAACTTCTCTATTATCTCCTCGTTAGTCATCCTTCTGTTCATGACTTCTCTTCTTATGAAATCATTGCCGCTCTCTATCCCTATTGCGAATGTCCTGCACCCCATCTCTTTCAATATCCCTGCCTTCTCCTCAGTGATAGTGCTTACGCGCGCATAGATAAGAAACGGAAGACCGATCTCCTTTTTGTAGGCATCGGCGTATTCTCTTATATAAGCGGCATTCAAAGAAGTGAAATCCTCATCCCAAAAGCGGATAAAGTTGAAATTATATTTAGCGATTAGGTTTTTAAGCTCTTCAATGCTCCTGGGTATTTTTTTTACCCTGCGATAAACTCCGAGTTCCTTAAACCTTGTTTTAAAGACACTGTTCACGCAATATGAGCAATCGAACAGGCATCCTCTTGACAGTTCATAATTAAGCATCTTATATTGTTCTCCGTCAAACGGCCTGTAAAAATGAATCGGGTCAAAAGATCCGTAATCCGGGTCCGGCAGGCTCGAGATATCTTCCAGCGGCATGCCGGGATTTTTTATTATAACGCCGTCCTGCTTGAACCATATCCCACGCACCGTGCTCAACGGTTTCGCATGCTCGAGCGCATCCATCATGGCCAATATCGTCTTCTCACCTTCTCCGGTACAAATTATATCGCATGCCGGAGAAGCAAGCGTTTCCTCGGGCAGCAGTATGGCCTGGCAGCCTCCGTAGATGACCTGTATATTATATTTTTTCTTGAACGGCAGCAGGAACCGGCTGCTGAATTTAAAATCCACGGTTAATGCGCTTACGCCTATCAGATCCGGACGAAAATCGTTCAAAAGCTTATCGAAATCGGCTTTGTAGTCCGTTCTCTTCAAATCGCAACCTTCGACCATGATACCGAAATCGTATTTATAAAAATCCTTCCTGTCGCGTATGACCTGATCGGCATCGAGCGGCGCGCTCTTAAAGAACATCTTTTTGTAAAGTTCGTAGCTAAATTTCTCGTAATCCGGAAAATCGAACAGCCGGACTTCGTGGCCGTGGCTTTTCAGTACGCTGATCAGGATAGGGATATTAAGCGGAATGTTCCCTTGGCCTGCCCGTGACGGGTTAACAAATAAAACCTTCATCTCTTTTCCTTCTTCCCATCGAATATCTTCCCGAATTCGAACAGGATACGCCTTAACGGCATCTGCTTCTGGGTCCTGAACTTCATCTGTTCTTCGATCTGGTCCAGATTATAATAGAACGTCTTATACGGGACGCCTTTTATAAAAATAGAATCTACGTCCCCGCCGCTCACTATAGAGTGGTCGCCTGATATATCTTCCACAGACGCGATCTTTCCTTCTTTATTCCTGAAATACTTACCGTAATAAGCGTCGAATACCCGCAACTTTTTATCCAGCGTCACAAAGGAAAGAGTGTATTTAACTTTACGGTCTTCGCCGTAAACCCTTCCCCAAAATGCCGGAACGCCCGAATAGGCGCAAAGCGTGGTAAAGACATCCTGAAACTGCTCCTGCACACCGTAGCCTCTTATAATGATATTCAAAATATGGTCGTCGATGACCGGCATGCCGGGCGGAATCTCTTTAATATTTTCACGCGTCCATTTCAGGATAGCCAGCACTTTTTGCTCATCGGTGCTACAGCCCGCGGTTACGTCTTTAGCCAACCTGATGTACTCAAGGTGCCTGGTTAAGAACTCCGCACCCTTTGCATAAAGGGGCATATGGATCTCCCTGACACGGCCATCGACACCCTGCTTTATCGAAACGTCAATAGTGAGAACGGCCGCCGCGGCTGCCGCGAGGATCAGTAACAACAGGAAACGCCGCATCTTCTTGCTTATTGTGAATTGCTTCATGCCTTCCCTTCTGAGCGCGATAAAATGCCGTATATCTTTTCGTATTTATCCGCTCCTTCACTCAGGGAAAGGCAGCGCATCGCCGCATCTCTGCATCTGCGCTTAAGGGTCTCACCTTCGCCTTTCATCGCCATCAGGCGTAATGCCGCATCCTTGTAATCTCTTTCTTCGAAACCTTCGACCACGACCCCGATATTGTTATTTCGCACAAGCTCCTCCGTATCCCCCACCCCGGGATTTATGACAACAGGGACTCCCGAAGCAAGGAACTCACCCATCTTGATGGGCGATGAACCAATCTTCTTGTATGGGTTGATAAAGAATATTCCTGCGTCGGCTACGGCCATATAACGCGGCATCTCTTCAAACCGGATGCCACGTACGATCTTAATGCCCCGTTCATCGATGCCGATAGCCCTCGCTTTTTCGAGAACGGCGGCGGTGTCGTCATTTGTCAATATCAAAAATACGGCCTTGGGCAGATGAGCAGTTAAAACTTTATAGAATTCGAGCATCTCCTTCATCAAATAGAACGTGCCGATCTTGCCCGGGTACATAATAACAAATGAGCCATCGATCCCCAACTCTGAGCGGGTCGTATCGTTATCTCGATTATATCCGAATCGATCCATATCCACGCAGCATGGGATAACATCCATGGGGACATCTCTATCCTTTAAATAATCCAGGGTCCTGTTGAATTCGAGGTGTTTCTGCGTAAGCACCGTTATCGCATCGGCGCGCAATAGCATATTTCTTTCGGCCATTTTGACCGCCCTGAAGGCAAGGCTGTCCTCCTTCCATAATCCGCCTCCCACATATTCCTCAGCGAGAAGCCCTCTCATATCGAAAAGGACCTTCACCTTTAATAATCTCGAGAGCATGAGCACGATAATGCCGGGCGTGATCCCTCTTACATGTATTATGTCGACCTTCTCTTTTCGGACAAGGCGCGATACGGCGGCGGCGCCTGCGGCAAGGTCAAACAGCGTCGACAACAAAGGGGGCCGTTTATGGTAGGGCAGATATCTCCAATCTATGCCCTTCGACCTTAACTCGCCTTTCAGGATTTCTATCTTTCCCTTCCCGACCCTCTCCAGATCCCGTTTCTTCTCATAGGTAAAGAGCATGAAGCCAAATCCCTTTGCGACCAATTTCTCCAGATACGGAACGGCCTGGGAAGGCAGGATCGGCTCGAGCAGGCCATTATAGGATAAGAAAAGGATCTTCGCTTTATTTTGCATGTGAGGCCTTATTCAGCGTCGAAAGCCTGATAAACGACCTGCACGTCTTGATCAGGACCCCGCGGAACTGCGTCAGGGCTATCCGGATAAGCCGTGCGGGATTCCGGATGTTATCCGCAATGAATGCCTTCAGATTAAGCGGCAATATCAGCTTCAGCCGCGCTTCCAGGTAGAGCCTTTCGAACGTCTCCCGCGGCATATCCGCGTAATTTATATGCGGCATCTCCGGATCGCCTATATCGTCCCATTTCGGGAGAGTTTTCTTATCGCGCTTCAGCGCCTCGTAGCTCGACGTGCCGGGAAGTGGCATGAAGATGTTGAAACCCACCATATTCGGTTTCACTCTCTTTATGAACGACAGCGTCTCTTTGAAATCTTCTTCCTTCTCGCCCGGATATCCGACGATGATATTCGCCTGGAAACGCAGCCGGGCCTTGCGCGTCAGGGTGGCGGCCCTCAGGCTTTCGTCGATCTTCAGGCGCTTGTTCATAAGGTCCAGCACCCTCTGCGATCCCGATTCGAACCCGTATTCTATGCCGACGCAGCCCGCATCCTTCATGAGGCCAAGCAGATCATCCGTAATGATGCTCGCTTTTGCCTGCGCCATCCATCGGATCGTCTTATTTAGGCCTTTTTTGATAAATATATTCAGAAGCTCTTCGGCCCTTTCCTTCGAGCTCAGGAACATGTCTTCCGCGAAATAGAGGGCCTCTATACCGTAGCGCGACACGAGCTCCTCTATCTCCGCCACAACACGCCCGGGCGAATGAAAGCGGACCTTACCGCTGAAGATGAGCGGCCCCGCGCAAAAAGTACAGCGGTACGGGCACCCTCTGGCCGTAAAGATCGAAGTTGTCCTTAAACTCAGGTTCCTTGAAGTGAAGCGGCTTGGCCTGGTATAGAATTTCATATCGAGCAGATGTCGCGCCGGCATGGGTAGATCGTCTATATTCTTGATCACTTCGCGCGGCGCGGTAGAGGCGACCGAGCCGCCGTCCCTGTAGTATATCCCTTTTATATCTTTCCGGAGAAGGCCTTCCGCGATATCGAGCAATGCGAACTCTCCTTCGCCCTTCACGACTATATCGACACACGGATTTTCATCGAGACTGAGCGCAGGCTCACCGGAAGGATGCGGGCCGCCCAGGACGATGGCGGCATTACCGCACGAGTCCTTAATGAGCTTTGAGATGTGCCCGACATCGGACATATTAGGCGTCGTAGCGCTTATACCGACGAGATCCGAACCGGATGACCGTATCTCGTCGATCATGATAGCATCGACCTTGTCAAAATCCATCGCGTTCTTCCGCAAGGATGCGTCCCTATCGATGATTCTGACCCGGTGTCCGCCTTTTTCGAGGACTGCCGCGATATAGGCAAGCCCGAGGGGAGGCCAGAACTGCTTATTCTCGTCTATCCTGCTCCGGTGCTTCGACAGGAGAGGATATATAAGCGTTATATTCATCTTCACGCATCCTTGCCGCTGGTGTTGATTATTACAGCTATAACGGGCGAGGCCAATACCAGGAAGAACGGCGTGAAGAGGTCTCTGTGCCTGAATGCCGCGCCGATATTACCCTCTGCCATCGCATGAACGATCACGCCCGCAAACAGCATAATTCCGATCAAGATGGCCGCCCTTGTCTTGTCGCAGGCAAGCTTGAAATAACCGAAGACCGCGAGAAAAAGCACAAGATACCACAGGAGCATCTGAGGATAAGCTACGGCCCTCTCGCGGGACGTCATCTGCCACGGAAACGGCGTAAGCATAAAATAGGAAGTGCTCAGGAAAACCGACTTCAGGAATTCGGGCGGCGGCATCTTGCCGTTCTTTATCGACCTCATGAAATCATCCGAATAAAAATGGTAACCCGCGTAGTCGGATTTCGCAATTGTAAACTGCTTCTCTTCACACGCCTGTATCAATTTGATAAGCGGTTTCGTGTTAACGGAAAAGAAGTATACGCCGCCTGCCAAAAAAATAATTACCGTCATGGATAAGATAGCCATCCTCGATTTCATATTCAAAACGGTAAAAGCTCTTAACGCCACCGCTGCGGCCACCCCTCCCAGGGCAAGCACGAAATGGAAGCGTTGAACGAAAAAATATAGAGTTACTATAGATAAAACCAGGACGCCATATTTCCATATGGCCATTCTGTTATATATAAGGGCAACGCATATATAAACACAGACCATAAAAGAGAGTATGGTCAGGGAATCCTTAAGATTCGCGATGGACCACCGTATCAGGGACGGGTAAAACATCGATATCAGCATAGCTATCCTGCCCGCCTTCCGGCCGAACAGCTCCTTTCCTATCAAGTATGACATCCACCCTATCAGGGTACCTATGATGCAATTTATGATCTTGACGGACATCGGATGGAAACCGAATACTTTATAAAAAAGCGCCATAATAAAAGTAAACGGGTTAACTCCGTACTCTAATGAGCCGCTAAGGTCCTGCACCCAGGAGTAAGGCTTCCCTTCCCATTTGAAGACGATCGCCCAGCTTCTGACGGTATAAAGCAGATCGTCCCCGGAGGTAGCTCCCTCGTATCCCTTGAGATAACTGAACGCATGCAGCGACATGGCTACGCCAAGGCGTATCAGGAAACCGGCTATAAGCACTGAAAGTATAAATCTCCTGTCCTCCAACGGCGCGTTTTTTAAGATAAGGTAACAGACCGACCCGAAGACAATTAAAAGAAATACCGCGCCGGTGAAAAAGAAGCTCGCAGTAGCAAGAGATATAGCGATCAAAACAACGTATAATTTATCTCTCATAAAGACGTTAGCCCCATAACTTTACGCCGAGCCTTCCCGTTAAATACCTGGCCCATCCCGCGAACATGGCGCAATCTATGCTAAATATCAGGAACCCGGATATCACGGCATATGCCGGAACATTCATGAGCTTGAAATATGGCTCGTTGATGTTAATAAGTATTTTTTTTATCACTCTTGCCGCAAAACCGATAACCGGTAAAATAAAAAATATGGGCGACATGAAAGCACCCAATAGGATGCAAATAAACACGGCGATATACATCTTTAATACGGGTATGTGCCAATCTCTCGAGCGGCCGGCCCTCATATCATGATATGAGTAGCTGCAGAATCTCCGGATAACTCTCTTGAGGTTTTCCGGAATATCCCATATCACAAAGGCCTTCGGATTATATAAAACTTTGAACCCCTTATCTTCGACTCTCTCCATAAATATCCTGTCCTCCGCGGCCCTCAGGTCCGGAAAGGCCCCCACCCCTTCCCATACGGATCTCTTCATAAGCGAAGAGGCGATGAAGCGCGTTCTCATGCAAACGCCGTTCCTCGAGGTGAACGGCGGGACTACTGCTATCGCCAGGCATTCCTTAAATAACGTATCGGTCCTCGGAAAATAGCTGCCGTATACTACATCGCAGGAGGCGTCCTTTTCCATAAAAGAATTTAGCTCTTTCAGCCAATCGTTATCGAGCTCTATTCCCCCATCGGTAAACGCGATCAGGTCATGCTTCGCCTCTTTGATGCCTGCGTTTCTTGCCTTGCCGGGGTAGGCCGGACCTATCGAAATGACCTTGACCGCAAGCTTATCGTCTTTACGTGTTTCTATCAGATACCGCGTCTTATCGGCCGATCCGGCGTCGATAAATATGACTTCGTCGGGGGATCTCGTCTGTCCGGCAATGGACGCAAGCAGCCTCGATATGCTGCGCTCTTCGTCTCTGACCGGGATAACTAATGAGATATTCATAGCTCTTTAAGTCCTGTGAGCTTCCTTTCTGTGTCCTTTAAATATATCCTCTATTATCCTGCTTACATCGTATTTGAACTGCCACGACGGATAGTGCTCCTTAAACTTCGAAACATCCGATATCCACCATATGTGGTCGCCTATCCTGTTCTTATCTACATATTCATAATTGAACTTTTTACCGCAGATCTTCTCGCATAGTTCTATCGCCTCAAGCACCGAGCAATTCGAGAACCTTGAGCCACCCATATTATAGACCTCACCCTGGCGGGGCTTGAGATAGAAATGATAAAAGGCGTTTACGAGGTCTTGAGAGTGTATGTTATCGCGCACCTGTTTCCCTTTATAGCCGTAGACCGTATATCTCTTGCCTTCGATACAGCATTTTACCAGATACGCCAGAAAACCGTGAAGTTCTGCGCCCGAATGAGCGGGCCCCGTGAGGCATCCGCATCTGAATGCGGCCGTATTGAGGCCAAAGTACCTTCCGTACTCCTGCACAAGCATATCCGCGGCGACCTTAGAAGCGCCGAACAGGCTGTGGAGGCAATTATCTATGCTCATCGACTCATCGATACCGTTATAATACTTGTGGTCCTTGCGTAATTC
This sequence comes from Candidatus Omnitrophota bacterium, assembly GCA_026387175.1. Taxonomy (NCBI): domain Bacteria; kingdom Pseudomonadati; phylum Candidatus Omnitrophota; species Candidatus Omnitrophota bacterium. The sequence goes on from JAPLME010000006.1 coordinate 149,280, forward strand.
GTAGCGTTTATCAAGCTCTACCAGAGGAAGCGAATTCGGGTTATCACCGTAGACTTTGTTCGTCGAAGTGAATATAAAAGCGGCCGCGGGAGCGAAGCGCCTGAAAGATTCAAGAAGCACCAATGTGCCATCGGCATTTATGCTGAAATCCGTATATGGATCGCGCGCCGCCCAGTCATGCGACGGCTGCGCCGCGGTATGCACTATAAGGTCGAAACTGTATTCGCCAAACAGTTTCTCGATGGCGGACCTGTCCCTTATATCGGCATCATAATGGGTATAATCGGCGACCGTTTCGATGAGCAGCTTCTTGTTCCAGTTAACAGAGGCCTCCTCTCCAAAGAACGACCTGCGCATGTCATTATCTACCCCGACTATCTTGAACCCTTTCTGAGAAAAAAACTTGACGCACTCAGACCCTACCAGGCCCGCCGAACCTGTGATTAGCGCTATTTTACTCATATTTTATGGCATCCCATTTCTCAAATTTCCTTATGTTTTCATATCGTTTAGAACGTTTTAAACATTCTGTGAATTGTACCCTATTCACATACCGATTGTCAACATGCTTTAATCTTGGACTATGAGAAAAAGCATTTATTGCATATCGGGATCTTGCCATGCAGCATATTTTTGCGAAACCGCCTGTATTTCGGCGAGTTCCAGATATCCCTTATGGAAACATCTCGATCTATCTTCAATCCGTCCAAAAGGACCGTATTGAAGTCTATGCAGCATGGGGTGACGTTTCCGTTACACATGATTGAAATGGCCCTGTAGGCCCAACCGCACAAATTCTTTTTTCCTTCTATTATGGCTTTCTTATCCTTCTCGTTCAGCGTAAGGTCCTTTTGCAGCGGAGCTATCGAATATCCGTCCTCATCCGATAAACCGGTAAATTCATGGAAAAAGCCTTTAAAGAGCAGCCTGTCCGCACCCAGCTCCTCCTTAAGCCTCTTAGCGCCTCCTTTCTGGCTCTCCGAATACCTTGTAAGGATCATCTGGACGACTACCTCCGGCTTTAAGAGGCCCTTCTCCTTTTTTGCGGCGGTGAGGTTCTTTACAAATTCGAAGACAAGCTCAAAATTTCCGCCCTTCCTGAAGCTCTCGTATGCTGTCTTGTCCGTCCCGTCGACCGAAATACTGATCAGGTCCACACCTGTTCCTAACAGCCTGCGAACCAATTCTTTCGAGTCCGGTATATTGCCGTTTGTGTGCAGCTCTATGCGCGTGTAAGGAGATGATATCCTGCGCAGCTTTTTCAGGTAATCGATCATCTTATTATTCAAAAGCGGCTCGCCGAAGATGAAGGGATATATCGTGTCGAAATATCTGAAATTTATCCTGTTCTTTTCCGTTATATTGTCGAATAGCTCCTGCGGTATAAGCATCGGCGGCCTGTTAAGCTGCCCGAGGCCGGTAGGGCAACCCCTGCATTGCAGATTGCATATAGTGGTCGTCTCGATCGATATCTCCGAAGGGAACCCCAGGCTCACTCCCATCCTGAATCCCATCGAAATATGTATCAGTATCTTATTCACAAAAAAATAGAGCTTCTTCCGGAATGTTGCGAGAAATTGCCCCTTTGTTATGGCCCGCACTATCTCTTTGCTGCCGAAATCTATCATGAATATCTTTTTAAAGTTCATGAACAACAGCAGGAAAGCGGTATTAAGGCTGAAGCCGTAATCTATTATAGCGGCATCGAAGCCCATCCCTTTAAATATCTTCAATTGTTTCACAACTGAGGGTGCGCCTTTAGGCTCAAGGCTTGCCAGCTCAAGGACCGTTATTCCAAAGTCGTGATTTTTTGCCACATCTTCGGTGTTCGCGGTGATAAGCGTTATATCGTTTTCGGGAAAATATTTTCTGGCAACGGTTGCCGACGTATAGGCCCAGGAATAATTCGAAAAAAGGGCTATCTTCTTAAGGTTACTCATTTGCTCAGGGGCCTCCATGTCGATCATTTTCCTTTCTTATTAAAGTATACCGATACGGCCTCGGCGCATCTCCTCGCCTCGTCCTTTGAAATAGTGAGCGCGATCCATCCCAGGCCGACTGCTATCTTTATAATAACACTGCCGATATTCACATCCGGTATGAAATATATAATTCCAAGAAATACCACGCTCTTCATGATCCGCGCGATATTATTCCCTGTTAATACAAATCCCGTGTCATACTTCGAATAGATCATGTAGACCGCCACAAGCATAAGATTCGTGAACGCGATAGACAGGTTAAGGCTGCGAAAACCGATTATGGAAAAATGTGTTAATGTCAGGTATGACAACAATAGCACCGCATTATATCCTATCGTCGAAATAAGTATAACCCCCTTAAACTGCTTTCGGGCCATCAGGGCCGTACTGAACATACAGAAGAGTATAAAAAATATATCTCCTATGGCCTGAATTGCCAGAAGATCATATGCTTTCATAAATTGCCCGGAAAACAAAATAAGGATGATATATTTCCTGAAGATGATACAGCCGGCCGCTATCGCCGTAGAAACAAGGACAGCAAACCGCACAAACTGGTTCAGCTCCCGGTTGATGTCCTTATTATCTTTTAAGGCGCACATCTCAGGATAGAAATGCCCCCAGATGCCATTCGTCACAAAAGGAAGATAGTAAGCGCTTATACCATAAGCGACCTGGTAATATCCGTTCGCGTCCGCGCTATATTGTTTCATAAAAAGGCTTCTCAGGTAAAGAATAACGAACATATTAACGTTAGCCGGTATAAAAGATATGAGCCCGTATTTAAAAAGCTGCTTCGAAACCGCACGCGATTCTTTGTCCTTGAACAGTCCCCATCGGATCCTCGGCGCTAACGCTATCTTATTCTTGAGGAAATACGACGCCATGCCGAACCCTATAGCAGAAACTATAAGTATCTGTACAAGCACCCCATCCACTCTGTAAAAGTAAACGGCCGCTATAAGAATAACGAGCGTTGCCACCGTATACCAGATCATCAGCTTCGTGTACTCAGCAATCTTTCTGAACCCGTAAAAAATAGGATCGGCCATGCCGATCATATATAGCGCAAGCGGAGTTACCAGGGTAATGCCCACAAAATATATCCAGTACCTGCTGTCCGAAAAAACGAATTTCGTAAGGTCTTTTGAAAAAGGCAATACCGCGGCTATGAGCAGTAAGGATGCCGCAAGTTGAAATGTACCGGCTGTATTGATTATGAGCGGTATCTTATCTTCTCTCTTTTCCGCAATGCTTTCAGAGATATATTTAGTTATGCCCATACCCATATTAAGCGAACAGAATTGTATCGTAAGGCCGGAGTACATGAGGGCCTGGCTGATGACCCCGACGCCGGCAGGGCCCAGATAACATGCAAGAAATTTCGCCCGGATCGCGCCGGCGAATATCTTGACAAGCGTAGCTACGCCCAAAATCGAAGCGACCTTTAATATCCTTCTCATATGCTCATAAGGCTGTCATATATCGTCTTCTCATTCTCGATCGATCTTTCCCGCGAATAACCGGATACGGCGGCCTTGCGGCAATAATCGCCCATCGCGAGCCTGAGCGATTCATCCTTCAGGATATCGACGGCCTTTTCCGCCATGGTTCGGACATCACGAAAAGGAACTATGTACCCCATCTTACCGTCTTCGAGGAACTCCCCGTGCCAGTCAAAATCATAAGTGACGATCGGCGTCGACGCGAGCGCTGATTCCACCAGCGTAACGCCGCCATGCGGGGCGAGCAGGAGATCCGCCGTATAAAGAATATCGATAAGCTCTTCGTACTTCTTCGGTCCAAGGAAGATAACGCTCTCCTGGAGCCCTTCCCGGCGGGCCATCTCCTTCAGCGGTTCCTCCAATATCCCTGAGCCGGCCACGAGGAGCACGGCGTCGCCGACCGATCGCCTTATGATGGCGAGCGCCTTTAATGCGTCTTCAGGATATTTGACCGGATGCAGCCTGCCGACGTAAAGCAGGATCTTTTTATTATCCAGGCCCATCGCGCCTTTCAGGTCTTTTCTGGAATCCGGATCGCTGTAGTGCAGCCTCTCGACGCGGACTCCGAACGCCCTGTACTTCCTCAGGCTCCTTTTCGGGAAACTCGCCGACTTTGAATAGAACTTCCTGTCCGCCATCACTATGTCATATGAATTTATTATGGCGGACTCGAAAAGCTTCTCCAGCCCTCTTGAAATGAATATGGGAGCCGACACCTTCCCCGTCCCCCGATACTTCATGCCGAAATCGGAGTTCATGTGCAGCACGCATGGAAGCCTGAACCATCGGGAGACCATAAGGCCGTTGAAGCCCAGGAGATGCGGGTCGTGCGCTTTAACGAAACTTATATTTTCACGCCGCGCTATCCGGAACGCCGCTGCCAATATCTTCAGCTCGGTGAAGAGCATGCTCATCATGGTAAATCCGGAATTATACAATGTATTGTCGGGATGCGCGGCCACACTGTAAAAAAATATCTTATCCTCCATCTTCTCGAACCTGTCATACCTGTTATTAAAATCCAGATAGATGTAGTGGTGCTTCGAAATATAACCGTTCAGGAGCGCATCCTCGAACATGCTCGAATATTTATTGCTTATGAGGTCGAATACGGCGAATGAGAGCTCATTGACGGGCCCCGCGCCATGTCTTTTCTTCTTAAAAAAAGCGAGCGCGGCAAACGCTGCGGCCGTAATAATGCCGAAGATGACGCCGAACAGGACAAATGCCGCCCTATCGCAGATCTGTATTACTCTCTTCACTCTTCAGCCCTTCTCGATTACCAGCCCTATAGAGTACCCGATATTTTTTATCAATGGGAGGCCGCCGAGCCTGTCATTAAGATAGTGCGATCGGTGAGATAGAAACCTGACTACCGAAGTCCCCAGAATATCGAAAACCCCCAGCGGCAGTATCTGTGTGGAAAAAGTGTTCACCACTTTAAACCCGTTCCTCTCGAATAACTTTTTCCATGAACCCGGCGTATGCCTGAACATCTCTTCCATAAAACTTTTGTATGCGCCGTCCGGCCTCAACAATAACTGGTCTCTCAGCGCCGCGAGTTTATCCTGTGCGCAGGCGCTCTGAGGGCAGCCAGCGCCGCCCTGCGCGGCCGATACCGCTTTCGCATGGCCGCTCTTGAATATACGGGACAGGATCCGCTGTGCCGCATATTTATACTTCATAATGGGCGAGAAGACGCGCTCCATAAAATTTGGCACCACCATTATAATACGGCCATCGTCAGTCAGCACCCGGTGCATTTCCATAAGGGCTTTATCCTTATTCTTCACGTACTGCAGCGCGTACTCCGAGAATATGAGGCGGAACGATCCGTCCTTGAAGGGCAGCGTTTCAGCTGAACCCCCGGTGACATGCACATTTATGCTATTCAATCTCTTCACAAGCTCATTAGCGGCCCCTATGCCCATCGAATGGCTCACAGGATCCTTGAGCGGCAAATCGAACGCCTCCACCCTCTTCGCCTTCTCGGACAGGAGCAAAGCCGTAAAACCGTTACCGCATCCTATCTCCAATACCGAATCGGCATCGCCGCATCCGGAAAAACGAAGTATCGTCCTTAACTCTCTCGCCTTGGATTCGAAATAGTCATGCCACGGCTGAAGGTCGGAAGCCTCCGCCTTAGCCTTATAGAGCGTATCATCTATCCACTTATCGCTTATCATGGTGCCGCTCTTCTCGCATATCTAAAATATCCATCCAGACAACGCTCTCCCCGGACATCTGCAGCGCTTTGACATTGGACCATATATTACGACGATGCTTCGGCACGTCCCAGTCATGAAGCGGAAATACAAAGGACAGGCCTTCATCCTTATTCTTGTCCAGATATCGCGACAGGTGCCCTTTCATAATAGGAGCGGGCATAATCGGCCCGAATACGCTCTCTATCTCGACTATATTCTTCGAAGGGGGAAGTATAAATTGCCTGCCATGCTCCGGAATGACCCCATCGTCCAGGTATCTCCCGCCGAAGGTATTGAGCTTCCCTTTCCTCACGGACAGATCCACTAATATGCCCGCGCGCTCCAGCTCAAGCACTATATCTTCCGTCAGGAACCACCATCCCCCTATATATATTTTCGGAGCGATACCCATATCTTTGAGCCAGCCGGTCTCGGCCCTGATCTGAGCCCTTACAACATCTTTATCATAATTATCGCCGGATACTTGAGTCGGCCCATTCCGGCCCTCTAGATAAAAATGTCCGTGATACCCTATATCCGCGAATTTCGCAATATCGGCAATCCTCCGTCCTATAAGCTCCTGCGGCATCCCGATCCTGTCGATAGCGATCTTGACCGCCGGACAATGAGGTGTGCTGACACAGACAGCTATCTTTTTTCCGGTGAGATTAGTAAAATCTCTTGAGAACCCGAGAAGCGTTCCGGAGATCTTCTCGTCATACAGCATCTCCGTATGTATGCAAAAATTTATTCGCGCGGGCGCCTGCCGGTGTGGAAGCCCTGGGTCCTTGAGATACCACCCGGCCTTGGTGAACTTATCCAGTAAAATCTCTTTGATCCCGGCCATATCTATTTATCCTGAAATGTTTTCGAACGCGCGACCGCCCGTATAACGCCGGGGCCCCTTGAGGAGACAACGTCCGTCCATCCGCTCTGCTCAAGCTCGTCCTTCAGAAAATTGTCGTTGTATAGCTTTATATGCTTGTCGTCTCCGATATCCTCGATATCCATATCTTCCAAGAGCTCGGCCACCCAGTCCGATTCTTCGCTGGGGGTCTCGACCACTATATTTCGCGCCAATGCCGATAACTTTTTCAATATGGCATCGCTCTTCTCCATGTGTTCTATGGCGTGCACCATGACAGCGACGTCGAAGGGCTCTTCGAATTCAAGATCCAGTACATCGCCTGTTATGAACTCGACGTTCTTCAGTCCCCTGACATCTTTATCGATATTCTCTATATAGTTCTTATCGATATCTACGCCCACTACGCTGCGCGCCTTGACAGCAACGATACCGGACAGATGGCCCTCTGCGCATCCCACATCCAGCACCCTGTCGCCCGGCTTTATCTGCGACAATATGAATTCATCTATACCGCCCCTGTACTTGACAACCGCCGGCCCGTAGTATTTGCATGCGAGCCGCCATGTCACCGTTCGAAGCACATAGGTCAGGTAAGAATAAAATCTTAATACGGCCCTCTTCGGCAGTATCGCATAAAATAGATCCGCGGAACGGCAGATAAAACTCTTTAATGCCCTCCAGAAAATACCGATTCTCTTTTTACGCTCCGGCATGATCTATGCCCTCGCCCTGTCAATAAGTGAATCGAAAATACCGGCAAGTTCCCCCGCCCTGAGCTTTCGGGACAGATTTCGTATCTCCGTCTCCTTCCCATCGTATCGCACATTGCCATTTCGTGTAAATTCATCATACAGGCCGGCCAGCGCAGAGCGCAGATCTTCCCCTGTATCTGCCGTCAGGCCGCAGGATGTCTTTCGGATCAGTTCGTCCACTATGCTTCCCTTTCTGGCCAATGCCAGTATGGGCCTGCGCGATCCTATGTAGTCGTAAAGTTTCGCCGAATACCAGCCCTCGCCGCCTCTTCCCTGCCACTGGACGAAGAGAAGCGCATCGGCCGACCTCTGCGCCTCCAGAGATTCCCGGTAACCGAGCTTTCCCATGTCTCTGACTATCCCGCTTAAATTATACGATACGGCCATTCCCTCTATGTCGGGCTTATCATAGCCAAGGACATGAAACCTGACATCCATCTTTCTGCCGTCTATACGGCCCTCCGCCATAAGATCCCTCATCGTCTTAAAGAGAAGATCCAAAGGCTGTTTGTCACGGTGAAGTTTTCCCGTATATGTTATGGTGAACTTATCGTTCGACTTATATGTGAACGGCTTAAAGTCCTCCTCATCGAATGCATTCTCAACGACCTTCACTTTACCGGGAGGACCCCCTATGGATCGGCGAAGCGTCTCTGCCCATGGCTCCGAAACGGTGATCACGGCATCGGCGTCCTTCAGAACGCGCCTTTCGATCGACTTCAGAACCATCTTCTTTATCATGGGCCTTTGCCTGAAGTGGTCCTCCGCCCAGAGGTCTCTCAGGTCCGCTACCCACGGTATGCCGAACATCTTTTTCAATCTTCTTCCTATCAGATGCGCCGTCTCGGGCGGCGAGGTGCTAAAGATCATATCCACATGTTCGGCGGCGATGATCTTTCCGCCCTCTTCGATGCCAAACTTGTGCCATCCTATCTGGTCGTCCGGCATCAGTATGAGCTCGCGTAATAGAGACGGCCTGCGCGAGCATCCGGCCGGAGTTTCGGCTCTTGCAGCGGACGGAGCGCCGCATGCGCATCCATTCCGCCTGAAAGGCGACAGCTTTCTGATCTCTTCGATCGGATCCCTGTAATCGGTCCTGAATACACGCACATCAGGTAGAGATATCGTATCATTATTGCCGGTGCTCGATCCGGACTTCGCGGTCAACACAAGAGGCTGCCAGCCATACGCAGGAAGGTACTTGGCGAACTTAAGCGCCCTGACCAGCCCCACGCCTTCCATCGGCGGCCATACGTACGAGATGATCAGCACCTTTTTATCATTCACCGGCATCGACCTCTGACATGGTAAGGCGTTTTAGATCGAGAAAATACCGTTTTTGCGGCAGGGGCTTCTCTTGAACTGTCCGGCTGTCGCCGCTGACTCCCCATTTACCGTCGGGCAGCCTTGTAAAATATATCCCGCGCCTCAGATTAATGCTGTCGACGCTTGTCCTGTAATTTTTCCTGTACGATACGGACTGCTTCAGCCTTTTGAAAAAGTTCCGATAATCGTACCTCAGGATCAGCAGCCATTTTTTGATCTTAAACAGGATCGGATGCATATCCGGCTCATTGTAGCTTCCGCTTCTTATATTCAGGATGCGCCTGGCCTTTATGCGTTCTTTCAACGGGAAATCTTTGGTCTCGTAAGCGATGCTGCCGTACCGCGTGCCTATCGACGAGATGTTATAAGCGTCGGCAAGCATCACGGCGTTGTCCTTCGCCCATCGTTCGATCCCTGTACCGGTGAAGGGCACGCAAGAAGCGTACGCCAGGAGATCGAGATCCAGCTTCCTCGCGTTTTCAAACGACCTCAATGTCTTTTTGAAGGTATCGCCCGGGAGCCCCATAAGCATATATCCGAAGATCTCTATATTATGTTTCTTCATCAGCGCGATCCCTTTCCGGATCTGCTCTATGGTCTCGCCTTTATTGATCTTCTTAAAGACATCCTCTTCAAGCGTCTCTATACCGACCCATATGCGCCGGCAGTTCGCGTCCTTAAGGCTCTGCATCAGGCCCTCCGTCATCCTGTCGGCCCTGAATCCCTGTACGACCCACGGCATATCGAGTTTCTCTTCCACTAAAAGCCTGCAGAATTTTTCCACGCGGCCTATATCGACATTGAACGACGCGTCGCATACATGGAACATCTTCGCTCCATATCGCTCCTTTGCCGCCCTGATCTCCTTTATGATATTCTCCGGAGAGCGCGCCCTCCACTTCTTCCCTAAGTGCGAGAAACAGAATACGCAGCCATACGGACAGCCGCGGGTGGTAACGATAGGATAGACATCCATCTTGTCGACGCCGAATACGCCGTAATCGGGGAATTCGATCGAGTCGAGATCGCCTATGAATTCCCTGGGAGGATTGATCGTGATATCCCGCCCGTTCCGCCAGGCCAGGCCCTTGACGGGACCGAGTGCTGCCTTTTTGTCCAAGGCATTCAGCAGTTCTACAAGCGTCAGCTCGCCTTCGCCTATGACTGCAATGTCGGCTTCCGGGATAAGCTCGAGCGCCTTGCCCTTAAGCGCGGACACCTCGGGGCCGCCCAATATCACGGTGCCCTTAAAATATTTTTTCATCTCTTTCACGTAGGCCTTCACGTTGTTGAAGCTCATATTGGTGACCGATATCCCTATCGCGTCCGGTTTGAAGGCATCCACCGCGTCCCTGATGGACTTGAGCGGCTCATCCACCCGAATATTGACAAAATCCAGAACGCTGACGATATGGCCGCGCCTCAGGGCGCTGGTCGCGCAATACGCTATACCGATATTGAGCCCCGTCGATTCCTTGTCACCCATCGGATCTATGAAAAGTATCTTCATCACGCCGCTCCTTTTGCAGAATATTTAGGGTTATAGTATCTGTTGAACCGGTGCAGCACCTCTATCTCCCAGGGGAAAGCGAAGAACTTTGTCTTTAGCCTTGCTTTGCTTATCCTGTAAAATATCTCTTTTCCGAAAGTCCGTATCATATTGGATCCCTTGGAATGTGTCAATAGCTTGCCGTATTTATCTATCCTGTAGAAGAGCGTCTTCGTATCTTTATCCGCCCATGGAAGCCAGCTGAGGTGCATCTTTCCGGTGAACGTGTCGAAGGTATCGTAATCCGCCATATTCGCCGGCAGGTTGAACCCGTTCTCGATCGCAAGCTGGTAGAGATACGATCCCGGATACGGTATGAATGTCTGGAACGTCACGACTATGTCGGAAAATATTTCCGACAACGTAACTCCGAGGTCCACTGTCTGCCATATCTCATCCATGGTTTCCGTAGGAAAACCTATTATCATCGCGGCCGTTACGGATATATTCGGAAACTTCGACAGGAGCTTGAACTGTTTCAATATGAGTTCGCGCGTCAGCCCCTTATTGATCAGCTCCAGGACACGGCTCGATCCCGACTCCACCCCCACGAATATCCGCCTCACCCCCAGCGCCTCCAGGCGCCTCAATATCGGTTCCGTCAATACCTCGAGCCGTATCATGCACGATGTGGCCACCACATCCATCTCTTTCAACTTCTCAAGGATATTGAATGCCCTGTCCATATCAACAAAGAAGTTGTCATCATGAAATTGTATCGCCCTTATATTATGATGTCTCCTGAGATACCCTATCTTGTCTATAACGTATTCCGGCGAATGCTTGCGCCATCTCCTGTCATTGAACTTCAGGTTATAGCAGAAACTGCAGTTATAGGGACAGCCCCTCGATGCGACGAAATCCACCTGCCTTCTGCCGTCGGGCAGGACCGTGACGCATTTCTCAAAATCATTCTCGAGGCTCCAGTCAGGTTCGTATTTATCGAGCTCACCTATGAACGGCCTCCTCGAATCTATGACAAATTTACCGTTCTCTTTATATCCTATGCCCCTGACGCCTTTCAGCTCTTTACCCTGCGCCAGGCAACCCGCCAGCTCCGCCACCATCTCCTCGCCCTCGCCCATTGCGACTATGTCCACGCAATCTTCTTTGAGGCAGTCCTCCGGCAGAAGGGTCGGATGGACGCCGCCCCAGACTATGGTCACATCTTTGTCGCGAGCCTTGATGGCCTTCGATATTTCATAGCTATATTTTGTCTGGGCCCCCGTGAGAGTGGATATCCCGACGAAGAGCGGCTGCATGGCCGTTATCTCATCCGCCGCGGTGCCTATATCCTCTTTAAAAATGTTAAAGAGGCGCACGTCATACCCGGATTTTTTAAGCGTGCTTCCGAGATAGATGAGCCCGAGCGGGTGTATGACCACGTCCGACTCGATACGCACGAGGGCCACGATCTTATTATTTTTAATTTTCTTCTCCATGATCCTACGCTCCGATACGGATGCCTTTATTGTCGGGACAGACCTTGCAGGGATCCGGGATCCGGCAATTATCCTTAGACAGGAAGGCCCTCCGCATATCTTTAAAGAAAGCGTTGTTCCAGACATTTTCGTCTTTGTAGCTGCCATGCCCGGACATATTGAGCAGCATCATCGAACAGCTGGAGACGTTGCCGTCCCCGTCGAACCTTATCTGGGAAAAATGCGTTTCGCAGTTATTTTCGCTCATATTCCTATCGACCAATAGCGGCGGAGTAAGCTTCCTCCTGATGGCGGCAGGATAGGACGCGAATATGGCTCTCATCTCGTCGATAACCTTCTTATCGGCCATAAGGGACCTCTCCTCGGCCCTGAGGCCGTCATAAGGGGCCGACAGGAAGTTGCAGAAGAAAGAGTGGTCGGCGCCCAGCGCAATACTGACATCCACCATATAGGGAATGAATTTGTAGTTATGCCTATCGATTATATATGACAACTTTACCTTCACACTTGAAGACCTCCGCCTCTTCTCTTCGACCAGCATCCTGACGGAGTCGTAAATCTCCTGATAGGTTTCCGGGCCCATGCCGGTCATACGGCTGAACTCTTCCGAATTGTGCCCGTTTATGCTTATAGTGATGCCGTCCAGGGCCGAATTCAATATATTATCGATATTCTTCCGGATCATCGTGCCGTTGGAGAAGGTCTTTACGGTCATCTTCTTGAGCGCCGCGTAATCGACCATCTTGAAAAAATCCTTGTTCAGAAGCGGCTCGCCGGAACCTATTATATGCACCGTCGCAGCGTTCTTGAATCGGTTTATGATCTCCTTGAACCTTGCCAGGTCCATATCCTTTATGGACTGCTGGGCGTGGGCGTAGTCGCCGGGGACGCGCCCCGAATGCGTCGGACACATGTCACAGGAGAGCGTGCAACGGCCGGTCGCCACTATGGAGATGGTGACGGGATCGTAATGCAGCATCTCCTTCTTCCCTGAAAGAAGGTACCGTAAGTAATTGCTCTTTTGGGCCAGGGTATGAGGGGCCAGGACCATGTTGATCATATCTCTTGCGATACTCATATCACACCGCGCTTCTTATCTTCTCGGCCGCCATCCGGTTCTTTAACCGTTTCCGCAGGTTTGAGATGAATTTATTGTTAACGATATGCTCATAGACTATGCCGCTGGCGTATATGCGCGCCAGGGCCGAGGCCGTGCGGGGCCCGAGCCCCATATCCCGGAATTTCCGGTACGCGTTATTCCTGGAATACGCGCGCCTCGTCCTCTTAATATGCCCCGAAGTCGAGCGGTAAGCGTAATCGAACGCCTTCTTCCTGAGCTCGTAGGGAAATTCCGGCGTCGACAAAAAAGGCGTATTCCTGCGCTGCGATCCGTCATTGAGGTATTCCTCGGGGCTCCTCAGCAGATATCCGGACTTTTTGACGGACTCGAAAAGCTCCGTGCGCGGATAAGGAAGTATATGATAGAAGCTGGCTATCATGACAGGATACTTGGTTGCCAGGCTGACAGTCTTCTCGAAATCCTTCCACGTCTCACCCGGGGCGCCGATCAGAAAATAGAGTTCGACTATATAACCGAGATCGCAGGCCGTCTTAATGGCCTCTTCCATGGTCTTCACGGTGGAACTCTTCTTAAGGCTCTTGAGTATCCCGTCGTCGCCGGACTCCACGCCGAGCCCTATCATCCTGAACCCGACCTCCTTCATGCGTTTCAGTATCTTATGGTCTATCTTATCGGCCCTGACGCCGTTATCGCACATCAGGTACAGGCCCTTTAATCTACGCCGTTCGATCTCATCGCATACCTGATACACCCTCTCTTGAACCAATGTGAAATTATCGTCCCGAAAACTGAACTCGCGGCGGCCAAGATTATAATGGTATTCGAGCTCATCGGCCACGCTCTTCGCGGAACGCGTAACGAACCTTCTTCCTATGGCAAGCTGAACGGGACAATAGGTGCACTCGAAAGGGCATCCGCGCGAAGAGAAAAGGGATATCAGCGACGAATAATCGGTTTTGTCGAATTTCTCATACTTCGGATACGGCAGGCTGTCCAGATCCTGCAGGAATGGCCTGTCGCCGTTATAGACTATCCTGCTGCCGTCTCTATGTATCAACCCCTTTATCCCGGCGATATCTCCGTCTCCGGCCAGTTCCACAAGAGCGTGCTCGCCCTCTATCACTATGCCGTAATCTATGGCAGGGCAATCTCTCAGCACCTCTTCGCGCATAGTGGAGACATGCGCTCCGCCGGCAACGATCCGTATCTCCGGAAAGAGCGCCTTGACGCGCCCGAGCATGCCGTAATTATATTTATAATTCAGGCTCATCATGCTGAGGCCGAATAGATTCGGCTTGAAGCGCCTTATCTTGTCGAAGAGCCCCTTCTCGGTATTCTTCGCTACGTTCAGATCGAATACGTCATTCTCGATGCCATTTGCCGTAAGGAATTCGGACAGATATCCTATTCCCGCCGGAAGGACGTTCGAAAAGACGGAATCGTATTTGGCCTGGGCCAATAATATATTTTTAAATCTCATAGCCTCTTCCGCAGCAAGACGCTGATCTCGCTGCCCTGTTTCAAAATGGACGGCGTAAGCCTGTCCATTAAAAAGAATATTGCGGCGCTCACCTTGCCGAAACAGGCTTCGATCGCGTTTCGCGAGGGGCGCTCGATGGAATCATTAAAACAATAAGGACATAGGGCCCCTTCGGCGCTGTACACCTTGCCGAGCTTCCGGGCCGCACGGACAACGGCCGAGGGCCTGGCATCCCGTCTCTTTCCGAATACCTTCATGTTTACGATATCGAACTCCGCTTTTGGAAAGAGGCGGTTTATCAATTTCTCGTTCACCGCCCTTATGTGGCCGTAAACATTGAATTCTCTATTGCACTTGTTGCAAAGCGCGACCGGCCAATCGATAGCGTCCTTGAACGGGCTGTTTATCAATATATATTTACGCGATACTCTTTTAAGCTCGGAAACGCTCTCGTCGAAATACTCATCTTTGAGATGCTCAAGGATATCGGCGGCCAGGACAAGGTCGAACTGACGGTCCTTAAAAGGGATGTTCTTAGCGTCGGCAACGCAGACGCGTGGATCCTTGAGCCTGCCGACAAGTTCGGGTGACAGGTCGATCCCGAAGCACCTGACACCGTTTTTCCTCTTAAGCTCCCCGAAGATGAACCCGCCGCCGAGGCCCACATCCAGGATCGCCCTCGCATCTTCCGGTATCGCGCCGACTATGTTGCGTAAACGCTCCTCATCGAAACTGTCTGCCGGCGACGGATGGACGAACCTCTCCACCCACTCCTTGCGGCTGTAGATATTATCGCCCATCGATAAACTTCCTGAGCCATAGCTCCAGGTTCACCCAGCTCCATATCGTGAAATGACCACTTTCGCCGGCTCCGCCTTTTCCGGACATAAAATCATCCAGCTTCCTCTGGACCCTTGCCTGATTAAAATAGGGGCGCTTCTTGAATGAATCGGAATTGATTATGCCGTATACCTTCGTTTTGAGGTCCGTCCTGAACCATTTTTCGAGCGGAGTCGCGAACCCCATCTTATCGGTGCGCGTCCTTACCTCTTCGGGCAGGATCCCTTTCATGGACCGTCTCAACATATATTTGGTGATCCCGTCCCGTATCTTGTATTCGGGACCGAGAGAGAAAGCGTATTCCACAAGGCGGTAATCTAAAAACGGCGAGCGCGACTCGACCGAATGGGCCATGCTGGAGCGGTCGTCGATATGGAGAAGCGACGGAAGCGGCGATATCTTGAGCGCATTATAAAGATCGTTGTTCAATATACTGCCGAACCGCTTCTCGGTAAACACCCGGTTTGTGTTGTGACCTGCGAAGTCCTTATCGAGATATGCCGGGGCGCCCTGGGCGTTAAAGCGCTTCAAAATATTCTTGACGCCCTGCGGCGCGATATGGGAAGCCATGATCTTAAAGACCTTGCCCGCCACCAGCGCGTCGTCGCCCTTTAGTTCCCGGTATCGCCTGATCTCATTTTGGGCGGCGCCCCATTTACCCGAAGCTACGAGATCGGCTAGGAGATAGAAATAGTACTTATGGTATCCGCCCAGCACCTCATCGCCGCCCTGGCCGGTCAAGAGCACCTTGACTCCCTTCTGATGAGCGAGCTTCATGACATACCACTGCGGGAATATGCTCAGGGTGCTGTACGGCTCCTCCTGGTGCCACATGATCTCTTCCATCTCATCGAACAGGTTCTCGGGCCTCGTGAATATGAAGTTGGCCTTTGCCTTTGTCTTATCCAGCACCTGCGCTATGTATTCCCGCTCGTCATACTCCGCTTCGTCGAAACAGGATGAGAATGCTTCGATGGCGCCGCCTTTTAGCAGCCTAGCGGAGACGCATGCGATCGACGATGAATCGAGGCCGCCGCTCAAACTGACTCCGAGAGGGACGTCGCTGCGCAGCCTGAGCTTTATGGAGTCCTCGAACAGATCCCGAAAGTTCTCATAGGCTTCCTCTTCATTGTTAAGGCGCAGCTTCTTGTGCGGAGCGAGGTTCC
The DNA here is from genome assembly GCA_026387175.1 of Candidatus Omnitrophota bacterium. NCBI lineage: Bacteria > Pseudomonadati > Candidatus Omnitrophota > Candidatus Omnitrophota bacterium. The sequence goes on from JAPLME010000006.1 coordinate 165,478, forward strand.
AGTAGCGCTTCTGCGAAAATTGCCGCCCTCCGTCGAGAGGTACGGTCGCGTAGTGTGCCTGCTTGAGCTGCCTGATGCCCTTAAAGAACGTCTCGTCGGATATATCCATATATCCGTACCCTGAGGCGAGATAATTGAAGACGGTGCTATCGTTCGGCTGCCTTCTTACCTTCGGATGACAAAGTAACGACTTTATCTCGGACGCGAATATGAATATATCCTTATCGAGATGATAGTAAAACGGCTTTACGCCGAATCTGTCCCTTGCGCAAAATAACACTCTCTTATTCAGGTCCAGTATCGCAAAGGCCCACATACCGTTGAAGCGCGACAGGCAATCCTCTCCCCACTCCTCGTATGCGTGTAGGATGACTTCCGTATCGCTTCTGGATCTGAAGGCATGCCCAAGGCCGGCAAGCTCGTCTTTAAGCTCAAGATAGTTATATATCTCGCCGTTATGCACTATGAAGAGGCGCGAGTCCTCATTATGCATCGGCTGGCCCGCGTCTTTCGAAAGGTCGATGATGGAAAGGCGCACGTGCCCAAGCCCCACATGGCCGTTCACGTAAAGGCCACTATCGTCGGGACCGCGGTGGCGCTCGGAGCATATCATCTTTTCGATTATGCCGCCGTCCAGAGGCGATTTATCCAGATTTATAATGCCTGCTATACCGCACATGATTTTTTAGAGTAGAACTCCTCTATTTTACTCACGATGTATCCGCGCTCTTGGGCCGTCATCTCCGGATAAACGGCTATCGCGAATGTCGTATTGCATGCGCCTTCGGATTCGGGGAGATCGCCCTTCTTATAGCCGAGGCCCCTGTAACATTCCTGCAGATGAAGCGGAACCGGATAGTACGTCCTCGTCTCAATTCCGCTGTCTATCAGGAATTTCATGAGCTTTTCGAGGCCGTCTTTGACGCGCAGCACGTATTGATGATATGTATGCACATTATGATCCGGCACATACGGCAAAGCGATCGGCAGACCTTTTAACTCTTCGCTGTAATGCGCGGCGTTATTTCTCCTGGCTTCAAGCCAGCCGTCGAGACGCCTGAGCTTCACCCTCAATACGGCGGCCTGCAGGTTATCGAGTCGGGAATTCATCCCTATCTCGGAATGGATATATCTCCGGGCGCTGCCGTGTACTCTCAGCATCCCGATCCTCTCCGCGATCTCCTTATCATCGGTGACTACCATACCGGCGTCACCGAACGCGCCAAGGTTCTTGCTGGGGAAGAAGCTGAGCGTCCCGATATCTCCGATCGAACCGGCCTTCCTGCCCTTATACGTAGCGCCTATGGCCTGAGCCGTATCCTCTATGACCTTCAATTTGTATTTCCCGGCGATGACCATTATCGGGTCCATATCGGCGCACTGCCCGTAAAGATGGACAGGGATGATCACCTTTGTCCGGGAAGTTATGGCCTTCTCTATCGATCGCGGATCAATATTATAAGTCCTGGGCTCAATATCGACAAATACCGGTTTCGCGCCGAGGAGCGATGCCGCCTCCGCGGTGGCAAAAAATGTGAATGGCGTGGTTATCACCTCATCGCCGGGGCCGATATCCAGCGCCCTGAGGGCCAATATCAGCGCATCCGTTCCGGACGCCACACCGACAGCATATTTTGAGCCGCAATATTCGGCAATCTCTTTCTCCAAGAGACGACCTTCCTCGCCCAATATAAAGTCCTGCCTCTCTATGACCTTTTTCAGGACCTCCTCTACCTCTGACTTGATGGACCTATATTGCCCTTTAAGGTCCAGTAACGGAATCTTCACTTTCTTACTCTCCTTTGTTCATTAATTGTCCGGTATTACTGTCGGATACTGCCCGTTTTGCAGTCTTTAATGCGGCATATTCCATAATATATTAGTATAATATGTTACTATAAACGGCTCTTTTTAGCAAGCATAACGCACGAAGGGCTTTGTCAGGATAAATACAGGTTTTTGGGCTATGCCTAATGCAGATAGGCAGGCCTATCGGGCCCAAAAAAGGCGGGCATGACCGCCGACAGCAATCTGTCCAACGCCATAAAAGCGAATACCAGCACGAAAAATATGGCAGGGATGAGCATCCTGAAACCGTAATTATGAACGGTTGTGGTCAGAACGAGCGATCCATAATAGCAGAATATATACAGATGCACGGAGACTTCCCAGATCTCCCACTTCTCGCGGTTCCTGATATGCAGAAATAGATATGTAAAGTAGCCCGCCCACATGGCCATCCAGCGAAGGCGCGGACCGTACGATCCCGCCAGAAGGCTTGGCAGGTAGCCGAGGCAAAACAATACCTTTTTAAAGTAGAACTGGAAGAAGAGGCCCGGCTCCTGCCTTATATACTCGACATAGTTGACTATTAATTTATCGATATGCAGTTTCGTGTATAATAAATTCCCGGCCACTCTCGACAGGTCGACGGATGACGGTATCGGATGAAAATTTCTTAAGCCGTCTATGGACGACATGTTCGTCGGCAGAAAAATAAATTGTTTAAGGAACAGGTAATTCCGTATTCCCAAAAATGAAGATCCCGCGATAAGCGCCAAGGCAAATATCAATAAATTCCTGTAGCCCGCCCCTCCTCTCTTGACGTAATATAACGCGACAAGAGGCATCAACGCGATCCCATATACAAATATATTCGGACGGGTCAGGATGGACAGCCCCAGTAAGAACGCGGCCATGATCTGCAGGAATAGGTTATCTTTCTCAAAACCTTTAATGAAGCAAAAGAAAAATAGCGCGACCGTAAAGAGGGCGAGATTTTCGCTCAGCAGTAAAGGCGAATAATTTTTGTAAACATCCTTCAGCGCAAAGAAGAACAAGACGCAGAGAAATAAGATGCCTGTAAGGCCCCTCATCTTATCCCGAAAGGTCCAATAGACCAGCGCCACGGAGAACCCCAGCATAAGGTGCTGCACGACAAAGATGGGCAGGCTCTTCTCTCCGAATATCACCAGGCATAGGGCGATAAAATAGTTATACAAAAAACCGGCGGGACTGCAATAGGCCGATATCGCCGAAGGCATAAGCATGCCATTATGTTTTATATCTAAAGCATGCTGAGCGTATATGCCCCAGTCATCCCCGGTAGCGTTAAGGATGCTTTCAAAGCTTTTGTAATCGTAGTTTCGCGTCAGGGATAGAATGAAGAATACTGCTATAAAAGATATGGCGAGAATGGTTCCGGCGCGTTTTGTGCAGCATAAATCCAATAGATTATCTATCAGCGTGTATGCCTTACGCATAACGGCTGAGCAGCTCTTCCCTCTTCTTTACCAGCATTTCAGGGCTCCCGATAAGATCCGTTCCGCTCCAGGCGTCGGAGCAGTGCCGCTTAAGATACTCATATTTAATATACCCATAACCTTTGTCTCCCCACCCCTGGCTCCATGAATTCTTGAACTTGAATATCTTATCGGAGTCATCATATCCCATAATACATATGGCATGGCCGCCCTGCAGTTCATCGCGCGATTTCGGTATAGGTATAACTCCGGTCTTTGAAACTTTATCCGTAAACCAGGACGCGAATACATCCACTCCCGCGAGGAACGGCCCGTTGACTACGAGGCTCCGCTTCATATCCTGTACGGAATTCAATCTCGCGTATGCCTTTATCACGTAGGTCTTCGCGGCTTTATCGGCTCCGGGCTTACAGGCGTCTTTTTGGTGGGGCCGGTACGGCCAATAGGATTCGGGAGAGACGCCGTATTTCAACAGCATCTTCATGGCAACTCTGGGATACGTTCCTTCTTCGCCTGGTATGCCGTCATTGGCCTTACATAAATTGTAGAGATAGCGAGGAGAGAGCTCTATGTCCTTCCGGTATTCTTTGGTATCCTGGTATTCTTTCACCCCTACAACGCTCGCGAACGCGACGCAGGTACCTTCATCGCCCTGATCTCTTACGGCAGTCATTTCCTTTGAGTAATCAACTTGGGCGGGCACCTTTATCGGCGGGAGAACCAGCCCCATCGGGATATCGCGCAGGTCCTTTCTGTCCTTGAAGCAGCCTAACTTATATGGTTTTATCGGCACGGGCTCTTGTCTTTTATGGATATGAAATAATCTATGGTCCTTGATAACCCTTCTTCAAGACGGATCTTCGGCGTCCAATTCAGGATCTTTTTGGCCTTCGCTATATTCGGCCGTCTGACCTTCGGGTCATCGACCGGAAGCGGCATATATACGATCCGGCTTTCTGAATCTGTCAGTTTAATTATAACCTTGGCAAGCTTTAAAAGCGACATTTCGTTGGGATTGCCGATATTAACCGGGTCGGATTCTTTTGACATTAAAAGTTTATATAAACCGCCAACTAAATCTGAAACATAGCAGAAGCTTCTCGTCTGCTTGCCGCTACCGTAAACGGTTATAGGCTTATTTTTGAGCGCTTGACTGATGAAATTAGGGATCGCGCGGCCATCTTCTTCCCTCATCCGCTCGCCGTAAGTATTGAATATACGCACTATCCTGGTATCGAGCTTATGATATCTATGGTAAGCCATCGTTATCGCTTCGGCAAAACGCTTGGCCTCGTCGTACACGCCGCGTGGGCCTATCGGGTTTACATTACCCCAGTAACTCTCAGGCTGCGGATTTATGAGCGGATCGCCGTAAACTTCGCTCGTTGAGGCCAGCAGAATCCTGGCGCCTTTCGCCTTCGCTAAGCCCAGCGCATTATGAGTTCCTAGAGAGCCGACTTTCAAGGTCGGTATCGGGTATTTCAGGTAATCTATGGGACTGGCCGGGGAAGCAAAGTGCAGAATATAGTCTATCTTGCCTTTGATATCAATATATTCGGAGACGTTATGCTTAATGAACTTGAAGTTCAGATCCTTCATGTGGTGCCTAATATTTTCGACCTTTCCGGTTATAAGGTTATCCATGCATATAACGTTGTAACCCTTTTCCAGAAACAGGTCGCATAGGTGCGAACCGATAAAGCCCGCGCCGCCTGTAATGAGCGTTATTTTTACTCTCATATATTACCAAACCATTCGACCGTGCGCCGCAAGCCCTCTTTGAAACCGATGATATTCTTTATCTTTAAGAGACGCTTCATCTTCGATATGTCGGCGTATGTCTTGCGGACATCCCCTCTCCTCTTTGGCGCATGTTTGGGCTTTATCTTTGTCCCCAATATCTTATTGAGCTCGTTCACGATATCTATGATAGATGTAGTCGTGCCGCAAGCGACGTTGAATACCTCTCCCGAAATACCCGGAATTACACAGGCTCTCAGATTTGCCTCGACTACATTGCCTACATACGTGAAATCCCGTGATTGTTTACCGTCCCACTCCACAATAGGCGATCCGCCCTTTGCCATCGTGAATAAAAATGCCGGGATAACGGCGGAATACTTGGAATCCGGATTCTGCCTCGGACCGAACACATTGAAGTACCTTAAGGACACGGTCTCTAAACCGAATGTCCTGGCAAATGCCACGCAATAATGCTCGGCGGCCAATTTAGCTACACCGTAAGGTGAGATAGGAGCCGGAATGTCGGTCTCTCTCTGCGGAAAATGCTTCGCGTCACCGTATGCGGAGCTTGATGAGGCATAAACTACCCTCTTAACCTTGTGATCGCGCGCAGCAACGAGGAGGTTCAGCGTGCCATGGACGTTGATGTCATTCGTCGTAAAGGGATCATCGACCGATTTCGGGACCGACCGCAAGGCCGCCTGATGTATGACGTAGTCTACGCCCTTCAGGGCCCTGTCCAGGTCTTTCCTGTTTCTTATATCGCCCTTTACTAGTGTGATCCGCGTCAAGAAAGGCTTCAGGTTCTCCATCTTGCCGGTGATGAAGTTATCGAGGACGACTACCTCGCCGACTTTAGGGACAGTCCCCACCTTGTGAAGACTACCGTCTGGGGACAGTCCCTTCCGCCGGACTAGTTCCTCTACTATATTAGAGCCTATGAAACCCGCGCCGCCTGTAACGAGATATTTAGCCATAGTTTTATAATTTGATTATGTTGCTCCTATCCTCAACGCTTTTCAGAATATTTCTGGTATCCACTATCAATTTCGAATTTTTGACTATGAAGCCGTAATCTACCTTCGTGTGATCGGCAACAATCACGACGCAGTCAGCGGACTTAAACGTCTCTTTCGAGAATTTCGCGCATTTGAGATTAATGCTATGTATCTTAAGGTACGAAAAGAATGGGTCGTAATATGAAACATCCGCTCCCTTTTTGACCAGCATCTCTATTATCTCAAGCGCCGGGGATTCGCGCAGGTCCTTAACGTCCTTTTTATACGCGACTCCGACCACAAGCACCTTCGATCCCTTAAGAGGCTTCCTATGTTCATTCAGGCCCTCGGCCACCTTCGATACCGCGTAATGCGGCATCTCGGAATTGACTTGAGAGGCGAGATCGATGAAGCGCGCCTCGAATCCATGCATCCGCGCCTTCCACGATAAGTATATGGGATCGATCGGGATGCAATGGCCCCCGACGCCCGGGCCCGGATAAAACGGCATGAAACCGTAAGGCTTCGTCTTAGCGGCGTCGATGACTTCCCATGCGTCTATCTTCAGCTTATCGCACATGAGTAATATCTCGTTTACGAGGCCAATATTCACTATCCGAAAAGTATTCTCCAGTAGCTTCACCATCTCCGCAACCTTAGCGGAAGATACCGGCACTATGGTCTCGAGCGCCTGTTCATACAGTAATTTGGCGATCTCAGTCGAGCTCTTCGAAATGCCGCCGATTATCTTCGGAGTGTTCTTCGTATCATACTTCGCGTTACCCGGATCAACGCGCTCGGGCGAGAAAGCAAGATAAAAATCCTTCCCTTCCTTAAGGCCGTCCTCCTCCAGTATCGGAAGCATCACCTCTTCGGTGGTGCCAGGATACGTCGTCGATTCCAGCACGATTATCTGGCCGCGCTTCATATAACGTTTGATATTCTTTACGGACGCGACTATATATGAGACATCCGGCTCCCTGGTTTTGTATAACGGCGTCGGGACGCATATGATGACCGCGTCCAGCTCCTTTATCACGCTGAAATCCGTTGTGACTTCCAGCGACCTGTCACGTGTAACCATCATAAGTTCGGACTTGGAGACATCAAGTATGTAACTCTCGCCCTTCCTTATCTTTTCCACTCTATCTTTATCGATATCGATACCGTGCACCTTGAACCCTGCTTTCGCGAACGTAACCGAGAGCGGCAAGCCCACGTAGCCCAGGCCTATTACCCCTATATTCGCCTTCCTGCTCAATATCCTCTTCCTCAATTCATTTAGCATATAACCCCTTTTAGATTGCTTCGGGCCTTCGGCCCTCGCAATGACATTTCGATAAATATTCTTTCAGCGCTATCTTCCAATCAGGCATCCTGTAGCCTGTAAATTTACTGAATTTCGAATTGTCCATGACCGACATCGCGGGCCTCCTGGCCGGACGGGCCAGTTCTTCCGACGTAATCGGCAGGACTTCAGTTTTTGACTTCACCAGCCTCAGTATCTCTCTGGCGTAATTATACCATGAGACACTGCCGGAATTGGAAAGATGGTATGCGCCGCGGCATGCCATCGATAATTTATCGCCCATTGTCAATTTATCCAGGAGATGATGAATCGCCCTCGCCAGACTCTTCGTACTCGTCGGGGAACCAACTTGGTCCCGAACGACCCTTAAACACTTTTCGGTCTTTCCCTTGGCGATAATCGTATCTACGAAATTCTTGCCGCAAGCACCGTAAAGCCAGCTCGTTCGCAGTATATAGTGATTGTTAAGAGCCTTCTTTACAAAGCTCTCGCCCTTAAGCTTCGAATCACCGTAGACGCTCAAAGGGTCCGTCCTGTCCGTCTCCTTATACGGCCTTCTCTTTTTTCCATTGAAGACGAAATCGGTGCTGATATAGATGAGGGCCGCCCCTGAGGCCTTGCAGCCGAGCGCGACATTTCTGGCGCCTTCCGAATTGACTTTATAAGCCTTTTTGCTATCGAGCTCGCAACCGTCAACATCCGTCCAGGCGGCACAGTGTATCACAAAATCCGGCGAGACCTTTTGGATTATGGCGGCGACGCCTTTCCTGTCTGTAATATCTCCTTTAACATAGAGCAGGTTAAAACCTGCCCTACTATTTTGGGTTTTGGGCTTCAGACGCCGAGACAGGTCCAGTCCGATAACATCATAGCCCGAATTAAGTTCCTGGCAAAGATCGATCCCAAGCATGCCGCTTGAGCCCGTGATTAATACTTTATATCTTTTCGACATTTAGCCAGCCTGTGCCACCAGGCCTCGTTATCTTTATACCACCCGACGGTTAATTCGAGCGCAGTCTTAAATTCATGACGCGGTTTCCAGCCAAGCGCCTTAAGCTTGGACACATCGAGAGCGTATCGCTTATCATGGCCCGGCCTGTCCTTCACAAACTCTATATAGCTTTCATCTCTACCCAGGACATCCAGCAGCATCCGTGTAAGCTCCAGATTGGTAGTTTCGCCGCCGATACCTATATTGTAAATTTCGCCTATCTTACCTTTATGCAGCACCAAGTCGATCGCTTCGCAGTTATCGACAACGTAGAGCCAATCTCTCTTATTCATCCCGTCGGCATAAAGCGGGACTTTCTTCCCGGCCGTCAGATTCGTAATGAATAACGGGATGACCTTCTCGGGATACTGGTATGGCCCGAAATTATTTGAGCTTCGGGTTATTATCACAGGCAGTTTAAACGTAACGAAATAAGACCTCGCTAAGAGGTCGGCGGCGGCCTTGGTGGCGGAGTACGGGCTATTGGGTTCCAACGGATCATCTTCTCCGGACGATCCGCTCTCGACGCTGCCGTAGACTTCATCCGTTGATATTTGACAAAATAGCTCTACGCCTGCCTTCTTCGCGGCCTCCAGGAGCGTATAAGTTCCGAAGACATTGGTTGTGACGAATACACCAGGATCCATGATGGACCTGTCGACATGGCTCTCGGCGGCAAAGTTGATGATAATGTCGGACTCTCCGGCAAGTTTCTCGACGAGCGCCTTATCGGTGATATCGCCTTTTATAAACTTATAATTCTTGTGCTTTTCTATATCTTTCAGGTTCTCGAGGTTGCCGCAGTATGTAAGCTTGTCCAGGTTCACGATCCGGTAATCCGGATACTTACTGATCATATACCTGATAAAATTGGAGCCTATGAATCCCGCGCCCCCTGTTACAAGCAACCTCTTCATATTATAAAACGCATTTCTTCGCGGACGCCTTCGCCACGAGGTTATTGGCCCTTAACAGCGAATCGAAGGTTCCCGCATCCGTCCACCAGCCGTCAAGGATGCTGTGTTCGAGTTCGCCTCTCTTAAGGTAAGCATTATTGACATCCGTTATCTCAAGCTCGCCCCTGCGGGACGGCTTAAGTGTCTTTACTATATCGAAGACCCGCTCGTCGTACATATAGATGCCCGTGACCGCGTAGTTCGATTTCGGTTTCCTCGGCTTCTCCACGATCGACGTTATCTTACCGCCCTTAAAACCTACCACGCCGAACCTATGGGGATCGCTGACCTTCTTTAAGAGTATCCTCGCGCCCCTCGGCTGTTTCCTGAATTCATCTACCTGCTTCCTTATGCCCTTTTCTATGATATTGTCTCCAAGAATAACAACTATCTTGTCATTATCGGCAAAATGTTTTGCCAGCCCGAGGGCCTGCGCGATCCCTCCCTCACCTTCCTGATATGTATAATTAATATGCGTAAGCCCGAACTTCGCTCCGTTACCGAGAAGGCGAAGGAACTCTCCCGCGTGCGTGCCCCCGGTGACGATCAGTATATCCGTTATGCCGGCATCCACCAGCGTCTGGATCGGATAATATATCATCGGCTTGCAATAGATCGGCAATAAATGTTTGTTCGTAATTTTTGTCAATGGGGCAAGCCTGCTGCCAAGCCCGCCGGCCAGTATCACACCTTTCAATCCCATTGTCTATTTCCTCCAGTCATAAGGTATATCATTATCATAAGCGTCCATCCTGTATTCATCGGCTTCTTTATGGTTATATGGTATCGTAACATTGTTTATAACAACAGCCTCGATATCGCTTATGCATTTAAATCCATGATAAACTTCCTTGGGTATATGGACGAGCATCGGATTTTCGAGGCTGATCTCAAAATCATTTACTTCGCCGAATGTCGGGGAACCTTTTCTGGCGTCATAGAGCGCGAGGCGCATCTTGCCTGAAATACACGTGAAATTATCGTCCTGCTTCTTATGGAAGTGCCACGCCTTCACCACTCCGGGGAACGCGGTAGTCATATAGACCTGCCCGAACTTCTCGAAGATCGGATCATCGCATCTCAATATTTCCATCAGCCGTCCGCGGTCGTCCGGTATAACTTTGAGTTTTTTGACTTTCACGCCGTCTATCATACTACCTTCTCCCCATCCCGGCATACGTAAAGCCAAGCTTACGGACCTCGGCCGGCTCATAGATATTTCTGCCGTCGACTATGACGCTCTGTCTCATCAGCCTCTTCACCTTCTTCAGGTCGAGCTCCTTAAACTCGCTCCACTCGGTCGCTATCACCAGGCAATCGCTGCCTTTCGCGGCGTCGTAGGCGTCTCTGCAGAATTTTACGCGGCTTCCCAATATCAGCCTGGCCTTTATCATCGAGATCGGGTCGTACACCTTCACTTTTACGCTTTGCCTGAGCAGCATCTCGATGATATAGATGGCCGGCGCATAACGCAGGTCGTCAGTATCAGGTTTGAACGACAGGCCGAGCACGCTCACCGTCTTGCCGGGAAGGTTCCATATAATATTCTCTATCTTCTTCATCAGCGCCGATCTTTGGCCCTCATTTATCTTCTCAACCTCTTTCAGTAAACCAAAGTCGTAGCCGGCTTTTTCCGATATCCTGATGAAGGCGGAAAGGTCCTTAGGAAAACAGAACCCGCCGAAACCGAGGCCGGCGTTCAGGAATTTCTCTCCTATCCTCTTGTCGAGGCCGATGCCCTTTGCCACCTCGACGACATCGGCGTTAAGCATATCGCAGACGTTGGCTATAGCGTTTATAAAGGATATCTTCATCGCGAGGAACGAATTGGCGGCATGCTTTATTATTTCCGCCGACTTTATATCGGTAACGACTATCGGCGCTTTCAGGGGCTTATAAAGCGAGCTCAATATATCCGCGGCCTTCCTGGATTTTACACCCAGGACTATACGGTCGGGATTCATGAAATCTTTTATCGCGGTTCCCTCTCTCAGGAATTCGGGATTGGACGCGACATCGAACTTTATGCCGCGTTTATTAAATACCCTGATCGTGCGCTCTACCCATTCGCCGGTATTTACCGGGACGGTTGACTTCTCCACGACAAGTTTATAAGATTGCATCGAGAGGGCTATTTCTTTAGAGACATGCTCGACGGCTGTAAGGTCCGCCTCTCCGTTATCTTTAGGGGGAGTGCCAACCGCTATGAATATTACCTCTGAGGCCTTTACCGCGGATCTTATATCGGTAGTGAAGGATAACCGGAGCTGCTTGACATTGCGTTTAACGAGTTCGGAGAGGCCGGGCTCATAGATGGGCATCACGCCGGCCTTAAGCTTTTTTATCTTGGCCTGGTCATTGTCTACGCATATGACATTATTACCGAGTTCAGCGAAACATGCGCCTGTAACTAGCCCTACATATCCTGATCCTATTATGGAGATATTCATATATTACTGAAATTATATCATAATAGTATTATATGTCTCAACTATTAATTGGATTACGGGGCGCCCGCGGAGCCAAAGCGCGGCTGTGAATAGGTCTGCTTAAACCCTATAGGATAGGTCGGGAAGGCCTTCAGCGTCATCGTTATCCAGAAGGTATGATTATTCTGATCCCTGATATCATAGGTAAATTCGAGTATCCAACAGTGCAGGTCCCTTGAGATAGTGTACTGCTGCTGTTCGAATTTATTTGAGGCCAGGTCGAATCTTTCGTACATCCGAAGCTTCCACTTTTCATTTATCTTATATCTTCCGTCCATCGTGACCTGGTAACTCTTGCCGCTGGGCAGGTCATAATACCTCTGCCCTGCGGAGAGCGCCCACTTATCTCCGCCGTTCAAAACGAAGTCAACGTTAGCGGTCTCGACCAGACATGTCTTGGTATTGACATGCCAGTCGGAATTGAGATACAGCCAGCTGTAAGGGATCAGTTCCAATTTAAAATCTACGCCGTTGAATTTGTTATTCTTAAGTTCGACCGATCTCTTTTCCAGCCTGAAAAGATAATCGGTGCTGACTATAAATCTCAGAAGGTCCACCGATGCCATCTGGTCTCCGCTCTTTCTCTTGGTCTGCAGCTTATTCTCGAGCGATAATACCACATGGTTCTCGGTATCAAGCGCGTCGATCCCGTCATATTGGGTCAGGTTTTCCGGAGCTATCGTGGGCTGATGCACATGGACATAACTGGCAGACGGCGTGATAACATGCCTCAATTTATTTATGTCAAGGCCCATATAATTGGTATTGACGTCATATAACTTATAAAACTTCGTCGAGGCATCGACGCCTTCCCTGAAGAGCGTCCTGACTTCGTTGGTATCTCCCCAGGCGTTTCTGGAATAATATGTCTCACGTATCCCCGCGAACGGCGATATGCTTACAGACTTAAAGAATCTTGCGGCATAAGCGATCTGGTTATATGTGTCGAATCTTACGGCATTTATGTCTTTCGGCGTAGTGGTCGACTTCGCGAAAGTCTCGTTTAAATACACTCCGCTCGCGTTACCTGAATAGTAAAAAGACGTATTGCCTATCTTGTAGTTCAATACATTGATATTATATTCCGGCAGGCGCTCGACCACGGTATAGAAATTATTGAAGCGTTTCCTTATTAAAAACTCGGTGGTGTAATCCTGTTTTGTCGTAATCAGCGATAGATAGGAATCGGGAGTGGCGCCAAGCTCTTCATACTCGGTATAGAAATAGTCCCTGATGACATTGGGATCGCTGAGGTAATGAAATTCCATAATAGCGGTGGTATCGGCATCCTTGATATCCCACCTGTGCCTGTATTGATAACGGTACCGCGTATCGACCTCGCCCGTCTTCTCGAACGCGAGATTATTATTTTCCTGGGTATAATAGGCTTTGAACGCCCCCTTACCGACATCGGTATCCATGTAGTGATTAACGCCGGCGGCCAATCCCAGTTTGGACCTGTAGTCCAGCAGGACATCGCCGCGGAACTTATCGTCGAGATAATATCTGTAGGCCGTTAAAGCATAATACCCCCAGTCCTTGCTCCGGCCGGGGATCACGGTGATATGGCTCTTCCTGGTATGCTCGTCCAACGGCTGAACGTAATACGGCAGGCAAAATACCGGAGTATCTCCGATCAGGAATACCACGTTATTCGCGACGACCTTATCCCCTAGATATATTTTGATCCTCTCTGCCTTAATACGGTAGTGCGGCCTGTCGAGGTCGCAGGTCGTTATGCTTCCGTTATTTAAGCCGAATTCGTCCTTCCCTGCCTCTTTGGTCAGATTTTCCGCCCTGCCGTAGAAAGGCCTGGCGTTGACATAACCGTAATCGATAACTGCCGAACGTTTCTCGAAATTGTAATCGATCTTATCGCCGATGAAATAAGCGCCCTTCTGGGTTATATTGACATTCCCCTCCGCTTCGGCATCATGGGTTTCCAGATTTACCGCTACCTTATCGCAGGTAAGGACTATATCTTTATAGGTTATAGAGATGTTGCCGTTGCCTACGACCTTCTTCTCGTTCTGCAGATACTCCACATGGTCGCCGTTTACAACGATCGGTTCTTTAGTCGGAAGGCCTTCGGCATATGAGCTTTTAGCGAATAATATAAAGCAGGCGAGAGAGATTGAGATACAGGCGGTATATCTAAATAATTTCATAATCAGTCATTATACTATCTTTTATATTCACACACAACATTTTTACCTGAATTTTTTGCTTTGTAAAGCGCCTGGTCCGCCTTATCTATTATATCGTTCAGCTCGGAGGCGTCAGCGGGGTATATGGCAAGGCCCACGCTTATCGTCAGTTTTAGCTTTTCATCGTACGCTTTAAAAACCCTGTCTTCCACTTTTTTTCGCAACCTCTCGGCCACCTGGCGAGCGCTGTTGATCCCGGTTTCGGGCAGGGCTATCACGAACTCCTCTCCTCCGTAACGCCCCACTATATCTATTTCCCTGACGCTCTCTTTTATTATACGGGCTATATCTTTTATGACCACATCGCCCACCATATGCCCGTAGGTATCGTTGCACTTTTTAAAATCATCTATATCCACCATTATGAACGCGAACTCAAAACTATATTTCTTTGAGCGCTGCAGCTCTTCGTCGAGCCTTTCATAGAAATACCGCCTGACGTAAAGGCCCGTAAGGGAATCGGTGACGGCCAGTTTTTCGACAGTCTCATATAGCAGCACTTTCTTGATCTCCAGCGCGAATTGCATCGCAAGTATAACGAACCGCTCCAGGTCTTCCTTCGGAAGATTTTCCACCGCAAGCATACCCACCATCTTGCGCTCGCTCAAGAGAGGCAGCACGACGAACGTTTCTACGGCGCCGTCTTTCACTCCTAGCTCCTCAAGGGCGGAAATATTTTCTTTTCTTGTGAGCCACACATCCTTGAATCCGCCCGTAAATAATTCTATCAATTTTTCGCCTTTTATAGCGGGGACTTGAACGCCGCCGGCAGGTTCTTCATGCCATACGCTGTAGGCCCTGCCGATACGAAGGTTCTCATCTACGCGATCGAGCAGCAAGAGATCGCATTTTCTGAACATGAAGTTACCTTTTAGAAACAGGCTGAAGACATGAAACATATCCTCAAACTTCAGGTTCTCGGACATCTTCTTAGTTATCTCATAAAGGTTGACTATCTCGGCCTCTTTAGCTTTGATGCCGCTCTCGAACCTCACCGCATGGTCGCGTTCCTCGGAAAGCCTGCGTTTGTCGTCGTCGATTTTATTAAGCGCCTGATGCCGCAAAAGCCTTTCATCTTTAGCTATGTTTTTGTACCAGAGGTAAGAGGCCATGAGCAGATTAAACAGTACGACAGGGGCCAAAGCACCCGCCGGGGGCACTTTACATATAAATACCAGAGCAGGATACGCTATCAGCCAGGAGGCCGATATCAGAGAATATATAATGAAAACGGTATGCGGAGACTTTAACCGGAACAAACCTTATCCCTCCCATCCGCCTTCGCTTTATAAAGCCTGGCGTCCGCTATCCTTATAAGCTCTTCTTCGGTAACAGCATCTTCCGGATATGTCGACACACCTATGGAAACCGTGACATTTGCTTCATGCTCCCTTAATGTAAGAGACCTATCCTTTACCTGCTGCCGGATCTTTTCGGCCTTCAAGTGCGCTTCTTTTTTACCTTTCCTCCACAGGAGCACAGCTATCTCCTCACCGCCGTAACGGCCCGCGACATCCGGATCATCCAGCAGATCGCTTATAGTATTAGCTATAAACTTCAGGACAAGGTCTCCGGAGGAATGCCCATATTTGTCGTTGTAATCCTTAAAGTGGTCTATATCCAGGATAAGCAGGGAAAGCTGCTCTCTCTTTCTGGACGCCCTTCTCACTTCCCTGTGTAAACTGTCGATAAAGAAACGACGCACCTTCAGGCCCGTAAGGCTGTCCTTTATCGCAAGTTCCTGGGTTCTCGAATATAATATGGAATTTTGTATGGCCACCGCTCCGAGATTCGCTATGATATCGATAAGCCTCAGGTCGTCCTGAATATACGCGAACTCATGCGGATTATCCATCCTGAGAACGCCTATCACCTTATTCTCGCTTACGAGCGGGGCCGCTATCAGAGAACGGAAAACACCGCGGGCCCCATCAATGCCTTCGGCGGGAAAACGAAAGTCCTTAGTAACATCCTCTATTATGAGGGGCTTCCTGTATCTTAAGATCCAATGATCGAAGGCATCCCCTTTCTTCGCTTTTACGACCGGATAATTCTTGCCGCTGGACGCTGAAAGCATCAGCTCCTGTCTCTCCTGGTTCACCAGAAATAAGAGCACCCTCCCGCTCTTCCCCAGAGTCTTCAATGTCTTCTCTATTATCATTCCGATTATGCTGTCCAAAGAGAGCACCGCGCTCAGGCTCTCGGTGACATTTTTCAGGGCGGAATACCTGATAAGCTTCTCCTCTATTACCTTTATCCCTTTATTTTTTTCTTTCACTTCGTTTGCCAGGATATTCATCTCTTCTCTGGAGCTTTCCGATCTCAAAACATATAACTGGTCCAGCCTGTTTCTGGAGCTTGCGAAGAGATAACCTATCCAGGCGGTCGCGAAGAACGTCAAGGCGTAAGCATTGTAACCATGATAGCGCATCCGAAAAGCCAGCAATAAGACAAATAGGCAGGAAGATATGGTCAGAGAAACCCCGCCCGTCATTCCGAATCCTATCCAGGCGCACAATATGGCGATATTGAAACTGGAGATGGCGGTAGCGGTCAGGGTTATATGAAGCGGAGAGATATCCAGCGGCCTTGAAGATAATATCCAGCAGAAATAAACTGATATAAAAAATGAGATTACGGATAAGGCGGAAAAGATCGATCTGGCGCGGGAAGATATCATCATGCCATTCGGTTTAGATTAGATTATGGTCTTATCTGTTTCCTTGTCGAAAAAATGAACCTTCGACATGTCAAAGACCACATCCATATCAGAGTTTATGGCCGGCTTGTCATGACCGCCGACCTTGGCGATCAGCTGGTTCTTGCCGGTATTGAGATAAAGATAGGCCTCCGAACCCATAGGCTCTATGATCTCGCATGTCGCTTTTATCGTATTTTCCTGAGGGGCCTCGGAGACAAACAATTTATCATATATGTCTTCCGGCCTTATTCCGAATATCAGCTCTCTTTCAATATACGGTTCAAGTCCCTTGAACATAGCGTCCACTATCTTGACCAGAAACTTTCCTTCGTTAAAATAGAGCCTGCCGTCCTTCTTTATTATTGTGCCTCTGACGAAATTCATCGGAGGCGTGCCTATGAAACCCGCCACAAACTTATTTACAGGCTTGTCGTAAAGAGTTATAGGATCGGCTATCTGCTGTATATCGCCGTCTTTCATAACGACGATCCTGTCGCCCATCGTCATCGCCTCCGTCTGGTCATGCGTGACATATATCATAGTGGTCTGCAGCCTGATATGCAGCTTCTTTATCTCGGTCCTCATCTGGACCCTCATCTTGGCGTCAAGGTTGGAGAGCGGCTCATCGAACAGGAATACGAGCGGTTTTCTCACTATGGCCCGCCCCACCGCGACGCGCTGGCGCTGTCCGCCGGAGAGCTCGCGGGGCTTTCTGCGCAGAAGCTGTTCGATGCCAAGCATCGTGGCCGCTTCTTTGACTCTGGCCTCGATCTCAACGGCAGGATACTTTCTGAGTTTCAATCCGAAGGCCATGTTATCGTAAACATCCATGTGGGGATAGAGGGCATAATTCTGGAATACCATGGCGATATTCCTGTCTTTAGGCGGGATATCGTTGACCAGCTGGTTGCCAATATAGACATTTCCTCCAGTGGCTGTTTCCAGACCCGCTATTATTCTTAAAGTTGTGGATTTGCCGCACCCGGATGGGCCGACGAAGACGACGAACTCTTTATTTTCGATACCCAGGTTTATGTCTTTAATAGCCCATATGTTTCCAGGGTAACACTTTGATACCTTATTAAGGCTGACTTGTGCCATAGGGTTATTATTTTAACACACATTTTTATGATACGTAATCAAAATCAGAAATAGCTCAGCAGTTTGGAAAGCGACTCTTTCATATTTTTTCTATGGATTATCATATCTATAAGGCCGTGCCTTAATAAAAATTCCGACTTCTGGAAGCCCGGGGGAAGCTTCTGCCTTATGGTCTGTTCTATCACGCGGGGGCCGGTGAAACCTATTAAAGCCTTCGGTTCCGCAATGATGAAATCGCCTAAAGAGGCAAAGCTCGCCATGATACCGGCCATCGTGGGATTGGTCAATACGGAGATGAAGAATCCGCCGGCGCGGTCGAAACGGTTTAGCGCCGCTGAAGTCTTCGCCATCTGCATCAGAGAGAACATCCCTTCATACATACGGGCGCCGCCTCCCGATCCCGAGACTATGATAAGCGGGCATTTATCCGCGGTGGCTTTCTCGATAGCCCTCGTAAGCCTCTCGCCCACTACAGACCCCATGGAGCCCATTATGAACCTTGAATCGGTGACTCCCAGGATTATATCGCGGCCGCCTAATTTGCCCCCGCCGGTTATCACCGCGTCCTTGAGTCCGGTGAGGCCCTGATCTTGTTTCAATTTCTCCTTATACGTCTTTGGGCCCTCGAATGAGAGCGGATCGAGCGATTCTAGGCTCGCATCCATCTCCATAAAGGTACCTTCATCTATAAGAAGCTTCACCCTTTCATGCGCTCCGAGGGTAAAATGGTAATTGCACTTATGGCAGACTTTCATATTCTCGTCCAGCTTTTTCTTATATATAAGCTCGTTGCAATCCGAGCATCTGGCCCAGAGGTCTTCGGGAATGTCGCCCCTCTTCTTCGCGACTTTCACTATCGTGTATTTAGGTTTTCTCGGGAATAAGTGCATATTATCTCTTCAATAATTCTTTGGCTTTATCCACAGCGGTCGCGGCATCCCTGGCATAACCGTCGGCGCCGATGGAACTGGCGAATTCCTGGGTTATAGGTGCGCCGCCTACCAGAATCTTCACCTTATCGCGCAGGCCTGCCGTATTAAGCCCGTTGATCGTATCGCGCATAGCATTCATAGATGTGGTGAGAAGCGACGACATGGCGATTATGTCTATCTCTTTACTCCTGGCGGCGTCTATGAATTTCTGCGGGCTTACGTCTATACCCAGATCGTCTATTTCGAAACATGCGCCCTTCAGCATCATGCTCACTATATTCTTCCCTATATCGTGGAGATCTCCCTTTACTGTGCCTATCAATACTTTGCCGATCGGCTTTATGCCGTTCTTCACGAAATGCGGCTCCAGGACCGCCATGCCGGCATGCATCGCCCTGGCCGATATCAGTACCTCGGGAATAAATATCTCATTGGCCTTGAATTTCGCGCCGATCACATCCATCCCTGCTACCAGGGCCGAATTGATTATCTCTTTTACGGCTATACCCTGCTCAAATGCCTGGGATGTAGCCTTCACAACACCGTTACGGTCGCCTTTCATCAAAGCAGCTTTAATCTCTTCCAGGATCTCATTATGCATTGCTCGATTCCTTAACTTATTATTTCATCCACTTATCATACCACATTTCAAACATAAAAAGCGCCCAAATTTCTTTTCTGGTATCATTTTTGTTCGCCAGGAACTCTTTTATAAGGCCGTCCACGTAGGAATAATTGAATATACCCTGCCGCTCGATCTTCGTCTTTTCAAAAGCGTCCAGCAGGAGCCCTTTAAGGTCTTCCTTGAGCCATTTGGCGACCGGGACCGCAAACCCCTGCTTCGATTTACTTATATTCTGTTCCGGAAGCTTACCCTTTAACGCCTCTTTCAATATCCATTTGGTGGTAAAATTCTTAAGCTTAAATGACGCCGGTATGCCGGTGACATACTCCGTAAATTCTGTATCCAGGAACGGCGCTCTGACCTCGAGAGAATTGGCCATGCTGGCCCTGTCAACTTTTGTCAGAATATCATCTGTCATATAAGTCTTCACATATATATATATCGCCCTGTCCAGGGGATCGAGCGCCTTTGCATTCTTAAAATATTTCTCTGTTATATCATATACATCCGGCCTGCGGGATGAATCCCCGCTGGGGATCAATAGGGCATCTTGCTCATCGGGCGTGAACGATCCTATCCAGGCCTGATGGCGGGTCGCCTCGGGAAAATCGAGGCCGCGAGAGAAACGCATTGCCTTAAAATAGAGGCTCATATAATCGTTTGACGGCTTCATACATTTTAGCAGCAGCTTCAAGGGCAACTTCTTTAAGGAGGCGGGGACAAAACCGAAATAGCTGTCCAGCTTATGCGCCATGAACGACGGATACCCCAGGAATAATTCATCTCCGCCGTCGCCGCCGAGAGCGACTTTGACGTGCTGCCTGGTGAATTTCGATACAAGATAAGTGGGTATTATCGATGAATCCGCGAAGGGTTCGTCCAAAAGATCCAGTATCCTGGGAAAAACGTCAAGCATTACCTCGGGGCTCAGTATCTCTTCATGATGGTCGGTTCCGAAATATTCCGCTACTCTCCTGGCATCGCTCGATTCATCGAAGGATTTTTCTTTAAAACCGATGGAAAAAGTCTTTATATCCTTGGGCTCCATAAGCTCGGCCATCATGCAAACGACGGCCGAGGAGTCGATTCCGCCCGACAGGAAGACCCCGAGCGGTACATCGCTTATGAGGCGCTTCCGCACGGATTCTTTTAAAAGCTCCAGAACGCGTAGGCGGACTTCTCTGTGATCGAATTTTTTTTGAGTATTGAAGCTGAGATCCCAGTAGCGGTCCTTATGGACCGCAGCGCCCTTTACAGAAATGCGCGAGCCGGCCTCCAGCTTGTAGATATTCTTGAATATGGAATACGGGCTCGGGACATATTCATATGCAAGGTATTTGCCGAGGGCATTCAGGTCTATCTCTTTCTTAACGGCAGGATGCTTCAGGAGGGCTTTCAATTCTGAACCAAATATGAATTGGTTATCGAAAGAAGCGTAATAGAGGGGTTTTTTACCGAAACGGTCTCTTGCTAGGAATAAGGTCTTCTTCCCTGAGTCCCATATGGCGAGGGCAAACATTCCGTTAAAATGTTTTACGCAATCTTCGCCGTATTCTTCATAAGCATGAAGGACGACTTCGGTATCGGAATTTGTATTAAAAACGTGACCCTTGCCCAGCAGGGCCGTCTTCAGCTCGATAAAATTATAGACTTCGCCGTTATAGACTATTGCCTTCGAGCCGTCATTGCTGAACATCGGCTGGTGACCGGTCTTCAGGTCTATTATGGATAATCGCCTGTGGCCGAGCGCGGCGGGCCCGCCAATGAAAACACCGGCATCGTCGGGGCCGCGAGGGGCTATCGTATCCATCATCGACCGCAGGATACCCTCCGATGGCCGCTTCGTACTATCGAAATGTATATAGCCGCAGATACCGCACATGGATTAGGAGTTAATGCTTATTTATGACTATGCCAGAGACCGGCTTCGGATAAAAATACGTCGCCTTTCTGGGCATCTTCTCGCCGAGCGACGCTATGCGCTTGACCTCAGCGACTTTTGTAGGATTCAGGAAGAACGCTATTTTGAACTTACCCTTGTCGACGGATTTTGCCGTCTCGCAGGGATCCTTTATAAATTCGATATTATCATCTTCATCACGGATACCAAGCACGTGCTGGAATATGAACATGTGGAGTATGGAGACGTCCAACTGCTTCCACTCTTTCGGTTTATCTTTAACCACATTATCGACATGGCTCATGCTCTTCAGCTTCAGAATATAGAATTGGCCCCGGCCCATATACATGCCGAAAACGTGAGCGCTCCGCAACTTGCCCAACTTCACCATCATCGCGTTCAAGCTCCCCGCCTTCTCGATCGCAAAGAACTTCTGCAAGCGCGCTATTATCTCTTCTTTCCGAAGGCCGCCTATATCCTTAGGGAGCCTGTGGGCCGGAAGAACGGTCAGCATATCTTCCTTAGCATCGACAAAATATACCATCACATATCCGGCGGCTTCTCTGGCGATTTTCGGCGCTCGGGAGCGCCCGAGCTCCTTGGAATACATACGCGTCACTTCAAACCTGTGGTGGCCATCGGCAATAAATGTGGGGGCGCTTCGCATGATAGCCTGTATCTTTTTTATATCCGCCTTATCATCGAGCCTCCAGGCCCGGTTTCGTATGCCTTCGAAGGATATGTCGATAAACGGCCGCTTCTCCGAGGAGGTCTTCTTTAATATCTTAAGTATGCTGTGCGGAGTATCCTCATAGAGGATAAATATCGGGCTTAGGTTAGCTTTTATACTTCTCATCAGATCGAGCCTGTCCACCTTTGGCGCATGAAGCGTATTCTCATGCGGCAGGACCTTATTCTTTCCCTCGTCCAGCGACATAAGGGCCATGAAACCTATTCTATCTATCGTCTTAGAGCCTTCCCTGTATTTCTGCGAATATATATAGATGGAATCTTTCTCGTCCTGCACCATCTGCTTGCCTTTTAGCCACAGATCAAAAAATTTCTTAGCGCGAGTATAGCGGTTATCAGTAGAAGAGTCCGAACTTTTTATCTTTCCGAGTTCGAGCTTTACAATATTGTAAGGGTTCGCGCGGTAAAGCTCGTCTTGCATTTTTTTGGGGATAATATCATAAGGGGGAGCAACGACCTTGGATAGACTGCCTACCTTCTTCTCATTGTATACTACGCCTTTAAAGGGCTTGATATTAGCCATACATTAACTACCGCTTGAAGGGCATCCCTTGCAGGAGCCGCCTCCGGATCCCGGGCAAGGCCTGTCAGACTTCGATTTCTTCTTATAATCGGTCTCGTAAAAACCCGTTCCCTTAAATATCACGCCGCTGCCACCCGCGATCAGGCGCTGAGTCTTGCCGCCGCACTTAGGGCATTTTCCGACCGGACGATCCGTCATCTTCTCGAACTTTTCGAAATGGCCACCGCATTTATCACATTGATAATCATAAGTCGGCATTTACTTCTCCTTCTATCATTTAAAGATCCTCTTCATCTTCTCTACGAACGTTCTGGCCAGCGGCCCCTTGCCGTCTTCCGAAACCCTGGCAAACTCTTTAAGCGCTTTCTTCTCGTCCGGATTAAGATTTGTAGGGACATCTATCTGGACCTTCACTATCTGATCACCCCTGCCGTAATCGTGCAGATGGGCGATTCCTTTATTTCTCAGCCGGAATTGTTTGCCGCTCTGGGTGGCTGGGGGAATCTTCATCATTATCTTGCCTTCGATAGTAGGGACCTCTATCTCGCCTCCGAATACCGCTGTAACATAGGCTATAGGAACTTCGCAATATATATCGGCGTCGTGGCGCTCAAATATTTCATGATGTTTTACATAGATCAATATATACAGGTCACCGCGCTGACCACCCCTCTCTCCCGCCTCGCCCTCTCCGTGTATCCTCAGCCTTGATCCGGAATCCACACCGGCAGGGATCTTAACCTTTATATTGCGTTTCGTTTTTATGCGGCCTCTGCCGTTACAGGCCGGACATGGCGTTCTTATTATGGATCCTTCGCCTCCGCATTTCCGGCATGTCTGCACAACACTAAAGAATCCATTTGAAGCCCTGACCTGCCCCTGTCCGTCGCAGTCAGGGCACCGCTCTTTCTTGGAGCCGGGTTTGGCGCCCGTGCCGCGGCATTCCTCGCAGGTCTCCTGACGAGGGATGGTAATAGTCTCCTCACCGCCGAAAGCCGCTTCGTCAAAAGATATCTCAAGCTGATATTCGAGATCCGACCCGCGCCTAGACCCGCCTCTGCGGGAAGAGCCGAAGATGTCGCCGCCGAAACCGAACCCCTTGAGAAGATCGCTTACATCGGCGCCGCCGAAAATATCCTTAAGATCATCGTAGTGATGGAAGTCCTGCCATTGGAAACCGCCCTGTTTAAAAGAGCTGTCGACTCCGGCATGGCCATACTGGTCGTAATTGGCACGCTTCTCTTTGTCTACGAGGACCTCATAGGCCTCCGACATCTCCTTAAATTTCTCCTCGGCTTCCTTCTTCTTGTCGGGAGTCACCCTGTCGGGGTGATATTTAAGAGCGAGATTCCTGTAAGCTTTTTTTATCTCATCGGTAGTGGCTGTTTTGCCCAGGCCGAGGATTTCATAGTAGTCGCGTTTCTCCATTATTTTTTCTTTTTATCTTTCTCATCCTCGGCTGTATATTCGGCGTCGATTATATCTTCACCCTGTTTGGGACCGGAAGCGTTTTCGCCGGGGCCAGGGCCTTCCTGCGAGGACTGCTCAGGGCCGGCAGCTCCGGCTCCGGGACCCGGACGAGGGCCGGAGGTCTTCTTATATACTTCCTCGGCTAACTTATGGGCCGCCTTTGTCAGCTCTTCCGTACCGCGCTTAATGCTGGGCAGATTCTTCTCTTTTATCGCCTGCTTCAATTCATTCAGGCGTGATTCTATATCCGCCCTATCCGATTGGCTTACTTTATCTCCGAATTCCTTCAGTGACTTCTCGGTCGAATAGACCAGAGCATCCGCCTGGTTCACCTGTTCGACCTCCTCTTTCTTCTTCGAGTCTTCGGCGGCATACTTCTCCGCATCCTTGATCATCTTGTCGATCTCTTCCTTGGAGAGCTTCTTGGGAGCGGTGATCTTTATCGACTGTTCCTTGCCTGTGCCAAGGTCCTTGGCCGAGACGTGCACGATACCGTTGGCATCTATGTCAAACCCGACTTCTATCTGGGGAACTCCGCGCGGCGCCGGAGGTATGCCTACAAGGTCGAACCTGCCGAGTTCCACATTACCTTCGCCTTCCGCCAGCTGGCGCTCACCCTGAATGACGCGTATGGTAACCGCCGTCTGGTTATCCGCGGCCGTGGAGAATATCTGGCTCTTTCTGGTCGGAACGGTCGTATTGCGCTCGATCAGCTTCGTATTAACCCCGCCGAGCGTCTCGATCCCGAGCGAAAGCGGCGTGACGTCCAGCAGCAGCACATCTTTCGTTTCGCCCTTCATAATGGATGCCTGGATCGCTGCGCCCAATGCCACGCATTCCATCGGGTCGACCCCGCGCTCGATCTTCTTGCCTACATAATCTTCTACGAACTTCTGGACTATCGGCATCCTGGTGGGGCCGCCGACGAGAATGACCTTGCTTATATCTTTGGCGGTGACTTTGGCGTCCGACAATGCCTGCTCGATCGGATGCTTACAGCGGTCTATGATGGGCTGCACGAGCTCTTCAACCTTGGCCCTGTTCAATGTCATCGTGAGATGCTTCGGGCCCGTCTGGTCCGCCGTTATAAACGGCAGATTGAGATCCGTCGACAAGGTGCTTGACAGCTCGACCTTGGCCTTTTCAGCGGCTTCCCTGACGCGCTGGACCGCCATCTTATCGTTCTTCAGGTCTATGCCCGTATCTCTCTTGAACTCTTTTACGATATAATCCACAAGCGTATTATCCATGTCTGTGCCGCCGAGCTGCGTGTCGCCGGATGTCGACATTACTTCAAATGTAGCCGCTTCATGCTCGGTATCCCATCCCATTTCAAGGATCGTAACATCGAGCGTGCCGCCGCCGAGATCGAAGACCATTATCTTCTGCTCTTTCCCCGCCTTATCCAGCCCGTATGCCAGACATGCGGCCGTCGGCTCGTTAATTATTCTTAATACTTTTAATCCCGCAATCTCTCCGGCGTCTTTAGTAGCCTGGCGCTGGTTGTCATTGAAATACGCGGGGCACGTGATAACTACCTCATTCACGGTATCGCCAAGATATGCCTCGGCGTCCTGTTTTATCTTCTGGAGCAGGAAAGACGAAATTTGCTGAGGGGTATATTCTTTCCCATACACCTTATACTTGAAGTCTGTTCCCATTTTACGCTTGGCCGCGAATATCGTGCCTTCAGGATTGATCGAAGCCTGTCTCTTCGCCGGCTCGCCGACCAGCTTCTGGCCGTCTTTAGTAAAGGCCACGAACGACGGAAACGCCTTACCGCTTGCCACTCCGGCGCCTTCAGCCGAAGGTATTATCACCGGGCGGCCCGCCTCCATATATGCCGCCGCTGAGTTTGAAGTCCCGAGATCTATTCCTATAACTTTTGACATATTTACCTCCGTTATTTTTTCTATATTATTTATTTTTTACGATCTTTACAGAAGCCGGACGCAGAAGCTTACCGTTAAGCCTATAGCCCGGCTTTAATTCGTCAACTATAATACCGTCCTCCTTATCGGGAGCTTCGACGGTTTCGATGGGTTCGTGCACATGAGGGTCGAACTTCTCCCCCACGGTCTTTATCCGCTCCAACCCTATATCTTTCAGAAAACCCTGTATCTGCAACTGTATCATATCGACACCGTCCTGCACCGCCTTAAAATCCTTTGCTTCCTTTATATGTTTTTCCGCTATCTCCAGATTATCTATTATCGGCAAGAGATCTAGGATAAAACCTTCGTTCGCATATTTGACGAAATCGATCTTGTCCTTTTCCAGGCGCTTCCGCACATTCTCAAATTCGGCATGGGCCCTTATATA
This sequence comes from Candidatus Omnitrophota bacterium, assembly GCA_026387175.1. Classification (NCBI taxonomy): domain Bacteria; kingdom Pseudomonadati; phylum Candidatus Omnitrophota; species Candidatus Omnitrophota bacterium. Next base: position 191,758 of record JAPLME010000006.1, read on the forward strand.
TTTATCGTTAAAGGCATCGCACTCCCCGGACTTCGCCTTTAGCGCCTCATATTCTTTCCTGGTAATAGTAACAAGCTCGTCTCCTTGCGGAGATGGCTGCGTGTTTTTATCATCTTTACCCTTACAACCGTTTTTATTATTCGGCACAGTCTCTATATCTCCATCTCATTGAATATGTCCGTCACCGCATCCGCCAGGAACTCGACCATCGGGATCACCTTTTCGTATACCATTCTCTTGGGACCGATGACTCCCAGCCTTCCGGATGCTTTACCTTTCACTTTATAGCTCTTCGTCACGATACTGCAGTCGCTTAAGGAATTCGAAAAATTCTCTTTACCTATATGTATAGTGACGCCGTCCGTTTCAAAATCATGCTTCAATAGATCCAACAGCTCACTTTTATGTTCGAGGTATTTGAGTAAAGCGTATAGCTTTCGCAGGTCCTGGAACTCCGGCTGCTCTATTATATGGCTTGTGCCGTCGAGATACAGTTTATCATACTGCGAAGAAAGCGTTAACCCGACATAATTCGTGACATTGGATATCATGTAAGACGTGCGTTCCAGGACATCTTCGATCGAGCGGGCCGCTGTGCCATACTGATCTTTCATGGAGCGCTTCGCCTCCAGCATGTTGACATTCTTTACATGCATCAGCAATTCGATATAGTAACGATAGCCTCTATCGGTCGGCGAGCGGCCGGCGGAGGTATGCGGCTGCATTATGTAACCCAGGTCCTCAAGGTCCGCCATCACATTGCGTATGGTGGCGCTCGAGAGGTCAAGCTTCCGCGAGATATAGCGCGACCCCACCGGCTCCGCCGTCTCGACGTAGCGGCGCACTATCATCTCCAGAACTTCCTGCTGCCTCTTATTCAATTCCCTGATCATGTTATGCACCTCATAAGCATTAGCACTCTACACCAATGAGTGCTAAATGTCAAGGGGATTTTCCGGAAATTCTTTACCCAGGAGCTCTTTCAGGCGCAGGGGGACCTCGGCCTCTATCAGGAGCTCATCGCCCACATACTCTTGTTTCCTGATGAAACCGTTTTCGTGAATCAGGTTGAGCGTCTTGGCATCGCCGGCGGAGATCTTGATATTGATAAGGGCGGTCAGGCCCTTCATATGCTGAAGAATTTTCGAGATGAAACCATCAAATCCTTCCTTTTTCAACGCCGATATCAAGACTGGAGCATCAAAATGCTTTTTGAGGCGTTCGATCACCGCATTATCCGCTACCTTGTCTATCTTATTAAGAACGGTGATCATAGGTTTATCGATCGCTTTTATCTCTTTCAATACATCATAGACTGCCTCGGCCTGTTCCAGGGCCTTTGGATGGCTCGAATCGACAATATGCAATATAAGGTCCGCTTCGGTCACCTCTTCGAGCGTAGCCTTGAAGGCCTCGATAAGATGGTGCGGGAGTTCTTTTATGAAACCGACCGTATCGATAAAGAGCACCTTCTGGTTATTAGGCATGATAAATTTTCTTACGGTCGGGTCCAGTGTGGCAAATAATTTATCCCGGACGACAACATCGGAACCTGTCAGCGCATTAAGAAGGGTCGACTTCCCGACATTGGTATAACCCACTATGGCGACAGTAAGCAGCGAATGCCGCGAGCGCTTCGTCCGCATCATATCTCGCCTCTTCCCGAGGCCCTCCAGGTCCTTTGTAAGTTTAGAGACCCTGGCTTTTATTTTGCGGCGATCCACTTCGAGCTTCTGTTCGCCCGGCCCGCTCGTACCTATCCCTCCTCCGAGCCTCGACATCTCGATTCCCTTACCCATAAGACGCGGCAGCATATATTTAAGCTGCGCGAGCTCCACCTGCAGCTTGCCTTCATTGGAATGCGCGCGGCGCGCGAATATATCCAGGATAAGCTGCGTCCTGTCGATCGTCTTTACGCCTATTACCTCCTCGAGGTTCTTCTGCTGTGAAGCGGTGAGGTCATTATTGAATATCACGACATCTATGTCCTCGGAGAGACATATCCCGGCCAGCTCTTCGGCCTTGCCGCTGCCTATAAAGGACGCGGGGCTCGGCTCGTGCCTGTGGACTATCTCCCGACGCACAACCTTGGCGAGCGCCGAAGCTGCCAGTTCGGCGAGCTCAGCCGAGCGCTCCTCCGCGCTCCATACATCCCGCTTACCGAAATCGACCGTCACCAGGACCGCGCGCTCCATATCATCGCACCTCTTTCATTATCTTATTTACTATCTTTGCCCCGGTATTCCGGGTGATGTCGTACCATTTTATTCTCTTGTCCGGACGAAACCAGGTGAGCTGGCGCTTGGCGAAACGCCGGGTATTCATCTTGACCAGACCCTTTGCGTATTCCAGGTCATACTCGCCGTCCAGATAATCCGCTATCTCCTTAAATCCCAGAACTTCCCTGGCCGTCTTCGACATTCTCTTCCTGGCCAGCCTCTTTGCTTCAACCACGGCTCCGAAGGCAAACATCTCATCGACACGGGAATCTATACGGGAATATATTTTTTCTCTTGGGGCGATGAGGCCGAATATCCGTATATCATAAAGGTCCTTTAATCCTCTGGTCGTCGACTTCAGCTCCGTCATCGTCCGGCCGGTCGACTCAAATATCTCAAGCGCCCTTATTATGCGCCGGACGTCATTAGGATGAATCTTCCCGGAGGATATCGAATCTATCTTCGCAAGCCGCTCATGCAGTTTTTTGGATCCATGGCGGGAGACGAAGGCCTGCATTCTTTTTCTGAATTTCATATCGGCCTCCGGACTCAAGAAGAGGCCGTCCACCAGGGCCTTCACGTAAAGACCGCTTCCTCCGGCGACTATCGGGATCCTTTTTCTATTTATAATGGCTTCGATTAACGGCATGGCCCTTTTTATAAATACGGCCGCGCTGTATTCTTTTTTTGGATCGAGGATACCTACCAGATGATGTTTCACCAGCGCCCTCTCTTTCTTCGACGGCGACTGGCTTAATATACGCATACCCCTGTAAACCTGCATCGAGTCACAGGAGATTATCTCTCCGTGGATTTTTTTTGCGAGAACCACCGCAAGGCGGGTCTTACCTATAGCAGTGGGACCGACTATGAACAATACGCATTTCCTGCGGGGCTTATTCATTAATCGCACGTGTCATCAGTGCAGAGGCTGGTACGGTAACCATCCGACTCCAGCTTAGAGGCCATCCTGGAAGCTTCATCTTTCGAGGCGAATTTCCCTACTTTAACTCTATAGAATTTGTCGCTTGAGAAGACAGGTATTGTCACGTAACTTTCATAGCCGCGGGCGGAGAGCCTCTTGACCAGCTTATCCGCGTTCCTCTTATTCTTGAAAGACCCTACCTGCACGGAGTGTATGCCCGGGCCGCTATACGGTGAAGGGGCTTTTCTGGCCCGTCTGCCTAACATTGGTTCTTGTGCAGTCGGGCAGGCCGTTATATTTTGAAGGGGAGAACTTACAGCCGGCGCTGACTTAGCTTCGAAGCTAAGCGGCGCTTTCGTCCTGACCATGGCATGATAAGAATCCGCCTTGTCGCGCAGGCCCATTTTGGCATAACACGAACTCAAGCGGCTGTACACTATCGCTATATTCTTATCTGAAGGATAGTTATCAGCTATCTCATTGTAAACATTGAGCGCCTTGGTATTATTGCCTTCGAGAAAGTACGAATCACCTACACCGAGGCGCGCGTCAAATACCTTCTTTGACCATGAATAGTGAGATATTATATAGTTGAAGCTCGCCCTGGCGTCGCTGAATTTATTGGCCTTAAGCTCACTCAGGCCTTTCAGGTAATATAGCTCGTCCTTCCGGCCCGATCCGGAGTTTATAAGCTCTTCCGATTCCGATATGACCGAGTTATATTTACCTTCGAGAAAATATTTCTCGACAACGGAGAAGCTTGCCGACGATGCCGCAAATAGCGGCTGCGCCGTAATAAAAACCGATACAAGAACCGATAATGATACCTTCCTCATCCGGCTATCCTCCCCCTTAGAGCGTAAGGCGTTACGGATTCGACCTCAATCTCCGCTAATTTTCCCGTCAGAGACACGCTTCCCTTAAAGACGGCCGGCTTATTCGTCCTGGTCCTGCCGATCAAAAAGGCCTTATCCTTTTTATTGGTTCCCTCTATCAGCACCTCGACTGTCTTATCCACAAGATATCTGTTTCGCTCCCCGGAAATACCGCACTGAAGCCTGCTGATGAATTCCAGGCGCGAGGCTTTCACCTCCGGAGGCACATCGTCCGGGAGCTTCGACGACTTTGTCCCGGCGCGCGGCGAATATTTAAACGTATAAGCGCTGTCGAAATTTATCTCTTTCAGTATATCGCACGTCTTCTTGAAATCGCCGGAGCTCTCGGACGGAAAGCCGACTATCACATCGGTAGTGATACTGCCGCCGGGAACCATTCTCTTATAATCTTCGGCTAATTTCAAATACTTTTTTGAATTATATTTTCTATTCATAAGCTTCAGGATACGGTCCGAGCCCGACTGTAGCGGCAGATGAAGATGCTCGCAGACTTTGTCGAGATCGCGCATGGCCCTGAATAGCTCCGTATGTGCGTCCCTGGGATGGCTCGTCATGAACCGGATGCGTTCTATGTCTTTTATCTTGTTTATATCCTTCAGTATATTTATAAAATCTTTACCGCACGCCGCCCTGTAAGAATTGACGTTCTGGCCCAGGAGCAGCACTTCCTTAAACCCGCGAGCGGCAAGGTCCTTCACTTCCCGAATGATGTCTTTGGCATCGCGCGAACGTTCCCTGCCGCGCACATACGGCACAATACAATATGAGCAGAAATTATTGCATCCCTCGCCTATCGAAACAAGCGCCTTAAATTTATTCTCGCGGTATTTCGGGAAAGCCTCGGGTTTCTTTTCATTGACCTTGTCGGCGGCTATTATACGGCATCTCTTCTTCAATACGTCCTTTATCAATCTCGGCAGGTCCGTCTCGTTGCCGGTTCCGCAGACGATATCTATTAACGGGGACCTGTCTATGGCCTTCGGCCCGTAAGCCTGGGCCGTGCAGCCCATAAGGGCGATCACAAGCTCAGTATTCTTCTTCTTAAGCTTTTTAAGACAGTCTATATTGTTGAACAGCCTCTCTTCGGCGTGCTTCCTCACGGAGCAGGAGTTGAATATGATAACTTCGGCAGTATCCATTGAATCGGACAGCCTGAATCCTTTATCAACCAGGATCCCCGCCACAAACTCCGAATCCCGGGTGTTCATTTGGCATCCAAAGGTTTTAATAAAAATCTTCTTCATAATTCTCTCAATTCTAACCCGACAAATCTAACCAGGTTATAAACTTTATAAACTTTTCGCATTATGCTTTTGCGATAAATTTACAGATATAACCGGTGATGATGCCTGTGTATGTTCCAAGTATATTCCCCAGGACCGCCATTAAGATCCCCACACATGCCAATGCCGGCTGATATACCGCCGCCACGATCGGCGCGGAAGCCGGGCCTCCGATATTCGCCTGGCTGGCAGTGACTACCAGGAACATCGGCGCGCGCACAATCTTCGCGGCCGCGACGAGGATCAAACCGTGCAAAATGATCACGCAAAAACCCGCTCCAATAAGCACTAAAGCAGCATTTAGATCGCGGATGCAAGCCTTAGCGCCGATAGTAGTAAGCACGAAATATAAAAGCCAGTACCCGACCGCTGTTGAGTTTGATCGCTCAAGTTTTCTTGCCGGAGTAAGCGATAACAAAACACCCAGGATCGAAGCAAAGATGATCGTCCAGGTATATACCGAGATCATATTCCTGACGGCAGGCATATAATAAGCGCATATCCTGGAGAGAATAACCCCAGCCACAACGGTAAAAATTATCCATGCGGTCCCTTTTACCGAAAAACTTTTTTTAAGCTCCTCTTGGAGGCTCAAATGCTGCTTCAGCTCCTCCATAACATTATTATCAACCTTGAACTTTTTATCGAAAATATTCTGCATCCCGACCGCCGCGATCAAAAACGCCATCCAGACATAAGGCACGACCGTATCCACGACAAGCATCGGAGCGAACACCTGCTCAGGAGCCCCTAACGCCTCCTTGACCGCTATCATATTAGCGCTGCCTCCGACCCACGAGGCGGAAAGCGCGCCAAAACCGCTCCACATCTTGTTACCGACTATGCCTTTAAAGAGATAAAAGACCGAAGGGATCGCGACCATTATGGAGACGCTGCCGATTAACATCATGAACAGAGCCTTTTTGCCGAGCCGCGAGATCGCCTTAAGGTCGGTGCCAAGCAGAAGGAGAATAAGGCTCCCCGGAAGCACATTAGCCGCGATGATATTATAAAATGGATTTTCCGTAGTAATGAGGCCAAGCGACGAGAAAAGCATAGGTATCGCATAGATCCAGAAAACCGGCGGGATGAAATGGAAATATTTCTTGAATCTCCGCATACTGGAAATACACAGAACGCAAAATTCGATGAGAACCAGGATAGCGATGACTGCGTAAGAATTCGTAACCATTTTTTAAGGTATTATACCTATCCCGCTTTTTACCCTACTGAGATCATACTCGCCGCTCCTTGAAAGGAATTTATGCTTATGCTTATCCTTCAAAAAGAACGGCGTATCCAGATCTACATAATCGATAAACCCCAGGCCGGAAGCGATATGCGCCGAACAGGTCATGGCAAGGGCGCTCTCCATCATACCGCCGATCATAAGGCCGATATGATTGGCTCTGGCCAAAAACGCGATCTCTCTTGCCTGCACCAGCCCGCATTTCATCAACTTGATATTGATAACATCGCAGGCCTTCTCTTTGACCGCCCAAACGGCATCCGCCATATTACTTACGCTTTCATCGGCACAAACCTTTGTCTTGGAAAGGCGGGTTACTTTTTTAAGCCCCTCCCTATCATCTTTGGGAACCGGTTGTTCGATGAGATCGGGAATGATATTGTATCTTTCAAGTTTTTTAAGGAACTTTAAGGTTTGTCGCGCGCTATAACCCTGGTTAGCGTCTAAATACAATTTTGCTTTTTTCGCAATCCTGGCAACCACTATCACCCGTGCTAGGTCAAGATCCATATCACTGCCGATCTTGATCTTGAACGCCCTGAAACCACGAAGGTAGAATTCTCTCGTCTTCTTCTCGGCGCTCTCTACTCTATCGATCACGATCGTGATATCGGTACGCAGCTTCACCGGCCTGTCTCCATACAATCGCCATAAAGGTATATTCAGAGAGCGCGCCAACGCGTCAAAAACCGCCATCTCGATAGCGGCAAGCGCGGCTTTATTATCCGGCAGCTGCCGGTGCAGCGCGGCCGAAATACTTAAATACTCAGCAACGTTATACCCCAGCAAACTTTGCCCGCACTTCTTAAGGTTCTCTTCCGTTTGCGATAATGTTTCACCGGTGATGTGCGTTGCCACCGCCGCTTCGCCAAAACCTGTGACACCATTATTGAGCTTGATCTTAAAAAGCAGATTATCCAAGGTATCATGCTGGCCAAACGCCGTGCGAAAAGGCTGGCTTAAGGGCGCCTTTAGCGGCGCAACTTCATACTGCTTGATCTGCATTCCCTTTTGTGCGGTCATGACTGCCATTTCATCCACTTGCCTTTTTAGTATAGCGCTATAAGCTATTTCGTTACCTCTTCGTCTTCCTTGCGCCAGGCAGGGTCGACGATGCATAAAAACACCAGATCCGACTTGCCGGTATTCCTGATATGCTGTGTAGAGTGCGGCGGAATATAGACGGCGCAGCCGCTACTCACTCTGGAGGCTTCTTTATCCACGTACATCAGACCGCAGCCTTTTAATATGTAATACACTTCCGTCGTCTTAAGAACGTGCGGTCTTGTGTCTTTTCCGGGTTTGACTACCGCGTGCGCCAGGCTATAACGAAATCTGAAGTCGCCTTTGGCGGGATGCAGCAGCTCGCGTAAGATCGCATTGTCCCTGGAGATAAATTTTTTGCATTTGTTTAAACGTCTTATGATCATAAGGTCTTTCAATACCACTTCTTGCCGGGAAGTTTACTCCATTTTTTAAAAAGCTGGTTTGATTCATCGCGCATAAAACCCGGGATTATCTTAATCTTTGCCTTCCCCAGCTTCTTCATTCTGGCGTTGGAGATGGGAAGCTCGTTGAAGCCTATCTTCTTTGCATCGGCAATAGCATTGCCATATACCAGTACGCCGATCCCGGACCAATGGATGGCGCTAAAACACATCGGACAGGGTTCGGTCGTCGAATAGATCGAGCATCCGGAAAGGTCGAAAGTCTTTAATCTTTTCGATGCCAGCCGTATGGCGTTAACTTCCGCGTGGCATGTAGCGTCTTTTTTTAATACGGTATTGCGGCTTACGGCTATGACTTTACCGCCCTTAACGATGCAGGCGCCGAACGGCCCTCCCCGCATATCGAGAAGATTCTTCCCTGCCTCTTTTAAGGCAAGGCCCATAAGCTCAAGCTCTGGTTTCATTTTCATTTCGCAATCTTTCCAGTTTAGTCTCTCTATGAATCGCAATAACTAGTATTATGCAAATAACTATCGAAGAAGCCACTGTGCCAAAATTAATTCCGCCCTTGCTGGCAGGCTTCGTAAGAAGATCTCCGAATGTGGCACCGAACGGCCTTGTCAGAACAAATGCCACCCAGAATAACAATATGTTGGAGATCTTTGTAAAGTAGTGCAACAGGGCGACGATGATGAGTATCGCGGATATCAAAATCGCGCTATTCATAAAACCAAGTCCCATGTTATCGGCAAAAAAATCTCCCGCTGCTGTTCCCAATGTATTTGCGATTAAAAAAGCCGCCCAATAAAAGAGCTCGGCCGTAGGCGTAGTGATATATTCTACATTTATCGACTTTTCTTTTTTGTACCAAACTGCGAGAATTATCAATAACATCACCACTAAAACAATGGATCCTGATGCATAACCAAGCCCTAATGTGCGATCTATGAAATCGGATATCGCGGTACCTGCTATGGCCGATGCGGTAAAGGTCAGCCAGTAAACCAATGGATGGTAGCCTTTCAAAGAAAGTTTAATCACAAGCAATGCGAGAAAAAGGCTCATAAATATCGCGATGGTATGCCAATAACCTAAATTAAGGGTCATGGAAAACATATCCGCTCCGGTTTCCCCTAATGTTGTCGATACTATTTTGATTATCCAATATAGAAAAATAATGTGTGGAACTCTATTTTTTATCGTAATATCCATATGCATCTCTCTGGGTTTCCTAATTAGACTTTCTGAATTTATCCTTCAGTCTTTCAATGCGCCGGGATGATTCTACGATCCCCTTCCGTGGTATCTCTCCACTCTTGACGGCCTTAAGAATTATATCTCTCGCTCTATAAGGAGCCATCTCGTCGTATGCGCTTCCATTGTTGGAGATGATCAATAGGTCGCACCCCGCGTTAACGGCCCTGATCACGGCTTCCTTGAAACCATAGCGCTCCGTGATCGCGCCCATCTGCATATCGTCCGATACGACGACGCCTTTGAAACCCAGTTTTTTTCTGAGTATCTCCGTTATATAATGCCCTGAAAGAGTCGCCGGATACTCAGAGTCTATCTTCTTATTTATAATATGGGCCGTCATAACCATGTCGACTGCTCCGTCTTTAATAAGTTCTTTATATGGAATAAGCTCTCTGTCCTGATACGTTTCCGAAACATCCACCAATCCTTTATGGCTATCGGCTTTTGAGCTTCCATGCCCGGGGAAATGCTTGATCGCGGTCATGATCCCGTATTTATGCTGTCCCTCTATAAAGGCCCTGGCTTGCCCGGAAACTATTCTTTCATCGAATGAAAAAGAGCGCCCTAGCGCCCCGATGACGGGATTCTCAGGGTTTACGTTAACATCAACGACCGGGGCAAAGTTCACATTGAACCCAAGCTCCGAAAGCTCTCCGGCAAGCGACGTAGACGCTTTCACGGTCTCATTCAAATCATTTTTCTCCCCAAGCTCCCGGGCGCTTGGAACCGTGATAAAACCGTATTCTGGTTTCAGGCGATTTACGCGCCCGCCCTCGGCATCGACGGCAACCATCAAAGGCGTCGAAGAGGATTTCTTGAGACCGTTTATAAGCTCTTTTACCTGAGAGGTGCTAATAATGTTCCTGGGGAAGCTTTTCGTCGGGCCATCGATATCAAACAGGATGACTCCGCCCAGGTTCAGGTTTTTAATAGCCTTTACGATATAAGAATTTTCATTCGCCTCGGTTCCGCGGAAACCGATGATAAGCATCTGCCCTATTCGCACCTTAAGATCTTCGTCTGTATATTTTTTCGTATTAAAAAAATAAGAGGCGATAAAGATAGATGTTAATAAAGCAATTAAACCGAAAAAATATGAAAACCTTGAATTCACATTAAATCCACTTAACCACGTTTTTGCAATTTCTTAACGCAGTATCGCGAAATTGAGCAGCGTCCCGATAACGATACTGGTAAATATCATAATTAAAGTCGATTTGATGAGGTCCTTGAATCCCAATTCTTTCCATATGACCACGAATGTGGCGATACATGGAAAAGAGACCGCTAATAGCGTCGCGCCGATAAACAATTGTTTTGCGGATAGCCCTAACGGCATAAGCATTCCGACCGCGACATCTTTTCTTATAAACCCGATGGCTAGAGCAACAACCGCTTCCTTCGGCAATCCGAACAAGCCATGAATTATGGGCGCGGATATCCTGGTCACAAAATCAAATAATTTGAAATAGATAAGCACGTTTATGAATAAAACTCCCGCCATCACAACCGGCACCGCTTCGATCAAAAAACCTTTGACGCGAAAATAAAGTTTCTGCATCAGCGTGAGCAGCGGCGGAAACCTGTAAGGAGGAATCTCCAGCAGAAATTCCGGGCTATAGCCTTTCAATGCATGATTTAAAATTATTCCCAGTATCAGGACGAGGGAAAATAGCACCAGATACACCCCGGTTACATAAAGCCCTCCAAACTTGCCTAACAATCCGAATATCATCGCCTGTAAAGGCACGCACGGCACGCCTATAGAAATTATGGTCGCTGCGATGAACCTTTCGCGTTTAGATTCTAAAGCGCGCGTCGCTAAGATGCCCGGCACGTTGCAGCCAAAACCCAAAAGCACGGGAATTACCGCGAAGCCATGCAGCCCCAGGCGATGCAAAAGATTATCCAATAATATCGCCAGCCTGGGCAAATACCCTATATCCTCAAGAAGGCTCAGGATAAAATAAAATGATATGACATACGGAAGGACCATTCCAAATTCGATATAAGGCGCGGTAGTCAAAACTCCCAGGGACTGCTTAAAATCGATCTTGCCGTTAATTAGATCGCCGATCAATAGATGAAACCAGAACCCTTCCCCCTTCCAGTGAAGAGTCAGCTTTTCCAGGAAAGGCTGAAAAATATTGAAAAAGATCGGATCGGTTATCTTGTTAATTATCAACTCACCCACAAAACGCACTACTTTGAATGAAGCGTAAACAATTCCTGCCGCCATTACTAATCCGGTTAATGGGCGGACAGACGCGTCCTCCAGCACCTCCCTTAAGGTGTGATGCCTGTGTTCAAGGCGCTGAACCTCTTCTACGATCCTGCCGATCTCCGTCCAGCGCTCCTGGTTAATGAACCCGGCCCTTAAAACGGGCGCGGCATGAGCGACCTTCTCGATCAACGATTTTATTCCGGAGCCCGTTACCGCGCACGTCGGGATCACTGGAACCTTCAGCAGCTTCTCCAGCTTTTCCGTGTCGATATGAACGCCTCGATGGCCGGCTTCGTCGCACATATTCAGGCAGACGATCACCGGAAACCCTTCCACGATCAATTGCAAGGTCAGTAGTAGATTGCGCTCTAAATTGGTAGAATCCAGGATATTGATCACGACGACATCGCTCTTGGGGTGCTCTTTCAATAAAGATACCGCCACTTCTTCCGCGCTGGAAGTCGGCTCTAACGAGTAGGTTCCCGGCAAATCCACAACCTCGATCTTATCGTCTCCCAAATGCATGTATCCCTTGGATATTTCCACGGTTGTGCCGGGATAATTTGAGGAGATCACGTGGACTCCTGTAAGACGCGAAAAGACCACGCTCTTGCCGACGTTGGGATTGCCTATTAAATAGATCTTTTTTATCATTCGGCCTCGACTATAACTTTTGCCGCTATACTATGGCCTAAAGCCAATATGCTCCTGCCCGTCTTTATCACTACCGGGCCCCTTAAACCGATATGGCTAAGCTTAATCACTTCTCTCCCTTTATACACACCCATATTCATCAGCTTATTTTGCAGGTTTCCGCCTCCGGATATCTCCACCACCTTACCTCTGTGGTCCGCCTTAAGCGACAGCAAAGACATTTTCTTCATATTTTCTCTTTTATTTTATCAAAGACTTGATCTTGGCGAGAAGGACCTTGGCGTCGAACGGTTTCAGTATGTAGTCTTCCGCGCCGATCTCTCCCGAACTTAGCTTAAGGTGCTCTTCTTCCGGATAATGCGCGGTAAATAAAATGACCGGTATGCTACGGATAGCCTCATCGGCCTTCAACTCCCTGCACACGTCGCAGCCGTTCTTTCCGGGCATCACAACGTCCAGAAGGATGATATCCGGCATTTCGGATTTCGCGGTTTCGATGACATACTTTCCGCTGTTAAGCGTTATGACCTCATACCCGCTTGCCTCAAGCCTCGTCTTTACCAGCTTCAGGAGATCCCCTTCGTCATCTACGACCAGAATCTTCTTCGATCCGGGATTAACGTTATTCATTTTACATCCTCCCGTTTTATGTTCTATTATATTATATCCGCTTGTTTCCGTTTTAACAATTGAAACCCTTCAGGCTCGCTTGGCCCTCACATATTGATCGGCCGACCGCTTCCTGCGAAAGAAATCCCATGTTCCGAGAAGCTTCGATATGCTGATGATCCACCTGTACCAGAAGAACTCTACAAATGACAGCGCCACGAGGTACATAATATACCTTATCTTAAAGAGCCTCTGGCTCTCCACGAAAGCCAATATGCATAAGAGCGACATGAATGCCTGAGAGAGAAGCATAAGTGAAAAGTACGCGAGGAAGACATTGAATTGCAGCACACCCGCCAGGGCTCCGAATGCCACGAATGCGAAGCTCAATATTTCGATAAATACGCCGAGGACCTCATAGAGCACAAAATAAGGCAGTGTAATAAACGCGAAGAGGCCGTATTTAGGATTACATACCATATGCCTGTATTTCCAGATCGTCTCGTTGGTCACCCTTTGCCAACGGTTACGCTGTATAATAAGCGAGCGTATATTGCTGGGCCCTTCGGTCCAGCCCGAGATATACGGCAGCATGACTATCTTATATCCCTTTTCCTTATTTTTTACCGCATATTCGTGAGCACGGAACGTAAACTCTATGTCTTCGCATGTAAATTCCGCGGAATACCCGCCCAGCTCATATACTATATCCTTGCGCCACACGCCGAAGCCTCCGGACACTATCGGCATCGCGTTATATTTACTCCATGCCAGGCGGTTACCTATAAATGAGCGGATATACTCTATGTTCTGATAGGTTATTATCGGGTTATAAGAGAAACTGCGATCCATGATCATGCCGTCTTTTATCTTAAAACCGTTCACCAGGCCGAAATAACTTCCAATGCCTATGATCTTGCCCGGCTCCTTATCGACCTGCGCCATCACCTTAAGAAGCGCGTTCCGCTCGAGTATCGTATCGGCGTCGACGACGCACACATAGTCATATTTTGCCATATTCAGCCCGGCGTTCGCGGCGCCCGCTTTCTTATTGCCGGGATCCTTGTCTATAACGGTAATGTTCGGATACATTTCACTCTTTAATATTCTACGAACATTCCCGTCTTTGTAGTGCCTTATATACATGGTGTCGATAGGGCTAAGCTTAAGTAATTCATTAAGTCTCTCCAGAGTCCTGTCCGTCGAACCATCATTCACGACTATTATCTCGAGTTCGGGATAGTTCAGGCTTATGAGTGATTTTAATGAATCGATTATCCACTCTTCCTCGTTACGGGCAGGCACGATGATAGATACCGGCAATCTCAGGGTGGACAGGTAAAACAGCGGATAATCTTCGCCTTCGCCCTGGGATTCCCTCCTCATCCCTTCCAGGGATCCTATCAGAGTGAGAAAGAGATAATAAACTGTGAGGAGCAGGAAGTAGCTAAGCGAGGCTATGAAAACAATATATATAATTTTTGGACCAAGCGTCATATGCTATAGTCCGTTGTCTATTTTTGCCAAAATTTTCGCCACCTTTGCCCTTACAGACGGATCGGCATTTTTAGACGCGCTTTCAAGAGCCATGATAGAATATTTTTTTGGTATGTATTCCCCGCCGGCTATGAATTTCTCTATATCAGGAAGAGAGGCTTTTATATGTTCCGCCATTACATCCTTTACCGCGTCGAGGACCGACCATGACGCGTCGTTTATCAGCTTTATCACTTCCGGCACGGCATCGTCACCGATGGCTTTCGCCAAACCGAATATAGCGTGTCGTTTTACGAGCCAGCTGTCGTCTTTCAGCCGCTTTCTGAGCGCGACCTTCACGCCCTCTCCTCCTATCCTGCCCAGGCAATCACAGGCGCCGGCGCGCACCTCGGCAACCTCATCCCCGGTAAGCTTTTCCAGTTTTGCAATATGCTGGCGGGAAGCGAGTTTCGAAAGAATAGTGACCCCGCATATCCGGATCCTCGGATCTTTATCATCGGTTAATTTAACAGCCTCATCCGCTATCTCTTTTGGAAAATTGCCGAGTATCGAGGCTATCTTGTAACCATTGGAAGGCTTCTTCCGCAAAAATCCCAAAAGGGCTTTCGCAGACCTCATCGTCTTTATCTGCGCCAAAGAGATCATAGCGAAATACGCTATATCCTCATCACGACTTGAGAGCGACTCACTAAGAACGTCTATTGCCGTTTCTGCCTCCGAATAACCGAGACACAGCATGGCCTCTATCCTGTGCCATTTATCATTTGACCTTTCGACGATCTTATTTAATTCGGCGATCTTTTCGGGTTCCCGGAAACAGCCTTTTAACAGCTGCTGTTCGGAGTCATTGAAGAATGCCGCATCGATGCTCCTATTCGTCTCTATATCTATAAATTGCTGCGGAGTGATGCCGGTAAAAAGCGGGTGACGTACACCCTCGGTAAAGGATTTCCCGGATAGGACCATTTCGTAGATATCATTCTTTATCTTTAACAACCCCTGGCGGCGTTTTTCCCAGATATAATTTTTAATGACCGCGCAAAAAAATATAACGGCGCTCGTTAATATGAGAGCGCCGAATAATACCTTATTGATCACCCAGACTATATCGGCATGGTAGTTAAACATTTAGAATTTGGCCGATGCGGCGAAATTCACGCTCCGCTTTATGAACTTGGGTTCTTCGGTACCGTAAGAGTAGCCGAATCTTAAATTTATCCCTTTGTATAACTTTATATTTACGCCGGTAAATAATATATAACCGAATTCATCGCCGGCATCGAGACCATTTATATCGTAGAGCCTCCCGCCTACAGCCGCTCCGCAGTTCCAGCGCAAAAATTCCGTAATGGCGAAATCTCCCTTGAATACCCCGATATTAGCCGTATCATGGGCCTCCATATAGCTGGCGCCGTAATTTGCGCTGATGTAGCTGTCTCCGAAATAGTATATAAGGCCGGGAACCACCAGGTGGGTATCGTCGCCCCTGTAAGCGCGGTAGGTATAACTTATCTGGGCGAACAGGTCCTTATAAATCTTATGGCCGTATTCCGCGATGGTCTGCCATTGGTATATAAAGTGGCAATCCCATCCATAACCCATCTCAATATGCACGTATTGGTCCGTGAAATTCAGATATGCCCCTACATTCGCTGTCTGGTCTTTTACGTCAAATCGTTCCAGCTCCGAGAACGACGCGTACCCTGTGATATTTTTATGCGTGTATCCGAAGGTCTGAATGAGCTCGTTCCAGTGGCCGGTTCTCGTCCCCTGAAGTATATCGCTTGGTTCATAGAAAGCGTCCAGGTACCAACGGTCCTTTTCCGCCGCTTTTTCTTCCATCACGACAAGCGGAGGAGTGATCTTTTGCACCAATCTATCGATAGATGCCTGTTCAGCGGCACAGGAAAAGACAGGCGTTATTATCAAAAATACCGCCAATGCTATCTTCTTCCTGGAAAAAATTATTTTAGCGGTGTTTCCCTTTGAATTTTTCATATATTTCTATAGCTGCGGTTATATTCTTTACTTCTCTGCCAAGGTCCTGGGTTTTGACGATAAACCCCGAGGCATTGAGCTTACTTGCAGTCTTCACTTTTTCTTCATTAGAAAAAGCCGTGATAATGAATACCGGCAGTTTCGCGTCCTTTGAGCGCACCTCTTTCAGGACGCTGAGGCCGTCGATCTCCGGCATCATTATATCCAATAGGATGGCATCGGGCTTATCCTTTTCCACCCGCTCGATAGCAGCCTTTCCGTTATTGGCGGTTATCACCTCGTAACCGTTCGCTTCGAGCCTCATCTGCATCAGCTCGACGAACTCGGCCTCATCATCAACTATCAATATCACTCTCTTTGCCATAATTATAACCTCGCATTTTTTATCTGGCTAAAACCCTGTAAATACCGTTAAGCCCGAATAGGATAAATATGGAAGCCGATATCCATTTAACGGACTTTTCCGGTATATGCTTACGCATCACTATACCGACGATGATCCCTATGGCATCCGCTACGACCATACCGAGAGTAGTCCCCATAAGGACGTTAAACATATTCCGGTATTCCACAGCCAGGCTTATGGTGGCAAGCTGTGTCTTGTCTCCCATCTCGGCGAGGAAGAACGCGATACCCACTGTCGCCACCGGGCCGAACCGGGACTCCTTCTTATTCTTAAGATTGAGTTTATCGCCGTGAAGGGTCCATATCCCGAAAGCTATAAAAGAGAGCGCCGCTATAAAAGAGATAATATCCATCGGCACTATAGTGGTCAGGAAATGGCCCGTCGCAACCGCAAGCGCATGGTTAAGGATAGTGGCAAGGAAAACCGCTATAAGCACTTTATAAGCGCTGTATCTGGCCGCGAACGCCATCGCCAAAAGCTGGGTCTTATCCCCCATCTCCGCCAGGACCACAAATATGAACGACGCGATAAACGCCTGCATTCAGCTCCATTAAACTTATGCCGCGTTAAAACCTATCCCTTGAACTTATCCGCAAGCCTTATAGCGCTGGTTATGTTATCGATCTCTTTCTGGAGGTCTTCCGTCTTAGCGATGAAACCCGAAGCGTTAAGCTTGTTGGCAAGGGCAAAGCGTTTGGCGCTGGAGAATGCCGTAATCATGAATACCGGCAGGTTCTTATCTTTTTTCCTGATATCCTTTAGTATATCGAGGCCGTTTATATCGGGCAGCATTATATCTAAAAGGACTGCGTCGATCTTATAGTGTTTGAGCTTCTCCATAGCCTCTTCTCCATTTACCGCAGTGACGACCTCGTAATTATTCGCTTCCAGCCTGACCCTTATCATCTTTAAAAATTCAAGCTCATCATCCACTACCAGTATGGCCTTCTTCTTATCCATGGCAGCCCCTTTCTTGCTTAGCCTTAACATATTTTGGCAACGCAAAGATAACTTCCGTCCCTTTGCCCAGCCTGCTCTCGACCCGTATATTACCGCCCTGCATATCTACAAATTTTTTCGCTATCAATAGCCCCAGCCCGGTGCCTTTTTCCCTGGTAACGATATTGCCATGCCCAAACTGCTGGAACTTCCCAAAGATCTTAGGCAGGTTCTCGTCGGCTATGCCGATGCCGCTGTCTGAAACCGAACATTCGAAGCCCTCCTTAAGCTCTTTGGCCGATACTTTTATGAAACCGTTATTGGTAAATTTGATCGCGTTATCTATAAGGTTGGTCATGACCTGTGTCATCATATCTTTGTCCGCATATATCTTTATTTCGCTTTCCGGCAGGTCCATCTTCGCCTCAAGGCCCTTTTCTCTCATCCTGGGCCCAAACGACAATAAAACATTTTTCATCAGGGCCGCGATATCCATCACCTCTTTTTTTATCGCCGTCTTATCGGATTCTATTTTAGAGAGATCCAGGAGATTATTTAATATCCTCTTAAGCCTTTCTATGCTATCCTTGGCGCTTATCAAAATCTTGGCCTGTTGATCGTTTATTTTGCCGGGGATCTCATCCAGGATAATATTTATACCTTCCCTGATGATGGAAAGCGGCGTGCGCAGTTCGTGCGATACCATATCGATGAAGTCATCCTTAAGCTCGTTGAACTTCTTATACTTGCTTATATCGCGGTAAACGCTCAGAAACATCTCCCGGCCCATATGATGTATCAGCGACGTAGAGATAAGAAGCGTCTTTACCGTCCCGTCTTTTGCGGTTATGGTCGATTCGGCCTCATATATTCTGCCCTTTTTTGCAACCTCGCCCAGCCTCTCGAAAGCCTTACGTCTCTCGTCGGCACCCGGATGAAGCAGGCTCAAGAAATCTTTTTGGGCATTGGCCTCCTCCATCTTATACCCTGTGATCTCCTCTATCTTTGAATTGAATATAACAAAATGGCCTTTCGAGTCGCTTAAAGTTATACCTTCATCGATACGTTCGATCACCGTAGAGAGTTCTATTACAGCTTCTTCCAGCCTCTCCTTTATATAAGATTTTCTTCCTAGTCGCTCTTCTCCGGCATGATGCTGCCGAGGCTTTCTGGTGTCCGGCATTTTTATTACCCTTAAGCCTCTTCCTCTTTTAAAACGCTCTCTATCTCCGCTATTATATCGAGCGGGTTAGCCGGCTTCTTTATGCATCTCCTGATGCCGCAGAATTTCATGAGCCATACATGTTCTTTCATCGTATAGTACCCTGTTATCGCTATTACGGGTATCTTGCTCGTCTGAGTAAGGGCCTTAAGGCGGTCGGCGACTTCAAATCCGCTCATAACCGGCATGCGCAAGTCCATTAATACCAGAT
Source organism: Candidatus Omnitrophota bacterium (assembly GCA_026387175.1). Classification (NCBI taxonomy): domain Bacteria; kingdom Pseudomonadati; phylum Candidatus Omnitrophota; species Candidatus Omnitrophota bacterium. Next base: position 210,795 of record JAPLME010000006.1, read on the forward strand.
TCGGCGATGTGACCTGAGCCGCCTTAATCGCGGCAGAGCCATCGCTTATAGCGGTTACATCATACCCCGCGGTAGTCAACATCTCGTTTAACTCTTCCAGGTATTCTTTATCATCATCCACGATCAATATTTTCTTCTTAGTCATTTTGTCGCATTCCTCCTTTTTTTTGCTTTTTTTCTACAATAGAATGATTTTTTATAAACGGAAGGTAAAGAGTGGCTATTGTCCCTTTGCCCGGCGAGCTTGAGAGATCCATTTTACCGTTATGAAGATTTATTATCTGTTTACAGACAGGCAGGCCCAAGCCTGTACCGTTGGCTTTCGTGCTATGAAAAGGCTCATAAATATGGCCAAGCACCTCGGGCCTTATCCCGGGGCCGTCATCTTTAAATACGATCTTAAGCTGACCGCTTCTATGCGCCGATGCAGATACCGCTATGCCACCCGTCTTATTTTTAAATGACTCGTATGAGTTATTCAATATATTATTGAATACCTCCTGCATCTGTACGGGATCCGCTTTTAGCATCAGATCATGCGGACATTTGAATATTTTGCGTATGGTGACATCATAACCGGGAAATATCGACTGCGCGAAATCAATGCATTCATTCAACAGGTCGCACACTTTTACGTTCTCATGTATCGGTGATTTTATGCTCGAATAAATGAGCAAATTCTTTATTATCTGGTCTGATTCCAGCACCTTTATCTCTATATTGCGGATATTGCTGTTAAGCTGAGGATCCCTGCTCTTCATCCTGATATTATAGGCCGCTATGCCTATAGCCGCCAGCGGGCTTCGAAGCTCGTGCGCGATAGTGGCGGCGATAGTACCTATATCGGCCAGTCTGCTGGCCCTGTCGAGCCTCTGCTGGGCGACTAAAAGTTTTTGACTGCTCATCCTGACCAGGTTCTCAAGCTCCTCCTTATCCCTCTCCAGCACTTCCTCTGCCCGTCTATGGCTGGTCATGTCACGGGATATACCCATTACATGCAAAACTTTGCCTTTATTATCGGTCATAGGGCTGAAGCGGGTATCCAGCCAGAACTTACTGCCGTGAAATTCGAATTCGCCAAAAGCGAAGACCGACTTACCGGTTCTGAAAACTTTTCCTATATCCCTCGTCAGGCGTGACGCTGTTTTGGGCGGAAATAGGCCGGGAAGGTGTTTGCCTATCATCTCGCGCGGCTTCTTATTGAAATATGCCGCGCCGAAGGTATTTATATAAGTGATGATTTCCGCTTTATCTACCACGTATATGGGGTCTTCGGCCATCTCGGTAAGAGCCCTGTAACGCTCTTCGCTTCTGCGCAGCGCCTCATCGATGCGCTTACGCTCCGAAATATCTATGTTGACTTCGGCGACGAGCCATTCACCTTTCTCATTCTTGAACGGTACCGTCACAACCTCTATCGGCCTGTTACCCTCTTTGACGAGCGCCTCTTCGGTCACAATCTTCTTCTTTGTCTTGAACGCCTCTCTGACGCCGCACAGCGGACATCTCTTTTTTCGGCCCATGAAGTAAGAGTAACATTTTTTGCCGGTGGGGTCTCCCAACGTCTTCTGCCAGTAGGGGTCGATATATACTATATTGAGCTTCGAATCGATCACATCGAGGCCTATCCTCGCGGCCCCAAGGACAAGCTCGATCTGCTTCAGCAGGTTTAAGCTATCGATCTTCAATATATTATTCTTCATCTGATGCGCCTATCTTGCCGGTGGAAATGGCCGCTATAATGGCCGCGCCGTAACCCGAACCGTCTTTAGTCAACGTAATCTTTATCTTTCCGGATGAGCGTCCGGACAGCTCCCCGATAACTTCTTTTATCTTCTCGGAGAATCCGGGAAGCTTTTCATATACACTGCCGTCTATAGCGATGGTATGTTTCCTTATCACATGCGGATCTATCTTAGTAACTACCGCAACTATTGCCGCGGCGCTGATACGCGCGGCCCTTGTAGAGATAAGCTCGCAGGCCCTTCTCACGACCTTTAAGTCTTCGAAGGACGGATCTTTAACACCCAATCTTCGCAGCAGAACTTTGGTATCGGCCAAATCGGAAGTTCTGTCTGCCAGAACCTGCGACACAAATTCTCCCTTGAGTAACATCTTTTTATTAAACCCGGCCGGGGCCGCGCCTTCAAACAAGATCTTTTTAGATATGAGGCCCTTTATTATAAGCCTGCACACTTCACCCAGATACATCCCGGAGACCATCTTCTCCAGCATCTGCGCGCGGGGGTTATCCGATTCTTTATCTAATTGCTCATCATAGCGCGTTGCTTTCAGTTTATTAAAATTACCCCACTCAATATTGATTATCATGGTGCCCGAATTTCGGCATCCGCCTCCCAGCTTCTTTATCTTATGGAGGGCTTCGACATAGCAGGCATTTGTGCCCGTTCCTATTATGACGCCGACATCGCAATCTCTGTCACTGTAGCTCCTGGCCACAAGCGTGCCCACAGTGTCGTTGGTAAGCGCCCTTACCGATATATTGCCGATGCCCTCTTCCTCAAAAGACTTTTTAAGCAGCGCCACGACATCGCGGCCTTCGACTCCGCTTGCGCCGAAACCTTTGGTCCATGTGACAAGCGTACCACTGTCTATACCGGTCTGCCTAACCGGAAAAGAAAATGTAAATCCAAGATCTATATGCTGTAACGGGCTGATCCTGTTTTCTTCAATAAATTTTTTAACCGACCTTGCGAGGAACCCGAAGAGTTTTTTCCCAGTGGAGGTTATATCTTTATTTCTAAGCTTAAATTTCATTACATGATGGCCGGAGGAAATACCGCGGCCTTTAAGCGTCAAGCTCACGATTCTGAAGTTCGTGCCGCCGAGATCCAGGGCGATGTATTTACCTTTTTCTTTACCGGTGGGTTTATCGGCGTAAGTGGGGATCATCTTCAGGGAACTGAAGCGCTCTGATAGGCCTTTATCCATTTCGAGATGAAAATCCTTGATCATATCTCTCATCTCTTCCCCGGATAACTCAAAATCTTTCTCGAGGATCTTTATCGCGCTTAAGCTCATCTCGATATCTTCGCTACCTTATATTTTAGAGTTCCGGCGGGCACCTTTATCTCTACTATGTCGCCTTCCTTATGGTCTAATAGGCCGCTGCCTACAGGAGAAGATACCGATATCTTGCCCTGCGAATAGTCCGCCTCTTCTTCGGCCACCAAGGTATATGTGATCTCACGGCCCGATTTGACATCCACAAGCTTCACGGTAGCTCCTACCAGTATCTGATCGGACGCCATCTGTTCCTCGTCGATTATCTGGGAGGTCGCCAGCTTGTTTTCAAGTTCCGCGATCCTTTTCTCATTCAGCCCTTGAGCCTCTTTCGCCGCGTCATATTCAGCGTTCTCGCTGATATCTCCATGGGCTCTCGCTTCGCCGATGGCTTTTGAAAGCGCCCGGCGCTTTACCGTCTTAAGATGCTCCAGCTCTTTGCTTAATTTTTCGTAACCTGCTTTTGTAAGGTGCGAACCGGATCCCATATCACTCTTCCTCTTCTTATTATGATGAACTTTTCAGAAAATTCGCCATATCGGCGGCAAGCGGCGATTCGAAAATCATCTTCCTGCCGCTGGCCGGATGAATAAATTCTATGCGTTTAGCGTGCAGCGCCGCCCTCTTGAAGCGCAATTTGTAATCTTTCCTGAACGCGTACACCGTCTCGCCCACAAGCGGATGACCTATCGACTTCATATGTATCCGTATCTGGTTGGTCCTTCCCGTAATCGGCTGGGCTTCGATTACTGTGAAAGCGTTCCGTTTTTCCAGGACCGTATATTTCGTTACAGCGTCTTCGGCCCTGCCCTTATTCCTATTATAGATACAACTTGTTATAGTATCAAACCTTTTTTTCACTATGCCGTTAACGAAAGCGATATATACCTTCTTCACGGATCTTTTGCGGAATTCTTCCATCACGGCCTGCTGGATGGCCTTGCCTTTCGCGTAGATGATGAGCCCGGAGGTCTCTCTGTCGAGCCTGTGGCACGGATAAGCATTCACCTTAATACCGCGCTCATCCAGTTCTTGATTTATCAGGTCCGTAAGCGTATTGGTCTCTTTCTTTGGGGTGGGGATTACGAGCATTCCGGAAGGCTTATCGATAACCATTAGCTGGTCATCCTCATAAACTATTCTGTATCGCTTCGCTTGGGCCATATAGCATATATTATACCATATTTATTATCCAATTATAATATGGTGAAAACATCCTTCGCTCCCCAGGAGATTTTTCGGCCAGCTTAGTAGTCCCTTGCGGGGTGGGTGTTGAGCGGGGCGTCGAAAGTCGCGAGCGGGCACGGATTTTTGGCCCTGGTATTCCTGTATGCCAAAAAGAGCGAGCGATCTTTCCGAGCGAAATTTCCTCGCAGGGGAAATTTTGCGTCCCCGCGATGCACCCACCCCGCAAGGGACAGACTATGAAGGCCGAAAAACGACAGGACTCGAATTAGAGTAATATGAGGAATGCAACTGATGAGATGACCGCCATGGCGGCGCCGTAGATGAAGGGCGCGGATGAACCGATATGTGTCCATAGGAGGCCGGCTATGAGGCTGGCGAAGAACGCGGCAAATCCTGTAATGCAGTAATAGAGCCCTATTGCGGTGCCCATTACCTCTTTGCCGACAACATCTGCTACGAAAGCCTTACTGATACCGTCCGTCATGGCTATGTAGAAACCATATATAAAGAATAGCGGCCAGATCGTAACCTTGGTAACGTATGCGCCGAACCCTGTATAGACAAACGCAAATATCAGATAACCGGCCACCATCACCGTCTTCCTAGAAAGACGGTCTGAAATGACCCCCGCGGGAAGCGAGAGCGCCGAGTATGAGATATTATAAACCACATACGCGAGAATTATAACGCCCGTGGTCAGCCCGATATCTTTGGCGCGCATTATCAGAAAGGCGTCGCTCGAATTTCCTATGGCGAATATGGTAGATATAAAAATAAATTTCCAGAATGTCGGGGAGAATTTCCTGATATTTATCTTCAAAGGGATACCTTCACCATGCGCTGAATGAGGGCCCTCCTTAAGCCAGAATATCAATATGCCCACGCCGGCGAGAGCCGGCACAAGAGCTATCAGAAAAATCGATCTCAGGTCATCTTTGCAAACATAGAGAAGCCAGAACGCGAGCAGGGGGCCGAGACACGCACCGATGGTATCCATGGCGCGATGAAACCCGAAGACCTTGCCTCTGTATTTGGCTTCGCAGGAGTCCGCTATCATCGCATCTCTCGGCGAAGTACGAACCCCCTTGCCTATGCGGTCCACTACTCTCGCCAGAAAGATAAAAGGCCATGAATATGCCAAAAAGAACAGTAATTTCCCCAGCGCCGATAGAGAATATCCCCATATAACAAACGGCTTCCTCTTTTCAAAGAGGTCCGAAATGTAGCCGGAGAACGCTTTCAACACACTTGCCACGGCTTCCGCGGCGCCCTCGATCAGGCCCAGTATCGACATCGGCGCGCCTAGAACTGAAGTGAGGAATATCGGGATTATCGGATATAACATCTCGCTTGAGATATCTGTGAGCAGGCTTGTTACGCTGAGGACAACTACATTTTTCTTTATGCCGGTGAAAGCGCGTGCAGGTTTCATTTTATATGTTTGGTCTTGTAAGTATTCACTCTTACGTCATATTCGTCTTCTATCTCGCCGATGATCTCCTCTACGAGATCTTCTAGAGTGACTATGCCTTGGACCTTGTCCTGGCTGTCGACTACAATGGCTATATGCGTATGTCCTTTTTGAAACTCTTTTAAGAGCTCGACGACCTTCTTCGATTCGTTGACGATCGTGGGGGGATATACTATATCCTGAAGAACAACAAGATCCTTGTTAGACGAGAGCATCAGCAGGTCTTTCATATTGATTATGCCGGATATATTATCCGGGCTGCCGCTGTAGACCGGTATCCTTGAGTAGCCCGACTCGAGGACCTTGTTCAATATATCATCGATATTAGAGCTTGCGCTGATCGAAAATATATCTTTCTTCGGCGTCATCACATTCTTGACCACGGCTTCATGAAGAGCAAAAACTTTCGTGATCATGCTGTACTTCTCTTTTTGCAGGCTTCCCTCTTCCTGGCCTATCTTTATCATAGCCCTTATCTCTTCATCCGTAACCAGGGACGCCTTAGAAAGCGTTTTAGCTCTTATGGCCTTTAATATAGCATTTATGATCACCTCGAAGCCGATAACAAGCGGTGAGAATATTCTTATCAATAGCCGCATGGGCCGGGCGAAAAATAGCGACATTCTTTCGGAATAATTAGCCGCTATAGTCTTCGCGGTAACTTCGAATACTATTATAAGAAACGCGACTACGGCCGTAGAGACCACTATTTCCCATCCGCCCTCACCCATGAAACGTATCACTATGGCGGTCATAAGCACCGCTATCAGTGTACCAACGACACTGCTTGACACCAGAATCGTGCTGAAGAAACGTTCCGGGGTCTCCAGTATCTTCAGAATGATCGCGGCGCGTCTTGAGCCTTCCGATGCCAGCCGTCTAAGCCTAAGGCGGCTCATAGATATTATAGAAATCTCTAATGCGGACGTAACAGCGGTCAGTATAAGCAGAAAAAGTATTATTATACTTTGCAGGAGTGCTTTCATAGTTATCAGTGTCCCTGCGCCTTACATGGCGGGCTTCACTATCCCTCCTGAAATAATAAGTTTCACGCCGTCTTCGACGGATATATTCAGCTCCGTTACGTCTTCTCTGGGCGCCAGTATGAGAAAACCCGTCAACGGACTCGGCGTGGTGGCTATAAATACATGCAGCAGATCGCGCCCGGTCTTATCATTGGCCTCCTTAAAACTCTCATTCGTTATAAAACCTACCGACCAGATCCCTTTCGACGGATACTGCACCAATACCACTTTTTTAAACGCCGGACTGTCCTTCGAGATGAAAGAGTCTACTATCTGCTTTGCCGCGGGGTAAATGTTGCGAATGAACGGAAACTTCAAGAACCAGCTTTCGAGCGCGCGTATTATCCTTTTGCCGAAGAAGTTGGCCGCGGTAAAGCCCACGGCGAAGACTATCAGGATGCTTATTATGATACCTACTCCGGGTATGGCGAAGCCCAGATACTGTTTTATGTAAAAATTAACCACCTTACCGAATATTCCGTCTATAAAACGGAAGATTATGAAAAGGAAATAGAGCGTGATGAATACCGGCAATGTTATCAGAAACCCTGTCGCGAGATAATGCCTTATCCTCATAATGACCTTTCTTTTATTTAAATAATTTAACCAATGGAGATACTATCATCGGGATCAGAAGCAAAGCGGTAAGCGTTATAAGTATTACGGTAGTTCCCCACCCAATCACGTTTTGAAACTTATTGTTCGTGTATTCACCCATCAGCCTCTTATTATTTACCATGAGTATCATGGATATAAGCACCACCGGCAATAACATCGCGTTTAATACCTGCGACCATATTGTGATAGCTATAAGCGGCGCGTTGGGCATCAATATGATCAGGCATGAGATCACTATGATAAAAGCGAAAAGAGTATAGAATTGCGGTGCTTCCTTCAGGCTCTTATTTATGCCTGCTTCGAAACCGAATGCTTCGCAGACATAGAATGCGGTAGCGAGCGGAAGGATGGTCGCCGAAAAGACCGACGCCACAAAGAGCCCGAACGCGAATAACTCCGAAGCGAACGCCCCGGCAAAAGGTTTAAGCGAAATAGCGGCGTCCTTTGCCTCATTTATCACCACGCCGTTCACATGCAGCGTGGCGGCGCAAGCGACTATTATAAAAAATGCCACAACCACAGTGGCGGTACAGCCTATTATGACATCCCATACGACAAATTTGTATTCCTCTATCTTGAGGCCTTTCTCCATGACGGCGGACTGCATATAAAATTGCATCCATGGAGCTATCGTCGTGCCTATCACGCCCAGTACCAGACTTAAATATTCCTTATTGAAGCTTACGGTGGGCCTCGCAAAGCTTGTGGCTATCTGCCCCCAATTCGGCTTAGCAAGAACGGCGGATATGATATATGATAAGAGGCAGAAACTGAAGAATAAAAATATTCTTTCGGATATCTTATAATTTCCCTTAACTACAAGTATCCACACTCCTATCGCGACTAAAGGAACGGAGATATATTTGCTCACGCCGAATACCATCATGCTGCCTGCCACGCCGGCAAACTCCGTAGCCGTATTTCCTATATCGGCAATTATCAGGCCTACGAATATAAAAAATGTGATCTTGACCCCGAAGTTTTCTCTTATCAGGTCGGCCAGGCCCTTTCCTGTGACAATACCCATCCTGGCGTTCATCTCCTGCACGACCATCAACGCTATGAACGACGGTATCAGTGTCCATAGAAGATTATACCCATACATGGCACCCGCAACCGAATATGTCGTTATACCGCCGGCGTCGTTATCGACACTGCCCGTTATTATGCCGGGGCCCAGTATGGCGGCGAATAGCGCCATATTTTGCCAAAAACTTCGCTTGATCAGTTTTCCGTTACCGTTCACTTCATAACCCTTTTGGTTTGGCAGGCCGTTTTCGCCATGCTATAGATATGACCTGGCTCAATATATCATCGATCGTAATAATGCCGTGCATAATCTTATTTTCATCTATCACAGGTATAGCCGATACCTTGTACTTGTCCATAAAATACGCTATCTCTTTTGCGCTGTTATTCAGATATACATGGAGAGTCTGCTGAAAAGCCGTTTTCGAGATTTGATCCTTTGGGTCGGCAAATAAGAGCCTTCTGATAGTTGTGACGCCTTTCAAGTGGTTCTTCTCGTCTACAATATATATGTACGGCACCGTATCGTAATCTTTTGTATTCACCCTTATGTGTTCAATGGCGCTCTCGACCGGCGTAGTCTCCGGAAGAGATACAAATTCTGTCGTCATCAGGCCGCCCGCAGAATCGCCGGAATAACCCAATAGGGTCGAGAGTTTCTTGGCGCGCGACGATTCGACTAGAGGCAATAGATTATTCACAATCCTGGGAGACAACCGCTCCAACATATCCGTAGCCTCATCGGTGGACATATTGCTCACTATCTGGGCCGCTTCTTTTTTATCGAGTTCTTTAAGCATGATATTCTGCTCTTCAAATTCAAGATTTTCAAATATCTTCGCCTTGGTCCTGACATCGAGCATTCTGAAAAGCGCCATCCTCTGGTTCGGGTTAAGGTCGAATATTATATCTCCGAGATCGACCGCCGGTATAGAGAGGATCTGCTTTTCCGACACGGACAGCTTCATGGTCATGCTGGCGGGATTTATCGATACCGGCTGCACGTATTTCCAGGAGATCAAGTCTGTCTCCTTAAGATATCTGGAGTTTTTATTCGCCAGTTTCACAAAAAAATCTATAAGCCTGTCCCAACCCAGCCTTCTAAATAACCCCCTAACACCTATATCGACATGCGCTATTACCAGATCATGCTCAACCTTCAGGAGGTGAATATCATTGACGCGGCGCACCTTATGGTTAAACGTATCGACCACTTGCTGGTCCAGAATATCGCGCTTTAACAGGAACTCGTAATCTTTTATCTCCGGCGAGAATTTCACATCATCTTTTTTTACGCTGAGCGTTATCTCTTTCGCCACCGATCCTATATTTGCCCATGGTATGCACCCATAGAGCCGGTTCACCGTACCTCTATATACTATAAGCTCTTCGGCTTTAGGGTAGATCTCCCCAATCTTTGAGCTGATGTCCCACACTCTGCCTATGTATGAGCCGTCAAATGCCGTGACATCCTTTTTCAGAAGGTCTGAAAAATTCACGAACATCTCCGCGGCCCGTATCTTCGCTTCGTTCAGGTCATTTATCATATATTACCTAATTCTTGACTGCCGCTACACTGACTTTCTGTATATTCAGCTCATTTATCACATCAAGCGCCTTTACCACATTATTGAACCTGGCAGAACCGTCCACCTTCAAAACAACGCCAATGCTGTTATTCTCTTTCAATTTTGCCTCAAGAGCCGATTTAATATCGGAATCTTTAACCTTATCTTCATTTATAAAATAATCACCATCTTTAGTGATAGTGAGCATGACCTTTTCGAATCCCTCCAGCGCTACTGCGGTGGATGCTTTCGGCAGTTTCACCTCTATTTTCGACATCTTTACGGGATTGAACGTGTAGATCAGGCTGAAGGAGATAAAGAAAAAGATGAACATATTCATAACAATGTCCGTCATCGCGACGGACTCGAGCGCTACAAGATAATCTTTTTTGCCTTTTATCGCGATCATGTCGGGCGCTTCGCTTCGGCGATCGCCTCAACCAGCCGCATCGAGGAATCACTCAGCTCGTATGAGATATATTTTATTCTTGAGATTATGAAATTGCATATGAGGTAAAACGGCACGGCTATGATGAGCCCGGCCGCCGTCGTTATCATAGCTTCATATATGCCCGCGGCCAGCTGGGATACGGTTATGTTGGAGCCGGCCTTCTCCCAGCTCACGAACGCTTTTATGAGGCCCGTTATCGTGCCCAGAAATCCGAGAAGCGGCTCAATCCCTATTATCGATATCAGCCCGCCTATATATTTTTCGAGGCCGTTCACCTGAGCATTCCCAGCCCTTTCAAGCGTTTTCTCGATCTCATGGGAGGCGAGGCCCCTCTTTTCGATGCCGGCCTTCAGGGTAACGGCTAACGGATACCGTATATTGTCCGAACAGAATCTAGCCGCGTCATCGAAACGTCCGGCGCGGACTTTAGCGATAACATCCTCCGTGAACTTTCCGGCGTCCATCCTGATCGCAAACAGCTGCCAGAGCTTATATATTATTATCGCAAGGCCGAGTATCGAGCCGAATATTATCGGTATCATAACCGGCCCGCCTTTTATTATCCAGATCATTTAGTCCCCTTATCGAATATCGCCTGGACAAGCATTACCAATCCTATCAGCGATATTACTATTCCGCTTACTTTGGGCATGAGATGCTCGACTTTCTCGCCGAACTTGTGTTTTACGAATGTCAATATGCCGCCTATCGCGAAAGCGAACGGCAGAAGCGATATCATCGTCCCAAAACTGAATGACGCCACAAGAAGCCCGCCGGCAAGCGCGCTCTTCGTCGACGCGGCCATAACGAGTATTGCCATCTCTATCGGGCACGGGGGCAGCCCTCTTATTATCCCGAATACGAGCATTGAAAGATCACCTTTAGCGGCGTTTAAACCTTTGGCATAGCAGTGCGATTCAAGCTTATGCGTATGGCTGAAGACCAACAGGCCGAACGCTACGGTGAATGAAGCAGACACTATCTCCAGCTGCTTCGAAAACCTGGCAAGGTACTGGGAGCCTACGTATCCCGCTATCACTCCGAGCGTCGTATCCGCTATCATCATCCCAAAGCCGTATAACATCACAAGAAATACTATTTTTCTCGTGTTCCTGCCTATTATTGTCGCATAAATACTCGCGACAGCCTTGTCTTCGCATGGTTCAAGCACATGCAGCAGGCCTATGATGAATGCCGATGTCAGCGTAACGTCATTCATTATTTAACCGGTTTTTTGGGAAGAGAAATACAGTATAGCATCCAGGATACCTTTGCGCATCATCATCACCGCTATCGCGGCAAGTAAAAGATGCGCGATCTTTGACACGGCCTTGGAACCAGCTTTCCCCAGGACTTTTGATATAGCGGAGGCATAGGTAAATACGATCCACACTATGATCAGGTTCACAACAAAAGATGAAATGGTAAAGAGCATACCGTACGAGTCGAGCATGATAACCATCGTGGTAAGCACCGCCGGGCCGGTAATTAAAGGGGTGCCTATCGGGACCGCGCCCATGGTATCCGTTGACAGCCGGCGAAATTTCTCATGCTGGAGTAGGTCGCGGAGCGCTATGGCCAGGAGAACAAGCCCGCCGGCGATCTTAAAATCGAATACCATGACCCCGAGTATCATGAATATCCACTTGCCTAAAAACAGAAATACTATACCTATCGCGAACGCGGTTATAATGGACTGATTGATGATATTCCGCTTGTCTTTATTCTTCAGGTGCTCGGTAAACCCGATATACATCGGAAGTATACCGAGAGCGTCCATCGCGACGAATATAGGTATAAATGACAGAAGAAATAACCGCATATCAGGGCCCTTTATATAATAATTATATCAAATTATATCATATAGCGACATAAAGACAAGGAAATTGGTATTTATAAAACAATAAGGCCGGGCTTTTATAGTCCGGCCTTACTAAATTTTGTAAAACTGTTAAGATCCCCGTCAGATTATCTGGAGAGCTTCCCCTTTATGATTCTCTCTGCCTCCAGCCAGTCCTCTAACGAATGACCGCTCTTGCGGCCTCTCTTCTCGTAAAGCTCATAGGCTTTTTTCGCTATCAGCGAACTTATATCTTCCTTCGACATCGTCGGATTGGAAGACTTCCCGAGCTTGAAAGTCGTTTTTGCCATGATCTGTTCCCCCCTTTCATATAATTTGTCGAGGTTATTATACCTATTCAGCGGCCCTTATGCAATAGAAATTTTCAAAAAATCCGGGATGGGTTTTTTCAGAAGCTTATATATATTCTTCAGATGGGTCCTATACAGTTTATCGAACGGATTGTCATTGCCGGCATGGGCCTTACCGGCGTACCACCAGTTCCAGTCGCTTCCTTCGGCTATATACAGCTCGCGCCAGGCATCCACTATACTGGCGCCGTCCAATTTGGAGTTATTTTCAGCCTCTTTTGTGAATTTCATAAGATCCCTTCTCACTTTATTAAGGTAGTCCCACGACAGATTATCCTGTTCCTGCCCTATCCAGACATCAAAGTTATGGTTTATCCACGATCCGGGAAATATCTTATTGATTGACCTCTTAGGGCTTTCTATATCCAGGAAACCGCTCACTGTAGTAGACCCGACCAGTTCCTGTTTATCAAGGTTGGCATAGAGCGTCTCAAAGAACAGCCTGCCATTGTCATCAAAATACTCCCATGCGTTCTCACCGTCCATAACTATGGTCAACAACCCCCTGTCGGTATCGCGGCGCATCTCGTGGCCTATATTGTTGCAGTGGTTTATCAGGTCCCAGGCCGCCTCATCCTGGTTCCATGAGTTATAGTTGAAACTTATCATATCGGAGAGGTTCTTGTCCCTGAAGATCATCGCGATATTGCGCGAGCCGACCTTGTAATTATACGGACGGTATATCATCCGGCGATCAAATCCTGATAATCCCTTACATTTTTTATCATACATAGAGAGGCTTTTAAAGAGTATATCCTCGTCGGTAGCCACCCAGTCTATGCCTTTTTTTATAAGGATATTCAGCATCTGGTCCGACACGCTGCCTTCGGACGGCCACATACCTCGGGGAGGAGCGCCAAACTGTTCCGTGTGATATTTTATCGCTTCTTCCACCTGCCATTCGGCGTCTTCCGGGTGCGAATACTTCTTCGGAAGAGGGTTATGAGGAAGCGAAACTTTCGCGACCGAAGTATCGCATATGAGCGGCAATATCGGATGATAGAAAGGCGTGGTCGTGATCTCTATGCGGCCTTCGTCCTGTAATCTTTTATATAGCGGCAGGATCTGGGCCATTATCTCTTTCTGCTTCACCGTTACATATTCTTTATCGCTCTCGGTATAGTCCCGGCCTTTCCTAATGAGATCATTAAGCTGCATATCGTCATCGATAGATATGGAATGGAACCATGCCAGATTAAAGAGCACCTGCAGGTCCAGGAAGTCTTGTTTTGAAAATGTCCTTACCATCCTCTTAAGGATCGTTCCGGTGAGAGGCTTGACTCCCTTTTTTATTAAAAGTTCGGAGTATCTCTGATTTGGTTCGATAAACTGTTTGAAGTTGACCTTGAAGAAATTGTTCAGGATATATACTTTGTCTTCAAATGTGAGGAGGCTCGCCTTCTTTATGGTCAGGTCGAGATATGTGTCCGAGACGTCGTTTTGCACATAGTCGTTTATCTGTTCTATAAGCGATGGGACAAGATTGAATGTCACCTTGATATCGTCAAAATTCTCGACGAGCCGGGCCATCGGAAAGTAATCTTTGATGCCGTGAAGCCTGACCCACGGCATAAGGTATTTATCGGTAAGGGGGTCCTTATAGAAGGGCTGATGCATGTGCCAAAGGAACGCGACCCCTAAGGTCTTATTAATGCTCATTGCCGGCCCTGATATATTCTAAGTGCAATAAACCGTATAGTCCACATTCGGAAATATATTATTCTTCCACTCGAGGCGCTTTAAATACTCTTCATCGAGGGAGCCTGATTTCACATCGTCATATAGATTGGTAAAATTCTCGGCATGGCCCCTGAAGCGCTCAACGGCATACGAGGAGTGCGAACCCGTCTTTATGATAAACGCCCAATCGCTCGACTGCGCCAGGAGAAGCTCTCTAGCCATCTGGTTCAGGGCTCTTGCGGCCAGACCCTTAGCGTGCCTGTTGGCATTCGCGATTTCGACCATACGCTCAACCATCTTGTTAAGATGCCTGTATATCCAGTCATTGGAACCCTCAAGCCAAAATTCGCTGTAACCTTTATATCCCCAGCTGGAGAATGCCGGCTGCAGCACCTGATAACTCTTATACATCTTCATATATTCTCCGGGAGTGGTAAGCGCCACCGTATTCTGGTCATACCGTATCTTCCTGATAAGGAAATCGAGCCACATAGGGCCCTCATACCACCAGTGGCCGTATAGCTCCGCGTCATAAGGCGCGACCACTATCGGCTTCCTGTCGCCCATGGAATGCACCAGATGTTCTATCTGTTTCTCGCGGTTAAACATGAAATTGGCGGCGTGAGAGGATGCTGTATCGCGTGCCGCGTCGGGATTGTAAGGATGCTTATGGTTTGTGGTGCCGGTGATCTTGTAGTACTTAATGCCGGTGTTTATCCTGACTCCGTCAGCGTTTATATAGGGCCTTATGTAATTGTAGTCGAGATCGAAACCTATATCCCTGTAGAATTCCCTGTAATTATAATCGCCCGGATAACCTTCCACCGCGCTCCATACGGACTTCGACGATTCGATATCCCTACCGTACACACCCACGCCGCTCTTTGTGAGATAGCCGCTGAATACTCCAAACCTCGGTCTGGGAGTACCGAACAATATTCCGTGGTTATCGACGAGAAAATATTTTACACCCTCCCTCTTCAGCGCCTCTTCATCGCCGGGCACATATCCACACTCGGGAAGCCATATGCCGGCCGTCTTTCTGCCAAACACCTTCTGATACATATCCGTGGCGGTCTTCACCTGGGCCCTCACCGAAGCGGCCCTATCTGCTTCCATGAGAGGCAGATAGCCGTGCGTAGCGCAGCAGGTTATGACTTCCAGATTGCCCGTCTCCTGGAAATGCTTGAAGGCATTGACAAGGTTGCGGCCATACTGATCAACAAATATACGACGCGCGTCGAGAAAGAGCTGATGATACATATGGGCGAGCCTGTTAAACTGCTCCTCCCACCTGGTCCTCTCTACCTCTTTTTCGGAAAGCTCTATCAGCTTCTCGATGTGTTTTAGATACTTCTCCTGCAGATGGCCGTCCATCAGCATCGCCATCAGCGTAGGAGAGAGCGATATTGTGAGCTTGTAACCGATCCCGTCCCTTTCCAGGCCCTGCAGCATCTTTATGAGAGGGATATAGGTTTCGGTAATGGCCTCAAACAGCCAGTCCTCTTCCAGGAAATCGGTGAACTCGGGGTGACGTACAAAAGGAAGGTGCGCGTGCAATACTATCGCAAGATAACCTTTCGCCATAAAATATTATTCTGTCTTTCGTGTGACTATCGGGGTTATACGGCGGGTGTCGATCCCATCATTGGAGGTCGCCTCCACAGGGATCGTCTGCATGCCATCGGGCAGCGCGAATCTCGCGGAGAAGGTGCCGTCCGGACGAAGCTTTATCGGCTTACCCTGCATAGTTACCTTCGCATCGGGTTCTGTGGCACCATATACAATAAGCTCGCAGTTAACGACAAGCCAGAACTTTCTCTCGAAACGTTTCTTGAAGACCGAGGCTCCGCTGGACAAAGCGCCTGAGGTGATCTGCTCCTCCAGTTGTCTCCTGACCTGCTCTCTGACCTCAATCGATCCTTTACCAAGGCCGAATCCCCCGGAGAGCGCGAAGAGCTTCCAGTATTCCTCTTCCGGCATCATCCATTCGGCATCCAGCTGATCCGACATACCGAACCTGGGCGTCTTTATAACATTGGAGCGGGCGAGCACATAGAAATCACCCTTCTTTGTAACGATGCCTATATCTACGACCCATGCGCGGTCGGGCTTGCCTACGTTGATATACCAGCTGTTGGCCAGACCGTTGAGGTCTATATCAAAATAGGTATGGGCGTTTCTGCCATTGAAATGAATATCGGTCACATCGTAAACTCTCAGGACCGACTTTTGCCTCTGGTCGCCGGCAGATTCTATCCTGCGCAGCACTTCTTCCTCTTTATCCCGACGGATCTCCCAATAAGAAAATATCCACCATGGGTCCCTGACGAGAATAACTATCCTGTTATCACCGTAGCCGTGCGGAAAACGGAACTCTTTTCGCTCCCTGATTCTTAGAGGATTTGTCGTTTCTTCGGTCTTCCCCGCCGGCATAGGGAGGGCTCCCTGATCAAGCCCGAACGTATCGGCTGGCCTGGTTTTCTCCGGCCGAGTTGCCGCGGCTGCGATTCCGGATATCTTTTCCGATTTCTCGCGTTTCTTAGGCATTATTGCTCCGGCGGTACATTTGCGGGGAGGGCCGCCTGCGATGAAGCCTCATCGGGTGCGGGGGTCTCTTCTTTCTCCACCGTCACTACCTTTGCCGTATTCTTCCCGTCTTTTACGACATAGGTCACGTCGACCCAATCGCCTTTTTTAATATCTCCGATAGCGGAAGCATTCTCCAATTTTGTATCAGGGTTAATAGCGATTGCCGCTGTCTTTTCACTATCGCTGTCATAATCGTAATACTGGACCGACAACGTATTTGCCGACGCGTCAACGGCCTGGACCTCTCCATATATAGCTATCTCTTTTGTCTGAGGCGTGACATCGGTAATCGGCGCAGGCGCCGCTTGGGCCTCTTGCGCCGGTGCGTTGCCGGCATCTTGAGAAAACGCGGGAATCACGACCATCGAGACAAGCATGCAGACAGTAAGGTAAACCTTAAGGTGAGACAATTTCATAATCCGATCCTCCTAGTTTATTCAGCCCTATTGTAGGCTAAGTGCCGATATCTCTGATATCGGCCTAGTTTATTAAGCCGTATCGCAAGCCAACTGCCGATGTCCCTGACATCGGCCTTTTTGGTTAGAACACCTTCTATACGCACTTATACCAAATATACCGTTAAAAGTCAAGCGCAAGGTGTTCAATAAGAGAGCTTGTTGCCGAGCTTACTGAATATACGCGGGGTTTTAAGCCCGCACTTCCCCACCATATATTTCCATGCCGTCCCAAGCACCTGAAAGCCATAAATTACGCTTCTCGAAAAATTAATGGATGAGGATTCCTTTGTATAGCTCGCGGGGCATGTTATCTCTCCCACGCGGTATCCAAAATAGAATGCCTGCAGCAGCATCTGGTTATCAAAAACAAAATCGTCTGAATTCTCGAGTAAAGGCAGGCCGGCGAGCACTTCGCGCGAAAAAGCCCGATATCCGGTATGATATTCGGAGAGTTTCTCCATTATCATGTTATTCTCCAGGAACGTCAGGATCCTGTTCGCGATATATTTATATACCGGCATCCCGCCTTTAATGGCCCTATTACCTAATATCCTTGAGCCCAGCACAACATCGAACATGCCGCTGGTTATAAGCGCCGCCATCGGCGTTATGAGTTTGGGAGGATATTGGTAATCCGGATGCAGCATGACCACTACATCGGCTCCGGCCTTAAGGGCCTGGCTGTAACAGGTCTTCTGGTTGCCGCCGTAACCGAGATTTTTATCGTGAACAAAGACTTTGATCCCGAGCGAATGCGCGAGGCCCACCGTATTATCGCCGGACTTATCGTCGATGAGCATTATATCGTCTACTATATCTTTCGGGATCTCATCGTATGTCCGCTTCAGTGTCTTCTCGGCGTTATAAGCGGGCATCACGACCACTATCTTTTTACCGTTCAGCATCTGTCAGCCCCTATAATATAAGGGGCACGCTCTTTTTACGAAAACGTGCCCCTCGATGATTCGGTCATATAATAGCTGTAAGGTAACCGCGTGAAAGCCCCTTTACTGTTTGGCCGGGCTCTCCTGTGTAGCCGGACTTCCCTGCGCGGCCCTGGACTCAGCCAAAAGCTTATCGTAAGATGCCTTAAGGGATATTTTTTCGTCGAGAAGCTTATCGTATTCGGCCTTGAGCGCGGCCTTTTCGTTAATAGCTGTTTCGAGTTTAGTCGCCTGGTCCATCTTTTCATTCAAGAGCGCGTCATACTCGTTCTTCAGAGCGTCTTTAGCCTTCATCATGACGGCCACCTTCTCTTCGAGGATTATCTTCTCGTTTTGTAATGCCTCATATTTATCCCTGGGCACTCCGCAACCTATCAATAAACCCGCCAGAGAAAGCGCCATACCGCATAACCCGACCACCTTAAGAGCTTTCATTTCGTCATTACCTCCGTAAAAATCGCGCTATTGCTTCACCAAATATTTATCAAGAGCCGCCAGCGTCTTCGGGCCGCATTTACCGTCTGCCTTCAAGCCATTGGCCTTCTGGAAATCTATTATGGCCTTTTTGGTCCTCGGGCCTATTTTACCGTCGATTATTCCGGTATAGAAACCCGCCGCCTTAAGGGCCTTCTGTATATCCTTATTCCTGTCCTGCGCTACCTTTGTAACCGTGGCGGCGGATTTCTCCGCAACCTCGGGAAGAGCTGCCGTAGCAGGAATCGGCTCGGACGCCAGGCTTTGTGCCGGCTCTACTATCACATTCTGCGCGGCCTGCTGCGCGCTCATCATACCCTCCGGAGGCAATGGTGTCGTCGTCTCGGTCGTCTCTAACTTAGCTTCCTCGGCAGGCTTCTCAACCTTGCCTTTGCACCCGAATAAAGCGATCGGTAGTACTATTATTGCAACCAAAAATACCGCCAAAAACTTTTTATTCATCCCCTGCTCCTTTCTTTAATGTGATTATACCGCCATGCGGTTCTTTGTCAAGTTATATCTCTTACCGTTCCGAGCTTCGATGTGACTACGGCGCCGAAACCGGCTATCAGAAATACCGATTTTACTATGGCGCCGGCTATCGGTACGAATCCTATTAAAAATAAGACCACCATGCCGAGAATTGCGCTAAGAAAAGATATGGCCGGCTTATTTATCGTTAAAAATATCTTATTGCCGATAAATATCGCCGACGCAATGTACCCTATTAACAGGGCCAGCGCCACCAGAAGCACTTCAAGAGGTATTAATACTATGCCCACTATGCTTATAGCCAGCAGCACGGCTATGGGGACGATAAGCATCGTCCATAAGACGCCCCATAAGAACATGCCCAGGAACGAACGCTCGATAGAAAGCACTATCGCGCTCATATGTTCGGGAACGAGCGCTATCACAAGGACCGAAAGCCCTAGAAATCCGAGGAGCGCCAGGAGACTTATGGTCGCCCAGAAGGCCATCCATCCTCCTTTAAAAAAATCGATGACGGACGGAATAAAATGCGGCATATAAACTTGAGTGATCTTGCCGAGAACCTGCGCGGCAGGGTCCTTCGATATCTCTCCGACCACCACAGCGCTGCCGCCGACATACGACCCGCTCTTCAGCGTCATAACGCCTCCGACAACGACGATATTGCCCTCCACTCGCCCGAGCACAGTAAGATTGCCATCGATCACGATCACGTCCTTCACCGTCATATCCCTGGAGATCTCCAGATCTTTTCTGAGCTTAATAACATCGGGTTTTTCGTCAGCCGATGCTATCGATACGGCAAATAATAGAAGAAGACCTAAAGCGACAAAGACGGATAAACGTTTTATCATAATTTATCCTCCCCTCTTCTTAAGCGTCTTCATGAAACGTTCGATCCGCGAGAGCGCTTCTTTGAGCCTATCCATATTGGACGCGTAAGATATTCTCAGATATCCTTCGCCGAGAGATCCGAATGCCGTGCCCGGCACAACCGCCACTTTCTCTTTACTCAGAAGTCTTTTCGAAAACTCCAAGGATGAGAGACCTGTCTTTTTTATCGACGGGAAAGCATAGAACGCTCCTTCCGGACGGTGGCATGGCAATCCTATCTCGTTCAGGCGGGAGATGACGAACTCTCTCCTTCGCTTATATTCGCGCTTCATCTCCTGGACAGACCTCTCCCCGTATTTAAGGGCCTCCAGCGCCGCCATCTGTGAAATGATCGAGGCGCAGAGCATTGTGTACTGATGTATCTTAGTCATCGCCGCGATCAGGTTGGCGGGGCCGCAGGCATATCCGACCCTCCATCCTGTCATCGCGTATGATTTCGAGAATCCGTTCAGATATATGGTGCGCTCTCTCATCTTTGGAAGCGTCGCGAAAGGCGTGTGCTCGAAATCGTAAGTGAGGTCGCAATATATCT
Source organism: Candidatus Omnitrophota bacterium (assembly GCA_026387175.1). Classification (NCBI taxonomy): domain Bacteria; kingdom Pseudomonadati; phylum Candidatus Omnitrophota; species Candidatus Omnitrophota bacterium. The sequence continues at coordinate 231,446 of JAPLME010000006.1, forward strand.
CATCGCTTATCATTATGAGATCGCGTTTCAACACCACCTCGGATATGGCTTTAAGTTCTTTCCTGGAATAAGAAGCGCCTGTGGGATTATTGGGATAGTTCAATATCATCGCTTTAGTCCTATTATCACAGAGTTTCGTTATGTCTTTAGGCGTGATCTTGAAATTTCCATCCGGGCTCGTATTTATCGAAATAGGCCTACCGCCGCAAAGCGTAGTGATCGGCGCATAGGAGACATACGCCGGCTCAGGTATCAGGATCTTGTCATCTCTGTCAATAATGGCTCTCAACGAAAGATCGAAAGCCTCGCTGACACCCACCGTTATGAGTATCTCCTCTTCGGGATCATAGTCAAGACCGTATCTGTGCTTTAAAAATTTCGACACCTCGCGGCGAAGGTCGATAAGGCCTTTGTTGGACGTGTAAGAGGTGTAGCCCTCCTCTATAGCGTAGATGGCTCTCTCCCTTACGTTCCAGGGAGTCACAAAATCGGGCTCTCCCACGCCGAGCGATATGACATCTTTCATCCCAAGGACGAGATCAAAGAATACCCGTATGCCCGAAGGCGGTATCTGGTCGACTATTTTCGCTGTTTTCATTATTTTCTTACAAGCTTATCGCGGGACGCTTGGACCTCTCCGGCTGTTTTAAGATATCTCCGTCTTCTTTATATTTCTTCAATATGAAATGGGTGACCGTCCCCCTCACGCCTTCCATCGGAGACAGCTTCTCGCTGACAAAGCCCGAGACCGTATGTATGTTCTTGCCTTCGACGACGACCAGCAGGTCATAGGTGCCGGACATCAAATAGCAGCTGGTGACCTCGGGAAACTGGTATATGCGTTCAGCCAGATGATCGAATCCGACATTCTTCTGCGGCGTGAGTTTTACTTCGATCAAAGCGCGCACATCGCTATTTTCCTCTTTTGATAACTCCCTATTTATTATAGTTTTATATTTAAGTATGATCCCATCCTTCTCCATCTTCTTTATGGCCAGGGCCACGGCCTTAGGCGTCATCCCAAGCATCTTCGCTATATCCGCGGGAGTGGCGCGCGCGTCACGCTCCAGTATCTCAACTATCTCATTCATCATTAAGTCCCTCCTGGAATGTAAAAGGGGCGAACCCTTATGTTATTGAGGGCGCGCCCCTTTTATGAAAAATCTCGATTTAACTCTTCTATTATTTTACTCCCTCGTCGCCGCTTACGGAATCCGGGGCTGCGGCCGGGGCTGTATTCGCGGAGGCATCCGAAAGATGCTTACTCAGCATATCCCATGTCTTTCGGCCTACCACACCGTCGGCTTTGAGCCCATTGGCCTTCTGGAACTCTTTTATGGCCTTTCTAGTGCTCTTGCCTTTCACTCCGTCGATTTTACCATTATAGTAACCGGCGTTCTTAAGGGCCTGCTGGATATCTCTCATCTTTTCGGAGCGCGAACCTTCTCTCGTCTTCACGCTGATATTGGTCTTAGCCTGTGCGCCGGTAGTTTTGAGTTCGTCAAGAGCCTGGGCCTGTTCGGCGGCCAGGCGTTCAACCTCAGCCTGTTTTGACTCAACACCCTCTACTCTCGACTCAAGAGTCTCAACTCTGGTCTTGATTCCCGTAACTTCCGTTTGTACTTTCTTCTGGGACGTTCCGCATCCGGAAATAATAAATGCGGCTAAAATAGCCACAGTTAAACAAACTAAACTCTTCCTGCCCATTTCTCCTCCTCCTTAAAATTAGTTATAAAGGATTATACGGCACTGCCGGGCAAATTGCAATGAAAATCTGCAAAAAATATCCTTCGGGCTACTTCGCCTTGAGGATCTTGGCGGCTTCTTTGACCGAGGAGCCTTCGTGGACGATCGAACGGATGGCTTTTATCATTCCGACCGCGTTATTCGACTGCCATATATTACGGCCCATATCCACGCCATGGGCGCCTGAGCGTATAGCCTCATAAGCAAGGTTAAGCACATCCATGCTGGTTTCGAGCTTCGGCCCGCCGGCGACGACTATAGGCACCGGGCAAGATCGCACCACCTTCTCAAAATCTTCGCAATAATATGTCTTCACGACCTGTGCGCCGAGCTCGGCGGCGATCCGACAACACAGGCTCAGGTAACGGGCGTCTCTCTTTTCGAGCTCTTTACCGACCGCCGTAACCGCCAGGACCGGCATGCCGTATCTCTGGCCCTCATTTACAAGCTGGCTCAGACACGTCAGAGTCTGGTTCTCGTGTTCCGTCCCTACATATATGGAGAAAGCCACCGCCGAGGCATTCAACCTGAGCGCGTCCTCCATTGACGTCTGTATAGACTCATTCGATAACGCGGGCCCGGCTATTGAATTGCCTCCGGAGACCCTGAGAAGAAAAGGTATATCCAGGCCGGCGTCAATGCAGTTTCTGAGGACGCCCCGCGTCAACATCAGAGCGTCTGTGTAAGGAATAAGCGGCTTTATCGTCTTTGCCGGCTCCTCCAGCTTCGATACGGGCCCCAGAAAATATCCGTGGTCTATCGCAAGCCATACCGCGTTTCCAGTCTTCGGCTTTATCAGCCTCGAGAGCCTGTTCTTCATGCCCCAATCCATATTCTACCTCCGAATTTTGCGATGTAAATAACCTCTACCTGCCTTTTAGCTTCGCCTTCAGGCTATGCAGCTCTTCTATCAGTTCCTTCGGTATACGGCCGTCAAACTTATTGAAAAAAGCTTCGGCGTCCTCTGACTCTTTTTGCCATTCATCGAATTTGACCGCGAAGAGGCGCTCGAGATTCTCCTTCGATATCGAGAGCCCTTTCAAATCAAGGTCATTGACATTCGGCAGATATCCAATCGGCGTTTCTCTGGCACCTATTTTATCATTAGTCCTTTCAATGATCCACTTCAGCACACGGATATTATCTCCGAAACCCGGCCATATGAATTTGCCCTGACCGTCGGTCCTGAACCAGTTAATAGAAAATATCTTTGGGGGACGGGTCATTCTCTTGCCAATGTCGAGCCAATGGCCGAAATAGTCACCCATATTGTAGCCGCAGAACGGGAGCATGGCCATCGGATCTCTCCTGAGAACTCCCTCCGCATGCGTGGCGGCCGCCGTCGTCTCGGAACCCATAAGAGCGCCGGAAAATACCCCATGCTGCCAATTCTTCGACTCTACAACCAGCGGCATCATATGGGTGCGCCGGCCCCCGAAAAGGATGGCCGAGATCGGCACTCCCCGCGGGTTCTCGAACTCCCTTGAAAGGCTCGGGCACTGTGAAACGGAAACGGTAAAACGTGAGTTCGGATGCGCGGCCTTTTGGCCCGAGGCCGGGTCATACTTATTACCCAGCCAGTCTATAAGATTTACCGGAGGGGTGCCATCTATACCTTCCCACCATGGTTCGTTCGTATCGGCGTTCAAAGCGGTATTCGTGAAGAGCGTCGGGTAGAATGTCCCTTTTAAGAGGGTGCGCATCATGTTGGGATTGGTCTTCATCGATGTGCCAGGCGCCACGCCGAAAAACCCGGTCTCCGGGTTGATCGCCCAGAGCCTGCCGTCGGATCCGACGTTGAGCCACGCGATATCATCGCCGAGCGTCCAGATTTTATAGCCGGGCAACGCGGACTCCAGCATCGCCAGGTTCGTCTTGCCGCAGGCGCTCGGCAGCGCGGCTGTGATGTAAGTGATATTGCCGGCGGGATCCTGTATCCCCACGATGACCATATGCTCGGCCAGCCATCCTTCCTTCTTGCCGAGCCATGACGCTATTCGCAGGCTGAAACATTTCTTGCCGAGAAGCGCGTTGCCGCCGTATCCGGAGCCGATCGACCATACCAGGTGCTCGTCCGGAAAATGCATGACAAACCGTTTGTTCGAATCGAAATCACCGACCGAGTGTATGCCTTTTACAAAATCGGCGCTGTTGCCGATCTTGGCGATAGAATACCTGGACATGCGCGTCATGATGCGCATGCTCACCGCGACATACGAAACATCCGTTAACTGAATACAGGCTTTGGCGTATGGCGACTGCGGATGGCCCATCATGTATGGAAGCACGTACATAGTGCGGCCCTTCATGCATCCGTCGGAGAGCTTTGCCATCTTCTCCTTCGCCTCTTTCGGGTCCATCCAATTGTTATTCGGGCCGGCCGTTTGCTTGTCGGGATGGCATACGAAAGTGAGATGCTCGGTGCGAGCGACATCTGTAGGATGGCTGCGGTGATAATAACTATTGGGGAAAGTTTTGTGATTTAACTCTTTGAAGACCGGGCTGCCTTCTATCTTCTCTTCCTTGATGCCGATCTCGATAAGGCGGTGCGCCTCTTCCTCGGAGCCGTCGCACCAGTATACTCTGTCGGGCTTTGTGAGCTTCGATACTTCATCTACCCATCTCTCCAGCGGCGTTGCCATCACATTCCCTTTAAAATAGCTATTTTTGCGGTTCGATAATTACTTTGATCGACTCTTTTGCCTCCGAGACAAGCCTGAACCCCAGGCCCGTCTCTCTCAGAGCGAGCCGGTGCGTTATCATATCATAAACACTTATTTTTTCAAGGCATATTTTATCCAGCGCGTCAAGGTGGTCCTGCGGGCTTCCCGCATAAGAGCTTGTCACGGTAACCTCGCTCCGCCAGAATATATCATTCGTTGAGACCGGAAGCGAGGCATCCTTACCCGCTGCCGAGAATATCAGTACTGTGCCGCCGCGCTCAACAGACCTCAAGGCCTGCTCGAACGCGCTTTCAGCGCTCGCGCAGATTATCACCAGATCAGCAAGATATCCGCCATTCAGCTTCCTCAGTTTCTCGGGACCATACTCTTTTGCGTTTATAGCATAATCGGCGCCGGCCCTCTTAGCGGCGTCGAGCCTGAAGTTTGAAATATCCGTCGCGAATATGCGTCCGGCGGCATTTGAACGCGCCGCTTTTATATGAAGGAGCCCCGATATGCCGCTTCCGATTATGAGAACGGTATCGCCTTCTTTAAGATTTGCCCGGCGCTGGCCGCGCAGGACACAGGCAAGCGGTTCGATAAATGTGGCGTCCTCAAACGAGACGTTATCAGGCAGAGGGAAAACCCCTTTCTCGACATTAATTCCGGGCACTCTCACATATTCGCAAAATCCGCCCGGGTCAAAATTGGTCTTACGAAGCGTATCGCAAACCGTCTCATGGCCAGCGGCGCAATAACGGCACTCTCCGCACGGCACATGATGCGCGACAGCGACCCGGTCGCCTGTTTTAAAACGCGTGACGCCTTTGCCGGCTTCAACTACAATTCCCGCGATCTCATGGCCAAGGACCAGAGGCACCCTGTGTATCCTGTACCACTCCATCACATCGCTGCCGCAAATACCGGAGGCCTCAATACGGACCAGCAGCTCGCCGTCGCCGATGACAGGTTTAGCCATCTCCTCGAGCCTCACATCATTATTGGCATAATACATCGCAACGCGCATTACCCGGGACCTTTCGTTATAAGTATTTTGAAACGGTTGCCGCTATAAATCCGGCGTCTCCCTGCTTCCGATCGGGAATGTTTATCTCATCCACGGAAGAGGCCCCTTTACCCTGTAATATGTCTCTTATATTTTTGAAGCATCTCGTGACTCCAAGTCCGCTGCCGGATGTCAAGACGACTACAACGCGTTTGCCGTTAAGGCCTTTAAGGTTATCCAGATAACTGTTCATCGCCGGAACAGGGGCGAATGCCCATACCGGACAGCCCAGTATCACGAGATCGAACGGACTCGCGTCAAAATTTACCGCGGCGTCGAGTTTCGCGCGCTTTTTCGTGAAAGCGGCCCGGCACTGGGCGGCAAAATTGGTGATTTCATCTGCAGGCTTAAGCCTTTGTAGAAATACCTCGCCATTGGCCTTTAATTTATCGGCAAAGATATTAGCCACTCTATCTGTATTGCCGCTAAATGAATAGTATGTGATCAATGTCTTCATAGTAACCTCCTAGTTTATTCAGCCGTATTGTAGGCTAAGTGCCGATATCTCTGATATCGGCCTGAAAATATTATTTTTGGGTAGATTGGCCGGATGTGGGAAAATAAATTTACTTGTTCAGCTTCTCTTTCACGCGCCCCAAATAATAATTCGTACGGGCGTATTCAGGAGACGCCTTTTGGACCTGTTCGAATTTCATCCTGGCTTCGCTATATTTACCATCCCAGTATAACGCTACCGCTTCCCTGTACATAGCGGAAACCTCTTCTCCGGCCGCGCTCGGCGGTACGGGAGCGGGCCTCTCGTATCCTGATGGCGCCTGAACCGCCGCCGTCGATGCCTCTGGAAGAGATGCGATGATCCGATCAGTCACGGAACCACTGGCTTTCCCTGCCGTCTCTCCTGCTGTGACGGCCGGGCTCCCTTGAATTTTCGCTGCGGATTCCTGAGTGGCTTTCTGTCTGGCTATTTCTTCCGCCGCCTTCTTCGCGGCCATTTCTTCCTCGGCTCTCTTCCTCGCCATTTCTTTCTCAGCTTTCTTTCTAGCTATTTCCTCCTCCGCCTTCTTCTTCGCCATTTCTTTTTCGGCCTTCTTCGCGGCCTTTTCTTCTTCAGCCTTCTTCCTGGCCATTTCTTCCTCGGCTCTCTTCTTAGCTATCTCTTCCTCGGCTTTCCGCTTCGCCATTTCTTTCTCAGCTTTTTTCCTAGCCATCTCTTCCTCGGCCTTCTTCTTTGCCTCCAGCTTCGCCTGTTTAGCGGCTTCCTGAGCGGCTTTCTTTTCGGAAACCCTTTTCTCTTCCGCGGCTTTCTTCTCCGCTGCCGACTTCTCTTTAGCCGCTTTCCTTGTCGAGGCTTCTTCTTCAGCCCTCTTCCTGGCCTCTAACTTCGCTTTATCGGCGGCCTCCTGAGCGGCTTTCCGGTTCTGCAGCTCTATCTGCTTCACCTGCTCATCAAGGGCCCGCTCCTTATCTTTTATCATCGTCTTCATCGACGGAGTACCGGCCATGGCCATTGCCGAGCCATACTCCTTTTTAGCTTCAACTAATTTGCCTGCGGCAAAAAACATATCTGCCGCGTTTAGATGTTTAGCGGCTGCCTTGTCGCTCTCTATTGCCTTAGACTCTTCATCAATCTTTTTAAGGCTGGTCTCGGCATCTTTAACTATCTCTTTAAGCTCACTTTTACACTCTACTATCTGCTGGTCTATTGCCTGCTGACTCATCACAGTCTTAGCCTTAGCGGTATCCGGCACTTTTGATTCGACGTCGCCAACGGGCTTCTGTACCTTGACCGAAAACTCTACAGTCTGCCCATCTTCCGCAGATATTTTATCCGCGGTTTTCTTTTGCGTAACATTCTCGGCATATACGTAAACAGACGCAAGCGAAATCATGAATACTAATGTAAATAATATCCTTACTTTTCTCATCTTATGCATACTTTTTATTCTCCAACATAAAGAAGATTAACGCACAAAATCACTATAATATCTAATTATATTATCATAAAGTATACACTAGATCTAACTTTTAATCAATGCCTAACAAAAATATATTAGTTGCCCACTCCATTGACTTTTTATGTTTTATCAGGTATATTTAAAGTAGGAGGGAAAGAAAATGAAAACTCTCAGAATTATCTGTATAATAGCGCTGATATTAGGCATAGCGGTTACTGGTTACGCTGTGGAAAAGCGCAGTGCCAAGATCACAAGCCTCAACGGAACAGCTGAGATAAAACCGATAGGTCAAGCTGTTTGGTCTCCAGCCAGCGCCGGAATGGTGATGAATGAGGGGGATACTCTTAAGACTGCTCCGGGGTCATGGGCTCTCGTAGACATCGATAATGGTAAGGTCGCTATGGTCGAAGTAAAAGAGGGTTCTCAGATGTCGCTTGCCGAATTGACAGCCGATCCACAAACGGATACTTCGCAAACACTTCTCGACCTGGCAATGGGTGAAGTCCTTATAAAAGCGCAGAAAATCCACGGCGAGAATTCAAGGTTTGAGGTTAAGACCCCTACGTCGATAGTGGGTGTCAGAGGCACCACATTCAACGTAAAGGTGGAGTCAGTCGAAGAATAAACAAATCTCCGACTGATAAAAAAACCCTACAACGCATTTAGTGCACGTAGGGTTTTTTATTGTTTTCTTTCCTGCTATTTAACGCCTGGTTCGGCCTTTGAAAAATAGATGTCGTCTATATATATAACGCCCTCTTTTTTAGTGACGCCTATATCGCTAAACACTATCACGAATTCCTTCATATCTTTAAAATCATTTATGCCCGTAAACTGCCCTAACGGGATCACCATCTTTTTCCACTCATCCGTTATACCCTCAATGAACAGCCTCCCTACCTGTTTTTTATCATTCTTGAGCTCAAGATTCAATTTCTCTGTAAAACCCGCCTTCTTGTCGCCTTTTATATAAAATACAAGATACTTATAACCGGAAAGATCTATATCCATTAAATACGTAAAAAAACCGTTATACGCGGAGAACGGCGAATCGACATCATAAGTCAATTTTAAACTATACCCTTTATCGCCCACCCTTTCCAGATCGGTAAATTCGTCTCTACAGTACTGGTTCGGGTCGGAATAGAACACGTTCCAGGAACCCAGGGGGCCCTTCAGATTGTTAAAATTCTCTTTTATGTCGAAATCATCTACCAGGACCTTCCCCTGCCTAAGGAACTCGATGCTCTTGCCCCAACGCTGCCAATCCATCAAATCGTTTTCCGATATCTTCCGGGCTTCGCTTACGCGCCGGCCCTTTTCAACATCCCTCTCCGTTCCTTCGCTTGTAATATATTTTTTCGTGTTCGGCCTTCCGCGATCATCAATTCCGCATATATATACGTTGCTTTCAAATACAGATATCTTGGTCTTATCCGCGCTCGCTTCCTCTAACCATGCCGTCCCCCTTGCGCCGCATATCGCTATCGGCGTCTTTACAATAAATGAAGATTTGGGTTCCAGCTTTTTCAGCGTTACGCGTATCTTTCCTTTTGAAAAATTCAAGTATGCGGGGTTTATGCCCTGAAACTCAACGCGGCTCTTCTCTTCCAGCTTGACCGCTTTATCGGTATTATCACCGATGATTATGTCAACTGTCGAATCTCCGGCGGTCTCTACGGTATCCCCTTTTTTAAGGATGGTGGAGGAGTCCATCTTCCGCCACTTGGCGCCGTCTTCAGGGCCTTTTATCTTCACATCCCCTTTTACAATAAATGTCTTATTGGCCTGGTCCAATATTATTTCTTCTTTGGGCAGTAACATATTCCTGATGAGTAAAAAAGAGAGTACACACAATACGACAATCAAGGCTGCTATTAATATTCTCTTATTCATCACGGTCTGCCTTTGCTATGCTTCTATTGGAACTTGACCCCTAAAACTTTTATTTGCGTCTGTCGGGGCTCGCGCCAGGTCCGCCTGCGGGACCGGCAGGGTTTTCCCAATTCGTGCCGGGTCCGCCTCTAGGACCGGGCGGATTATTGTCTCTATCGACTCTCAGGGGTCTTGGTGGCGGCGGTGGATAACCTGCGCGGCGAGCGCCTTTAGTATCCTGTCTTAATTCTTTTTTCTGAGCTTTTAAATTTTGTATATCCTGTTTCTTCTCTTGCACATTTTCCTGATGTGTACTCTTCAACTGCGCCTTAAGCTGATTGGCAGTCGCCATATCTCCTGACGCGACAGCGTCTTTTATCTGCTGCTGCAATTGTTTCTCTTCCGTCCTGGCCGCTTGAGCATTCTGCTTCATGGCCTGGTGCGCGGCTTTAATATCCTGCTTATCAGAATTCACCTCTTGTTTCAAATCTGTATTTGAGGCATTCTCCTGAGCGCACAATTTACCGGCGCCGGCAATCAAGGAAAAACAAAAAGTAATGCAACTAACCGCTACGAATATCTTTCTCATTACCCCTGCCCCCCTTTCTTTGTAGAGATATTTTACCCTGAATAGAAACCCTCTGCAACATAAATCTGTTATTTATCTGCCCGAAGCTTTCCTCAGCTCTTCGAGGAATCCCGGATGCGATCTATAACCTAACTTTTCTGCCATATTCACATCATCCCAGGCTTTGTCATATTCTTTTCTGAAGTAATATGCGACCGCCCGGTTTTTATAGGCTTCTCCGGCATTAGAGTCGCTTTCAATGACTTTAGTGTAATCAAAAATCGCCTGATTATAATCTCTCTTAATGACATAAGCAATACCCCTATTGATATAGGCTTTAGAGACAATATTGTTATTGATGTAAGCCCTGGGATGCGCGGGATCAATTTCGATTGTTTTATTATAGTCGGCAATGGCCAGATCTATCTTGCCCATCTCTTGATAAGCTAAACCTCTGTTATAATATGCGTCGACCAGATCAGGATTGATCTCTATACTTTTGTTACAGTCGGATATCACCTGGTCCAGATCGCCTCTAGGGCCATAGGCCCCTGACCTGCCTACATAGGCCTTGGCGTCATTAGGGTCTAATTCAATGGCTCTGCTGAAGTCCGAGATAGCCAGGTCATAACTGCCTTTTACATTATAAGCTACTCCGCGGCTGGTATAGGGCCTCGCTTTCCCGGGTGATTTATGCGCCGTGTCATTCCATAAAGTAAACTCATCTCTCCATGCCCTGTTCCTCTCGTAAGTTAAGATCGAATAAGAAGCGACAAGTAAAGAGAGGGCTATTACCATGGCCTTGATCCTTCTCTCTTTGAACAGGTAATAGAACCCGCTTAC